>DASTWV010000059.1:0-300000 GCA_035765775.1 Actinomycetota bacterium | reverse complement strand
TGTTGCCCGACGGGGCGGTCGAGGTGGCCCTCGACGAGGACGCCGCCCGTTCGGCGATCGCCACGTTGGTCGAGGCGGGGGTCGAGTCGCTGGCGGTGTGCCTGCTGTTCTCCTTCGCCAACCCAGGTCACGAGCGCCGCCTGGCGGCCCTTGCTGCCGAGGTGGCGCCCGGGATCCGGGTCTCGCTGTCGTCGTCAGTGAGCCCGGAGTTCCGGGAGTACGAGCGGGCATCCACCACGGCGCTGGACGCCTATGTCGGCCCGGTGGTGGAGCGCTACCTCGACCGCCTCGCCCAGCGCTGCACCGACCTCGGCGCCGGCGTCGTGGTCATGCGCTCGGGGGGCGCCACCATGACGCTGGACGAGGCGGCCCGAGCCCCGGTGCACACGGTGCTCTCCGGGCCGGCTGCCGGCGTCCGGGGGGCCCTGGTGGCCGCCGCCGCCTCCGGCTTCGCCGACCTGGTGACCTTCGACATGGGCGGCACGTCCACCGACGTCTGCCTGATCGAGGGTGGCACTCCGGCCGTCGACTCGGAGACCGAGCTCGGGGGCCTGCCGGTGCGCATCCCAGCCCTCGCCATCCACACCGTGGGGGCGGGCGGCGGCAGCATCCTGTGGCTGGACGCCGCCGGTGCCCTGCGTGCCGGGCCGGAGAGCGCCGGGGCGGAGCCGGGCCCGGCCTGCTACGGCCGGGGAGGCGAGCGGCCGACGGTGACCGACGCCCAGGTGGTCGCCGGCCACCTCGACCCGGACCACTTTCTTGGCGGGCGGCTGGGGCTCGATGCCGGCGCCGCCGAGCGTGCCCTGGCCACCCTCGCCGGGCCGCTGGGCGTGCCGGTGGCGGAGGTGGCCGCCGCCGGCCTCCGGGTCGTGGAGGCGCAGATGGCCCGGGCCATCCGGGTGGTCACGGTGGAGCGCGGCCGCGATCCCCGGGGCTTCGCCCTGGTCGCCTTCGGCGGGGCGGGGCCGATGCACGCCTGCGCGCTCGCCTCGGCCCTCGAGATCGCCACGGTGCTCATCCCGCCGTCGGCCGGGGCGCTGTCCGCCCTGGGCCTGCTGGCGGCGCCCCTGGCGGCGGACGTCGCCCTGACCCGGCCGATGGTGGACCCCTTCCTCAAGGACGTGGAGGCAGTACTGGACCAGCTCGCCGCCGAGGCCGCCGATGGCCTGCGGCGCCAGGGGGCCGAGCCCGCGGTCACCGAGGCCCGGATCGACTGCCGCTACCGGGGCCAGGCGCACGAGGTTTCGGTCCCGTTCACCTCGCTGGCCGAGCTGGCCGAGCTGCCAGCGGCCTTCGGCGCCGCCCACCAGGCCCGCTACGGCTGGGAGGCACCGGGGGATCCCGTCGAGCTGGTGACCTTCCGGGTGCGGGCGCTGGGCCCGGAGCCGGCGCTCCCGCTGCCCCCGGTACCGGAGAGCCACCGGGTCCGGGTGGAGGGGCCGGCGTGCCTCTGGGGCGACCACGCCACCGTCGTCGTGGAGCCGGGCTGGGCGGGCGAGGTGGATGGCGTCGGCACCCTGATCCTGCAGAGGGCATGAGGCTGGGCCTGAGGATGGACGCCCTCGATCTCGAGATCGCCCGCCACGCCCTCGCCGGCATCGCCGAGGAGATGGGCGTCACGCTGAAGCGCACCGCCCGGTCGCCGAACATCACCGAGCGGGAGGACTGCTCGTGCGCCCTGGCCACACCCGATGGCGAGCTGTGCGCCCAGGCCGAGCACATGCCGGTGCACCTGGGCTCGATGCCCGCCAGCATCGCCGCGGTCCTCGCCAAGTTCCCCGGGCTGGACGAGGGCGACGCCGCCGTGGTGAACGACCCCTTCGCCGGCGGCACGCACCTGAACGACCTCACGCTGGTCTCGCCCGTCTTCGCCGGCGGCACCCTGCTGGGCTACGTCGCCAACCGCGCCCACCACGCCGACGTCGGCGGCAAGACGCCGGGCAGCATGCCGGGCGACTCCACCGACGTCTTCCAGGAGGGCCTCCGGCTGCCGCCGGTGCTCGCCTGGCGGGGCGGGGTACCGGACGACGCCGTCCTCGACATCATCGCGGTGAACTCCCGCACGCCGGCGGAGCGCCTGGGCGACTTCCGCGCCCAGGAGGGCGCCAACGCGGTGGGCGCTGCCCGGCTTCGCTCCCTCGCCGCGCGCCTGGGGGTGGCCGGCCTGGCCTCCGCCATGGCCGGGCTGATCGCCTACAGCGAGGCCGCGGTCCGGGCGGGGATCGCGGCCCTGCCGGACGGGGAGTGGACCTTCGCCGACGTCCTCGACTCCGACGGCTCCGGCTCCGGCCCGGTGCGCATCGTGGTCCGCCTGGGCATCGCCGGGGACGCCCTCACCGTGGACTTCACCGGCACCGATCCCCAGGCCCGGGGCAACGTGAACGCCCCGCTCCCGGTGACGGTCTCGGCGGTCACCTACGTGGTGCGGGCCGTGACCGGCCCCGACGTCCCCCCGACCGCGGGCGGCATGCGCCCGGTCACGGTGATCGCGCCCGAAGGGAGCGTGGTGAACGCCCAGTCCCCGGCGGCGGTCTCGGCGGGCAACGTGGAGACCTCGCAGCGCATCGTGGACGTGCTGCTCGGGGCCTTCGCCCAGGCGGTGCCCGACCGCATCCCGGCCGCCTCGCAGGGCACCATGAACAACACGCTGATCGGGTGGTCCTCGTTTGCCTACTACGAGACCGTGGGCGGCGGCCAGGGCGCCCGCCCGGGCCGCGACGCCATGTCGGGCGTGCACACCCACATGACGAACACCAAGAACACCCCGGCGGAGGCCCTGGAGTACGCCTATCCCCTCCGGGTCCGGGCCTACCAGCTCCGGGAGGGCACCGGCGGCGAAGGCCGCTGGCGGGGCGGCGACGGCATCCGGCGCGACCTGGAGTTGCTGGCCGACGCGGCGACGCTGTCGCTGCAGACCGACCGGCGGGTGTCCCGGCCCTACGGCCTCGCCGGGGGGCAACCGGGGGCGCCCGGCCGAAACGTGCTGCTGCGGGCGGGCGGGGAAGAAGAGGAGCTGCCCGACAAGGTCACCCGGGAACTCCACCGTGGCGACGTCATCTCGGTGCGGACGCCTGGTGGAGGCGGCTGGGGAAGCATTAATGGATGAAAATCACGCGTGACGCGTGATTTTGATCCAAAAATGTCGGTGGGCATCGTTATGGTGCCCTCATGGATCTTCTCAGGGAGTTCGCCGCCGAGCAGCACGGCCTCGTCACCAGGGAACAGTGCCTGGCTTGCGGCCTGTACCCCGGCGCTCTGGTCCGGGCCATCGAGCGGGAAGAAATCGAGCGGGTCCTGCCCGACGTGTACCGGCTGACCGGCGCGCCCCCCTCCCGGCACCAGGATCTGATGGCCGCGTGCCTGTGGTCGGGGAGCGGCGCGGCCTCGCACCGCTCAGCGGCGGCCCTGCACGGGCTCAAGGGTTACGACCTCAACGCCCGGGATGCCCAGGGAGTTCTGGAACCCCTCCAGATCATCGCCCCGAAGCGTGGCCTGAGCGTCCCCCAGGTGCAGGTCTACCGCCGCGTCCCAAACCCTCAGTTCGTCATGCAGGCGGAGGGCATCCCGGTGATGAACCCTGCCATGACCCTCATCAACCTCGCCGAGGTTGAGCCGGACCCGGTCGTGTTCGAGAACACCGTCGACGAGGTGATGCGCCGCAACTTCGCCAGCGAGATGCAGTTGCGCTGGGCGATGGCCAAGATCGCGGGTCCTGGCCGCCGCGGTGTGGGTCGGCTTGCCCGCCTCCTGGACGACCGCGGCCCCAAGGACGGCCCCTCGGCCAGCGCTTTCCAGAAGTCGGTCCGGGCGCTCCTGGCTCCGGAGGGCGATTTCGTCGAGGAGTACGAGATCCGGGACGTGCGCGGCCGGCTGATCGCCGTGGTGGACTTCGCGTACCCGCCGCTCCGCCTCGGCGTGGAAGGGGACGGGTTCGAGTTCCACGGTGGTCGCCAAGGGTGGTGGCACGATCTGCGGCGCCGCAACGCCATCACCGCGCGGCACTGGACCCTGCTGCACATTACGCCCGACGATCTGGCGGACCCACGCCCCTTCCTCAGTTCGCTACGGGCGGCGATGGCCGCCTGAAGGCCCCAGCCGTGGCCCAGAAGCTCCCGGTAGTATGGGAGGCAACTACTGGGACTAACTCTACGCGAGGAGGAAGCAATGCCCATCGAGATCCCCGAAAGCCACCGCGACCTGCTGGAGAAGAAGGGCTTCGCCCACATCGCCACAGTCGGCCCGAAGGGCGAACCGCAGACGACGCCCGTCTGGTTCACCTGGGACGGTTCTCAACTGATGTTCAGCAACACCAAGGGCCGCCAGAAGTTCCGCAACCTTTCCCGCGATCCCCGGGTTGCGGTGTCCATCCTGGACCCCGACAACCCCTACCGGTACCTCGAGATCCGGGGCACTGCGACCATCGAAGACGACTCCGACAAGGTGCTGATCCAGGAGCTGGGGCACAAGTACACGGGCACCGACTACCCCAGCCCGCCCGAGGAGCAGCGGGTCATCATCCGCATCACGCCCGAGCACGTGAGCCACATGGGCTGAGCGGTCACGGCTACCCGCGGCGCCGGACGTAGTCCGACAGGATGAAGCGGCCCAGGTCCTGGCTGTCCATCCGGAACACCCGGCCCGCGGTCAGCCGCCCCAGCTTCTCCATGAAGGCCACCAGGCCGGGTGAGTCCTCCAGCATGAACACGTTCAGCGTCACGCCTGACGCCGCCAGACGCATCCCCTCCGCCAGGGTGGCTCGGATCGTCTCGACCGTCGGCGGGTAGGAGAAGAAGGCCTCCGGCTCCCGGTTCGGACCGAATTCCACCAGGTGGGCGGTGGGCTCGCCGTCGGTCACCATGATCACCTGCTTGGAGGCCCGGGGGTCCTCGGCCAGCAGCCGCCGGGCCAGCAGGAAGGCGTGCTGCATGTTCGTGCCGTACACCCGCTCCAGCGGCGCCCGGGCGGTCAGGTCCGTGGGCTGCAGCCGGCGGGCGTAGTCGGAGAACCCGATCAGGTGCAGGCGGTCCTGCGGGTATTTGCCCTCGATCAGCGCGTGCAGGGCGAGGGCCATCCGCTTGGCCGGCAGCCAGTGGCCGCGCAGCGGCATCGAGAACGACAGGTCCAGCAGCAGGGCCGTGGCGGTGCGGGTGCGGGTCTCGGACTCGACCAGCTCGAAGTCGTCGGGGATCAGCGCCACCCGGCCCCCGGACGACGTCGGCCCGGCCCGCAGGACGGCGTTGAACACGCTGCGCTGCACGGCGATCTCGCCGGTGTCGCCGAAGTGCCAGGGCTTCGTGGCCCCGGTGGGCTCGGCGGCGCCGCCGGTCTCGGGGGCGTCATGGGTGCCGGGGCGCTCGTTGTGGATCCGCTCGAAGACCGCCACCAGCGCGCGCTCGCCCAGCCGGCGGGCGCCCCGGGGGGACACCTCCAGCTTGCCGCCCTGCCGGGTGACGATCCCCGCCTCCTCCAGCGCCTTCTCGATCGAGCGCAGGTGGCGCAGGTTGGTGACGGCCCCCTCGCCCAGGCTGCGGCGCAGCTTCTCCTCGTCCACGTCGTCCAGCGACGCCCCGGGGTAGTCGCCCCGCAGGGCCTGGTCGAGTTCGTCGAGGTCGCTCAGCTCCTCCACCGCGCCGACGGCGTCGGAGAGCGGCATCGGCTCGTCGCCGAACCCGCTCACCGGTTCTCCCCAGGGCAGGTAGGGGGCCAGCGCCCGCAGCTCCGAGGCCAGCTGGTCCATCTGGAACGCCAGGTCGAGGTCGCCGAGGAGGGTCTCGGTCAGCTCCTGCAGCTGGCGGCGCTGCTCGGGCGAGAGGCTCGCCAGCAGCCGGCTCATCGCCGCCATGCGCCGGGCGAGGGACTCCAGCAGCTCGTCGAGGGTCTTGGGGTTCTCCGGGAACATGTCGCCGAAGCGGTCCATGAAGGCGGGGAAGTCGTACTCATCGCCCCGCTCCCGGGCGGCGATCATGGCGTTCAGGGCGGCCAGCATCTCCCGCACCCGGGCGACGTCCTCGGGGGTCATCGATCCCAGCCCGCCCGACATCGCCTTGAAGTGGGCGTCCAGGATCTGCTTCTGCAGGTCGGCCACCAGCTGGTCGAAGGCCTGCTGGGCCTCGGGCGAGGCGAAGCGGTAGTCCATGAGCTCCTTGAGTGCTCCGGGCGGCGAGTCGGGCAGGGTGTCCAGGAAGCCCTCCCGCATGCGGGCGTCGTCGGATTGCTGCTCGGCGAGCGCCGCCCGCTCCTGTTGGAGGATCTCGTTCAGGCGGTCCTGGAGGTCGGCGATCGGCCCCTCCAGGTTGAGGTCCCGGGCCATCCGGCGCCGGCGCTTCTCCAGCCGCTTGCGGAGGTCGTCGAGGCCCCCCAGCTTCGTTCCGTTGGCCCCGCGCATGCCCCGCCGCATGAGGCGCCGGAGGGCGGCCTGGGCGCCGAAGCCGGACAGGACGTCGTCGGAGATCTCATCGAGGACCTGGGCGAGGTCGACGTCGGGCCCGAACGGGTCCTGGCTCCCGTCCCACTGCGCAAAGCGGGAAGCCATCGGGCTCAGTTCCCGAACGTCCAGCCGCCTCCATTGGCGGCAGTGCCGGCCGACTTGTTCAGGCGCTTGGAGAGGTGGAGCCCCTCCAGGGCGAACTCGAGCGCCGAGGCGGCCGACTGCTTGGACTCCTCGGTGATGGCCAGGGCCTGCATGATCCGGCCCAGGCCGGGCACCCGGGCGAACTGGGCGAGGAAGGTCTCGGCCCCCATCGCCTCCGAGGTCTCCACCGACAGCCCCTCGTCGAACAGCTGCTGGAGCGGGCCGAGGCTCTCGCCCCCGAGGCGGCGGCGGTAGACGTCCACCATCGCCCGCTTGAGGGCCTGCTCGACCACCCACTCCTCCCGGCCCTCCTCCAGGGTCTCGAACTCGATCCGGCCGAGCGACTCCCCGAGGGCCGACCACAGGTCGACGGGGCGGGGGACCGCCCGGGGCTCGCCCGCCCGGAGCGCGCGGCGCAGGGCACCCGCCGCCACGGTCTCGAGGTTGCCGATGCTGTAGCGCACCGACACGCCGCTGCGCTGGTTGACCTGGGCCGAGCGGCGCAGCTCCCGGGTGAGCGCCGCCACCAGCTCCTTCATGTAGAGCGGCAGCGCCAGCTCGGGCCCACCGTCCGGCCGCAGGTCGGGGAGGTGCGCCTCCTGGTCCATGATGCGGATCTCGGCGGCGACCTCCTGCGGGTAGTGCGTGCGCACCTGGGTGCCGAAGCGGTCCTTCAGGGGCGTGATGATGCGGCCCCGGTGGGTGTAGTCCTCCGGGTTGGCGCTGGCCACCAGCAGCAGGTCCAGCGGTAGGCGGATCTTGTAGCCCCGGATCTGGACGTCGCGCTCCTCGAGGATGTTCAGCAGTCCGACCTGGATCCGCTCGGGCAGGTCGGGCAGCTCGTTGACCGAGAAGATGCCCCGGTTGGTGCGCGGGATCAGGCCGTAGTGGATGGTGAGCTCGTCGGCCAGGTAGCGGCCCTCGGCCACCCGGATCGGGTCGACGTCACCGATGAGGTCGGCCACCGAGGTGTCCGGGGTGGCGAGCTTCTCGGCGTAGCGGGTGTCCCGGCCCACCCAGGCCACCGGCGTCGCGTCGCCCCGCTCGAGCACGAGGGCCCGGCACCGGGCGCAGATCGGGTGGTAGGGGTGGTCGTTGACCTCGCATCCCTCGATGACCGGGATCTCGTCGTCCAGCAGTTCCACCATGTGGCGGATCAGCCGGGTCTTGGCCTGGCCGCGTTCGCCGAGCAGGATGAGGTCGTGGCCGGCCAGGATGCCCCGCTCCAGGGAGGGCAGGACGGACGACTGGTAGCCGATGATCGACGCGAAGAGCTCCTCGCCCCGGCCGAGGCGGGCGACGAGGTTGGCGCGCAGCTCCTCCTTCACCGTGCGGTCGGGGTAGCCGGCAGCCCGGAGCTCGCCGAGGGTGGTGGCTGCCATCGCTACAGGTACTGCCCCGTGGGGTGTTCCCGCTCGGGCTCACCGATGCCCGGGGGCCGAATCTGGCCGCCCGGGCCGCCGCCGCCCTGGCCGAGCTGCGCCAGCGCCTGCATCTGCTGGTACTGCACGGCGGCCTGCAGGCCCTGAAAGAGCCCGCCCAGCCACCCGATGAGCCCGGAGTAGGCCACCCGCACCTCCTGGGGCGTGGCGGCCTCCGCCCGGTCCCGCCAGGGGAGGGTGAGGTCGATGGCCTCCAACTCGCTGCGCAGGCTGTTGGGGAGCGCCTCCCAGGCCTGGGCGGTGACCCGGTCGTGCAGGGCGGCCAGCTCGGCGGCGGTGGCCTGGTCGGGGTCCATCTGGCGGGCCTCCTCCAGCACTGCCCGCACCAGGCCGGCCAGCCGGAGCAGCCGCTCGGGGTCCAGAGGCCGGTCGCCCTCGGGCACCTCGACGCCGCCCTCGCCGGCGATCTGCACTTCAACCATGGGACCCAGGGTACCCGCTCCCCCGGGCTTTACCCGGCCTGGGCCAGTCTGGTCCGCCCAGGTTTATCCAGGGCGTCGATTGGGGAAACGTTCACGCGTTGTTCACAGTCTCGACAGGTGGCGGTCCCGCTGGCGCAAGGTCGGTACGCTAGCTTGCCTTCAGGGACATTCAGGGACATTCGGGGACGGGAGGATGAACCCGGTGACGGACGCAACCACGCATGGGCTCTTCCGGCGGCTCAGGCAGGCGATCTCCCGGACTCCTCTTCTACCCGTCTGGCCCGACCCATCAGGGGCTCCGTCCCCCAAGCCCTTCCTCCGGAGTCCCTGGGGGTACGACGCCCTGCGGTCCGCTCTGGGCCTCGATGTCACCACCGTGCCGCCGACGGTGACCGCGGCGAGCGGCACCCTGCGGGCGAGCGCCGGGCAGGCCCCGTGGTTCCGGCCGGAGCACATCGTCGAGCCGGTGTGGTACGCCGAGGACTAGGCCTTTTTTTGGGTTAGCCCGCACCTCGCTTCCAGTTCGTCGCTCCTCTCCGCCTGCGCAAGGCTTGTCTCTCACCGCCCGCACATCGTCTTCGCACACAGCGGCGATGTATACTCCTGATGTATGCGGCGAACACAGATCTATCTGACCGAGGAGCAGGATCAACTCGTGGGGACCCGAGCGCGCGAGCTGGGGGTCTCGAAGGCGGCGGTGATCCGCCAGTTGTTGGACGAGCGGCTTGGGATCGACGAGGGTGGGGAACGGGAGGCGGCCATCCTCCAGACGTCCGGCCTACTCGCCGACTACCCGGACTGGCCAGAATGGTTGGCATCGGTACGGGGGCCGTCAGCCGACGAGAAGCTGCATCGCCTTGGGTTATGAGTGGTTATGAGTGGTTATGAGTGGTTATGAGTGCAGCCGGAGCCGGGCACCTGCTCGACAGCACGATTCTCATCGCCCACCTCCGGGGCGATGAACGGGCCACGGCGCTGCTCCTTCGGCGTGAAACCTATGCCAGCGTCGTTTCCCGGTCAGAAGTTGAAGGCGGCACGCGCTCGGCCGAGCGAAGCGCGGTTGCGCGCCTCTTCGACGCCCTGACACTCCTCCCGGTAACGGATGAAGTGGCGCGCACTGCGGGCCGGATGATCCGGTCGCATCGCCGGTCGCACGCCGGCATCGACCTCGGGGATTACCTCATTGCGGCGACGGCGGATGTCGCCGGGTTGCCGCTCATCACGTTGAACGTGAAGCACTTCCCCATGTTCGCCGGCCTGCAGCCGCCCTTTCCGGGCTGAGCGGGCCCCTGGCGGGGCGGGCTGGGATCAGCCTAGGCCCAGACGGCGCAGCACCCGCACCTTGACGGGGTCCAGCGCCAGCATCGATGCCACCGCGATCCCCAGCACCGCCAGCATCGGCCCCAGGCCCACCGCCGGCATCAGGATCCCCAGGCGGGCCACCAGGCCGACCGCCAGCAGGTCGCCTACCGTGGCCGCCAGCAGCAGCCCGGCGGGCCGCGACGCCCACAGCCGGCCCCGCTCCCGCACCAGGTAGACCGTTGCCTGGCCGGTGACCACCAGCATCACGAACATCAGGGTCTGGGTCTGGCCCCAGTCCAGGTGGAACGCCCCCCGGGCGAGGGCCAGGTCGAGGAACGACTGGCCGGCCACGCCCAGCGCCAGCACCAGGGCCGCCGCGGTCAGGGCACCCGCCCGCCAGCGGTCGGGCCACGCCGAGGGGCGCACCCGGTCCACCGCCAGCGACATCGTGACGAAGTCGTTGGCGAACAGCAGCAGCACGATGTCCAGCGGCGTGGTGACCATCCGGTGGGTGAGGAAGAAGCCCACCGTGAGGAAGACCGACACCTGCGCCGTCTTCACGATCTTGTTCAGCACCCAGGTCAGCATCCGCTGGTGGATGCTGCGGCTCACCCGCACCGCCTCCACCAGGTCAACCAGCCCGGGGTCGGTCAGGACCATGCTGGCGGCCGCCCGGGCGACGTCCACCGCCCCCTCGACCGCCACGCCCACCTCCGCCCGGCGGAGGGCCGGGGCATCGTTGACCCCGTCGCCGGTCATCCCGACGGTGTGCCCGGCCTCCTGGAGGGCAGCCACCACGGCGTGCTTGTCCTCGGGGTAGACCGCGGCCACCACCGCCGCACTGCGGGCCCGCCCCGGGTTGGCTCGGATGTCCGCGCCCGTGATGACCGGCCCGCGGATGCCCACGGCCCGGGCCACGGCCATGGCGGTGGCGGCCGTGTCGCCGGTCACCATCTTCACCGCGACACCGAGGGCGTGCAGCTGGTCCACCAGCGCCCGGGCGTCGGGCCGGGGCGGGTCGGCCAGGCCGAGGAGGCCGGCGAACTCGAGCGCCCCGGCCGGCCCGGCGGCCACCGCCAGCACCCGGCACCCCATCACCGCCAGGCGCTCCACCGCGGCGTCCAGCCCCTCCGGGGGCGTCGCGCACAGGCCGGCGACCACCTGGGGCATCCCCTTCACCACCACCTCGCGCTCGAGTCCATGGGGGCCGTCCCGGTCCACCGTCGCCTCGGTCCGCTTGGTGGACGGGTCGAAGGGTTGGAAGGCCACCCGGCGCCACCCCGAGGCGGCCTGCGTCCCCGGCGTCCCCGGTGTCCCAGCCGCTGCTGCCAGGATCGCCAGGTCAATGGGGTCCTGCCCGGCGGAGTCCGATGCCAGGGCGGCGAGCTCGAGCAGGGCGTCCCGGTCAAATCCCGGACCCGGCTCGGCGGCCGCCAGGCGCAGCCGGTTCAGCGTCAGCGTCCCGGTCTTGTCGGTGCACAGCACGTCCATCGACGCCGCCTCCTGCACCGCCGCCAGCCGGCGGACCAGCACGCCGTGCTCCCGGCTGAGCTCCTGGGCGCCCACGGCCTGGGCGGCGCTGAACGTGGTCGGCAGGGCCACCGGCACCGAGGCGATGAGCACGATGAGGGCGAAGGGGGCCACCTGCCCCAGCGGCGTGCCGGTGGCCAGCGCGTAGACCACCATGACGGCCACCAGCGTGGCGTCGATGGCCACCAGGTACCGGATGATCGTGAAGACCGCCCGCTCGAGCGCGGTGGGTGCCCGGGACTCCTGTACCAGGCGGGCGGCCCGGCCCAGGTAGCTCGCCGGCCCTGTGGCCGTCACCCGGGCGGTCACCTCGCCCCGCTGCACCAGGCTGGAGCCCAGCGCCACCCCGCCCGCGTGCACATCCTCGGGCAGCGATTCCCCGGTGAGGCTGGACTGGTCCAGGCTGACCGAGCCCTCCAGGACCTCGAGGTCGGCGGGGACGATGTCGCCGGTCCGGATGCGCACCAGGTCGCCGGGCACCAGCTCGCGGGCTGGCACCCGCCGCCAGGCCCCGTCCCGGTGCGCCCGGGCGGTGACGGCCAGCCGGCTCTTCAGGGCCTGCAACGCCCGGTCGGCCCGGGCGGACTGACGGAAGCCCAGCAGCCCATTGACGACGAGGAGGCCCGTGATGATCACCGCCTCGGTGGCCTTGCCAAGGGCGAAGGTCGCCACGATGGTGACCTCCAGCATCCAGGGCAGCGGGCCCCAGAATCGCCGCGCCAGCCGCACGAGGGCGGGCTCGGCCCGCTCTTCGACCGCATTGGGCCCGACCTCGGCCAGCCGGCGGGCGGCCTCGGCGCTCGCCAGCCCCTCGAAGGGCGGGGCGGCGAAGCTGCGGGCGACCTGCGTGCCGGACATCGACCACCTCCTGAATAGTTCATGAACTGAATAGTTCATCTAGTGAAGTAGTATACGATCCGGCGATGGAGATGCAAGACGCCGCCGAGGAGTTGGCGGAGCTGGTGCCGAGGCTCTACCGGCTGCTGCGCACGGCCCTCGATGTCGAGCCCGGCTCCCCGTCGCTGGAGCAGTTGCGGGTGATGCACCGCATCGACGAGGGGTTGCACCACGTCAGCGCCCTCGCCGCCGCCCGACAGATGCGGATGTCGGCCATCACCGCCATCCTGGACGTGCTGGTGGACCGGGAATGGGTCGAGCGGGTGCCGGACACCGCTGACCGCCGGCGCACCTTCGTCAATCTCACCGCCGCCGGGCACGAGGCGCTCGCTCACGGGCGGGCGTGCACCACCCGGCGGATGGCGGCGGTACTGGAGGGCCTTCCGGAATCAGTGGCCGATGCGGTGCGTGCCCTGACCGGCGCAGTGGCGGACTACGACGCCCGCCTGGTGGCGGCCCGGGAGGCTCAGGCGAACCGCAGTATGCCCAGGGCGCCCGCCACCCGGCAGTAGGTCCCGAAGGGCGCCAGGTTCCTCGACGCGAAGAACCGCAGGAGGAGCCGGGTGGCGATGTACGCCGTCACCGCCGCCGGGCCCGACCCCGAGCAGGATCGCCTGGAAGTAGGTGCGCATGCGCCGGGACCATGCCGGGGCACCCCGGACAGTGGCCGTTAACCAGCCGGCCCGGGCCCGGCTACTCGCATAGGCTGGTCACGCCATGGCCCACAGCAACAACCTGGTCCTCTTTGCTGCCGTCTTCCTCGCGAGCGCGGTCGAGATGGTGGAGGCCCTCACCATCGTGGTCGCTGCCGGCTCCACCCGGGGCTGGCGCTCAGCGCTCGAAGGGGTCGGTGTGGCGGTGCTCACCCTGGGCGCCCTGGTCGCCGTCCTCGGGCCGGCCATCGTCACCTACGTCCCGCTCGACGCCCTCCGGGTCGTGGTCGGGGGGATCCTCCTGGTCTTCGGTCTGCAGTGGCTGCGCAAGGCCGTCCTGCGCGCCGCCGGGCTGAAGGCCCGCCACGACGAGGACGCCATCTTCCGCCGGGAGACCGCTGAGCTCTCCGCCGCCCCCCGCCGGGAGCCCGGGCGGGGGGCCGGGCGGGACGCCCTGGCGTTCACCGTCGCCTTCAAGGGCGTGTTCCTCGAGGGCCTCGAGGTGGTCATCGTCGTCCTCACCCTGGGCACCGCAGCCCACCGGCTGGGGCTCGCAGCGGTCGGCGCCGGGGCCGCGGTCATCCTCGTCGGCGGGGTGGGCGCGGTCGTGGCCCGCCAGCTCGCCGGGGTGCCCGAGAACGCCATGAAGATGGGCGTCGGCCTCATGCTGGTCAGCTTCGGGACCTTCTGGAGCGGCGAGGGCCTCGGGGTGCGCTGGCCGGGAGAGGACATCGCCATCGTTGCTCTCGTGGCTCTCTACGGGCTGTGTGCCTGGGCCGCCGTCCGGGCACTGCACGCCGCCGCCCCGGTGGCGGAGCGCCAGAGCAGGCGGGAAGCCGCGTGAAGGCGAAACTCCGGGCCGGGGCCGCCGCCTTCGGGCGCTTCTGGTGGGAGTTCCTGGTGGGCGACACCCCCGAGCTGTTCATCGGCGCCCTGCTGGTACTCGGCCTGATCGCCCTGCTGGTGGGGGTGGGAGCACCCCGGATGGTGCCGGTCGTGGTGCTCCCCGGGCTCGCCATTGCCCTGCTGGCGGCGACTCTCGTCCGGGCGCGCCGTGGCAGCCAGTAGCGACGACACCCTCGGCGCACTGCTCGGCGTCCACGCGGAGCAGTGCAACTCCTACGTCACGCTGTTGTGGCAGGTCCCGGCGGTCAGCCTCATGGCCCAGGCGTTCCAGTTCACGGTCCTTCTGGACCCGAAGAGCCCGCGGCTGGCCCGCCTGATCACCGCAACGCTCTCGCTGGTGATCTCGCTGATGTCGAGAGCACGCCACGATCGCGGCGGCCATCGCCCGGCGTCTGGGCTACGACGACCTGATGGTCCCCGGTGGGGGCCCGGGGTCGGATCCGGCCGAGGCACTCGCACACATCAGCGAGGGGAACTACCGCCTCTGGCTGGTGGGCCTGGCCCTCTTCGGTGGCACCGCCGTCGTGGCCCTGGTGGGCTCGCTGTTCCACCCCGCCTGGTTCTAACCGGCGGGGGCGCTCTGCCCACCCCCCCGCCCGCGCGGCCGGCTGGGGCGGGAGGGGATCCCAGAGGGAGCCGCCTTGGGGGGATCGAGCCTGCCCTCTCCCAACCATCAGGTCGCTTCGCCGAGAAACCGCCCTGTGGGGGATGGATCCCTTCCCGTGATGCCCCGCCGGTTGCCGCACTGCTCGTACCTGCCTGCGTGCTGCCGGAAGCAACTTGGCAGGATGTTAGCATTGGGTCAGTATAATAGGTCAGCACGTCGGCTGGCGAGTCGATTCTGAATCCAGCCAGCAGCGCCGGGTTGGCGGTCTGCGACCGCTGGGTGGTCCAGGTAGGGGCAGGGACTGGCCGCCCAGACGCCGAAAAGCCGAGTTCCATCAATGGCGATCGACCGTCGGCAGAGTTCGCAGCCCAGGATCGTTGCCATCTCCGTTGACGGCCGAGGAGCGACCTGCCGGCACATGGTTGGCTTCATGCTGGAATCCTAACGTAGTGTCCGCCCCGCTAAGCGCTGATCCCCGATGCTCGACAGCAACCTCGCCGGCATCGGCGGGCACCACGCTAGAGCAGCGATGTGAACGGAACGTGACGACCCACTACGACGTTGTAGGTGATCTCGCCGTGCGCCAAGCCCAACTTCGTGGGCCACACCGTGACCGACCAGAGCTCGGTCTCCAGCTTCATCGAGCAAGAACTGGAAGCTCAACAGCCTGGACCTGAATTCCTTCACGACCATCGCCGGGTCGCGGGACAGCATGTTCAACCTCAACGGTGGCCACAGCCCGGCGCTCTTCCTCGACCCCGCCCGCCGGCGCGTGGAGGGTCCTGCCCGGGCCGGCCTATGCCGGCGGGCGGAGGGCGGGCAACGCGACGGTGAACCGGGTGCCCCGGCCCAGCTCGCTGTCCACCGAGACCCGGCCGTTGTGCTGCTCCACGACGTGGCGCACGATGGCCAGGCCGAGGCCGGTCCCGCCGGTTTCCCGGGAGCGGGCCCGGTCCACGCGGTAGAAGCGCTCGAAGATCCGGCCCAGGTCCTTGCCGGGGATGCCCGGCCCGGTGTCCGCCACCTCGACGATGGCCTGTTCGCCCTCCCAGCGCAGGCGCACGGTGATCTCCCCGTCCAGCGTGTAGCGCAGGGCGTTGTCCAGCAGGTTGCGGAGGGCGAGGTGGAGGTCCTCCAGGTTGCCCGCCACCATGACGCCCTCCTCGGACTCCTCCTTGAAGGCCAGGCCCTTGGACTCCGCCGTCGCGCGCACCCGGGCGGCCTCCTGGCTCACCAGCCGGGTGAGTGAGATGACGCCCCGCTCGGGTGGACGCCCCTCCAGCCGGGCGAGGTCCAGGAGGTCCTGGACCAGCGCCGACATCCGGCGGGTCTCGCTGAGGAGGGTGCGCATGAAACCCGGGACGGCGCGGGGGTCGTCCTCCACGGCCATCTCCAACGTCTCGGCGACCGCCAGGATGGAGGCGACGGGGGTCTTCAGCTCGTGGGAGGCGTCGGCCACGAAGTCCCGCCGCATCGCCTCGATCCGCTTGGCCTCGGTCACGTCCTGAATCGCCACCAGGCGGCGGCCGTCGGCGAGGCGCAGGCAGGAGGCCTTCAATTCCAGACGGCGGGGGTGGCGCAGGGTGAGCTCCACCGGCCCGTCCGCCCGTAGCTGGGTGGGCAGCACCGTGGCGCCGGACAGGAGGTCCTGGGCGGTCGGGTTGGCGTAGAGGATCCGTCCGGTGGGATCGGCCAGCACCACTCCCTCGGACATCGAGGAGAGGATCTGTTCCCTGAGGCTGGATTCCCGGTGGAGCTCGTCGAGGCGCCCGGAGACCTCCCGGGCCACCTCGCTCAGCGAGCCGGCCAGGCGGCGGACCTCCTGCGGCCCCCGCTCCACCGGGGGCGGCGGCTGTCCGGCGAGGGCGGTCGAGAGGGCGCCCGACATCTCGGTGAGCGGGTCGGTCACCCAGCGGCTGTTGGCGGCGGCCAGGACGCCGGCCAGGGTGCCGGCTGACCCGAGGCCGACGAGGAGCGCCCAGCCATCGGGCAGCCCGGCGGCGATCCCCAGCCCGGTGACCCCCACGCCGGTGACCGCCACCGCGAGATGGGTGGTGGCGACCCGCCGGCCCAGGCGCCCGGACCTCACAGCCCGCCCCATGCGGCCGGCGGGTCGCCGCCCGAACCAAGGCCACCGGCATCGAACTCGTCCGCGGCGGCCTCGTCGGCCTCGTCGGCGGACTCGTCGAGCGTCCCCTTCGGCCGCACGCGGAAGCGGTAGCCCAGCCCCCGCACCGTCTCGATGTACCGGTACGCCGAGCCGGCCTCCATCTTGCGGCGCACGTTCTTCACGTGGGTGTCGATGGTGCGGGTGTCGCCTAGGTGGCTGTAGCCCCAGACCTGCTCGGCCAGCTCCAGGCGGGAGAACAGGCGGCCCGGTTCCGAGGCCAGGCGGGCGAGCAGCGAGAACTCCTTGGGCCGCAGCCCGATCTCGGCGCCGGCCACCCAGCACCGGAAGTCCCTGGCCACCAGGCGCAGGTCACCGAATTGGATCTCCGGCGGCGCCTCGGTGCGGATGGCCTCGGCCCGGGAGCGGCGCACCAGCGCCTTCACCCGGACGACCAGCTCCTCCATGGAGAACGGTTTGGTGAGGTAGTCGTCCGCCCCGGCGGCGAAGCCCCGCAGCTTGACCTCCTCCTCCCCCCGGGCGGTCAGCATGAGGATCGGCAGGTTGGGGCGAGCGCCGCGCAGCTGCTCGGCCACCTGCACGCCGTCCAGCCGCGGGAGCATCACATCGAGCAGCACCAGGGAGACGTCCGGCTCCCGGGCTCGGCGCAGGCCGGCCGCCCCGTCCCGGGCGATGTCCACCTCCAGGCCCTGGCGGCGCAGGTTGTAGGCCACCATGTCGGCCATGGTGGGGTCGTCCTCCACCACCAGCACCAGCGCCACAACGGCCTCCAGTTTTCACGGTTTTCACCCCAATTTCATCTGTATTTCACCATACGCGGCCCCGCCGCCCGCCCGATCCGGCGAAGAAGGGCGAGAAGTTCACACAGAGTTCGCGTGGAGACCACCAACCGGCCCTCCCCGGCCCCTAGCGTCGCGTTGTAAGCCGGGGTGGCGCGCGGCGCGCTCCCCCGGTGAGTCCGGACACAGCACACAAAGGGAGGAACGCCGGGATGAGACGTGGGAAGACGCTCGTTGGGATCGCTGCTCTCGTGGGCATGACCGCCGTAGCGTGCAGCAGCAAGACCAACACAGGCACCTATGCCTCAACGGGAGCCACCGGCGGCGGGTCATCGTCGATCACCGCCGCTTCCGCGCTGACCGCCGACGGGAGTACGTTCGCCCAGCCGCTGTACGTCAAGTGGGCAACCGGCTACGCCTCCAAGGGCACCCAGGTGAGCTACAGCGGCACGGGTTCCTCTCAGGGGATCTCCGACCTGCTGCACAAGGTGGTCGACTTCGCCGGCACCGACGCCCCGTACATCCCGGCTGCTACCGAGACCCACACCGACCCGATCCTCAACATCCCCACTGCCCTGGGCGCGGTGGCGGTGACCTACAACCTGACCGGGGTCAGCAAGCTGCAGCTCAGTGCCCAGACGCTGGCCGACATCTTCTCGGGCAAGATCCCGGCGTGGAACAACGCTGAGGTCAAGGCGGACAACCCGGGCGTCAACCTGCCGAGCACCCCGGTGTCCGTCGTCCACCGCTCGGACGGTTCGGGGACGACCTTCATCTTCACCAGCTACCTGTCGACAGTCTCGGCCGGCTTCAAGACAGCCATCGGTGCGGGCACCATCCCCACCTGGCCCACGACGGCCCAGTTCAAAGCAGGCGCCAAGAGCACGGGCGTGGACCAGCTGGTCAAGACCACCCCCGGGGCCATCGGCTACGTCGAGCTGACCTACGCCCTCCAGAACAACACCCAGACCGCGCTGATCCAGAACGCCGACAAGTCGGCCTACCTGGCGCCTACGGTGTCGAACACGGCTTCGGCGGCGTCGAACTTCAGCGCCTCGAGCCTCACCGGCGACAACCTGATCTTCAACCTGCTGAACGAGCCCGGCGCCTCCTCGTACCCGATTGCCGGGCCCACCTATGCCATCCTGTACCAGCAGCAGGCCGACGGCGCCAAGGGCAAGGCCGTGGTGAACTTCCTCGCCTGGGGGCTCACCACCGGTCAGGCCGAGGAGGCCGCGTTGGACTACGTGGAGCTGCCGCCGGACCTGGCGACAAAGGCCATCGCGGCCCTCAAGTCCGTGACGTATAACGGCACGGCCCTGATGGGCAGCTAGACGAGGCAGAGTGCGCATTGGTTCCGAAGACCCTGCCTTGGCCGTAACTACTGCCCCCACTACGCACCGCCGTACGCTGACCGGGCGACGCCCTTCCGAGGGCGTCGCCCGGGGCGTTGCGATGGGTGGTGCCCTCCTGCTCCTGGGGGCGCTGGGGCTGATGATCGTCCGCCTGGCCCAGCTGTCGGCGCCCATATGGAAAGAGAAGGGCATCTCGTGGGTGTGGGGCTCCACCTGGGCCCCGGCCAACGGCGTGTTCGGCGCCCTCCCGTTCATCCTGGGCACGGTCATCACGTCGGCGATTGCCCTGGTGATCGCCACGCCGCTCGGGGTCGGCACCGCCCTGTTCATCTCCGAGCTGTGCCCGGCCCGGCTGCGCCGCCCGGTCGGCAGCGTCATCGACCTTCTGGCCGCGGTCCCCTCGGTGATCTACGGTCTGTGGGGGATCTACGTCCTGCTGCCCATCCTGCTGCCGGTCGAGCGGGCGCTGGCCGATTCGCTCGGCAGGGCGATCCCCATCTTCTCCGGGCCGATCGGGGGCAACGGCAGCGGGTTCTTCGCCGCCGGCGTGGTGCTGGCGATCATGATCCTGCCCACCATCTCGGCGGTGTCGCGTGAGGTCATGCTGACCATCCCCCGCGACGCCAGGGAGGCTGGCTACGCCCTGGGCGCCACCCGCTGGGAGATGATCCGCATGGCGGTCCTGCCGCCCGCCCGGACGGGCATCATGGGCGCCCTGATCCTCGGCCTCGGGCGGGCGCTCGGCGAAACGGTGGCCGTCCTCATGCTCATCGGCGACGTCCCGGCGGTCAACCATTCGCTCTTCGCCTCGGGCTACTCGATGGCCAGCGTCATTGCCAACGAGTTCAACGAGGCCATCGAGCACCTCCACGTCCAGGCCCTCATCGGCATCGGCATCGTCCTGTTCCTGGTGACGGTCGTGATCGACATCGGCGCCCGCCTGCTGGTGCGCAAGGCGGGGGGCTAGGGCGATGGCAAGGGCGATGCAGACCGCCTCCACCCGGCGCAAGGTCGTGGACAAGGCGATGCTCGTGGCGATGGTGGCCGCCCTCGTGCTGTCCGCCGTGCCCCTGGTGTCGATCCTCATCGAGGTGATCATCAAGGGGCTCCACGCCATCCACGGCGTCTCGTTCTTCACGCAGCCGCCGCCCGGCGACCCCACCTCGACGGCCGGGGGCGTGGGCAACGCCATCATCGGCACGGTGCTCATGGTGCTGCTCGCGTCGGTGGTGTTCATCCCCCTCGGCATCCTGGGAGCGGTGTACCTGGCCGAGTTCGCCCCCGGGACCCGCCTGGCCCGGCTGGTGCGCTTCTTCGCCGAGGTGATGACCGGGATCCCCTCGATTCTGTTCGGGGTCTTCGCCTACGGCCTCGTGGTGGTCTACGTCCACCACTACTCCGGCCTGGCCGGGGCACTCGCCCTCGGCATGATCATGTGGCCCATCGTGCTGCGCACCACCGAGGAAATGCTCCTGCGGGTGCCCTCCGGCATCCGGGAGGCGTCCCTGGCGCTGGGCACGCCCAAGTGGAAGACCGTGCTGAAGGTGGTCCTGCCCTCGGCGGGCGCCGGCATCACCACCGGCGCCATGCTGGCCGTCTCCCGGGCGGCGGGGGAGACCGCCCCACTGCTCTTCACCGCCCTGGACTGGCAGTTCATGTCGTTCAAGATCACGCAGCCCATCAGCTCGCTGCCGGTGGCCATCTTCAGCGGTGCTACCTCGGCCTACGACCCCCAGGTGGCCAGGGCGTGGGGCGCCGCCCTCACGCTCCTTGCATTTGTCCTGATCCTCACGTTGGCCGCGCGGTTCGTCACCGCCCGAAGGAGTGTCACCTGATGGCATCGAGCCTCGAGATCTCCAACCTGAACGCCTGGTACGGCAGCCGCCTCGCCATCGAGGACATGTCGCTCTCGGTCGAGCCCAACCAGGTCACGGCCCTCATCGGCCCCTCCGGGTGCGGCAAGTCCACGTTCATCCGGTGTCTCAACCGGCTGCATGAGCTGATCCCGGGCGCCCGGGCCGAGGGCACGGTCAGCCTGGACGGCGAGAACATCTACGACGACGCTATGGACCCGGTCGCCGTCCGGCGGGCTGTGGGCATGGTGTTCCAGCGCCCCAACCCGTTCCCGACCATGTCGATCGAGGAGAACGTGGTGGCCGGGTACCGCCTGAACGGCCGGAAGTCCCGCACGGAGATCAACGAGATCGCCGAGAAGGCGTTGACCGGAGCAGGCCTCTGGGACGAGGTCAAGGACCGGCTCGGCTCCCCGGCCACCGGCCTGTCCGGCGGGCAGCAGCAACGGCTGTGCATCGCCCGGGCCACCGCGGTCGAGCCCGAGATCCTGCTCATGGACGAGCCGTGCTCGGCCCTGGACCCGGTCGCCACCCTCAAGATCGAGGACCTGATCATGGAGCTACGCGAGCGCTACACCATCGTGCTGGTCACCCACAACATGCAGCAGGCCGCCCGGGTGGCGGACCGCACCGCCTTCCTCCTGGCCGAGAACACCGGCGACCCCGGGCGGATCATCGAGGTCGGCCCCACCAAGAAGATCTTCACTCAGCCCGAGGACAAACGCACCGAGGGCTACATCACGGGGCGGTTCGGCTGATGGTCGAGACCCGCAAGCGTTTCCACGAGCAGCTCGCCCACCTGGAGCAGCAGATCCAGGTGATGGGACGGGGGGCGAGCGACCTCTTCCGGGCCGGCCTCGCCACCATCGAGGCGGACGACCTCGCCAGCTGTGAGGCCGTGGTGGCGGGCGACGACAGCGTCGATGCCCTCTACATCGAGATCGAGCAGGGGGTCGTCGAGCTGTTTGCCCTGCAGGGCCCGGTGGCCAGCGATCTGCGCCTGCTGGCGGCGCTCCTCCACATCAACCTGCACCTGGAGCGCATCGCCGACATGGCGGTGAACGTCGCCAAGATCACGGCCGCCGCCCACGGGCTGCCCCAGCAGCCCACCGTGCTCGGCCACCTGCGCACCATGGGGGCCATCGCCCTCGAGATGCTGGCGGCCGCCATGGACGCCCTCGAGCGTCGCGACAACAATCTCGCCCGGGCGCTGCCGACGATGGACGAGCCGCTGGACGACCTGAACCGGGGCATGCTGGCCGAGATCCTCACCGAGTCCCGGGGCAAACCGATGCTGGAATGGGGCGTCCAGATGCACCTGGTGTCCCGCCAGATCGAACGGGTGGGCGACCACGCGGTGGACATCGGCGAGCAGGTGGCCTACCTGGTCACCGGCGTCTTCGAGGAGTTCACCGACGCCTCGCACCCCGAGGTGGAGGCCAATGCGAAGCTGACGGAGGCCGGACGTTGAGCAGCTCTGACCTGGCCACCGGTGCCGAGTTCCCCGAGGCACCCGCCGTCGCCGGACCCATCCTGGTGGTCGAGGACGAGGAGGCCCTGGTCGGGGCCATCTGCTACCAGCTGCAGCGGGAGGGCTTCGAGGCCCTGTCGGCGATGGACGGCGCGCGGGGCCTCGACCTGTTCCGGGAGCGCTCGCCTGCCCTGGTGATCCTGGACCTCATGCTGCCGCGCATGAACGGGCTGGACCTGTGCCGCATCATCCGGGCCGAGTCCGGGGTGCCCATCGTCATCCTCACCGCCAAGGACCGGGAGGCCGACAAGGTGGCGGGCCTGGAGATCGGCGCCGACGACTACGTCACCAAGCCCTTTTCCATGCGGGAGCTGGTCACCCGGGTCCGGGCGCACCTGCGCCGGGCCGGGATGCTGCCCGCCAAGGGCGGGGAGGGGGCCCGGGGCGGCAGCCTGGTGGTGGGGCCGATCGAGATGGACACCCAGCGCCACGAGGTCTCGGTGCGCGGCGAGCAGGTCGAGCTGCCGCCCAAGGAGTTCGCCCTCCTGGAGGCCTTCATGCTGCGCCCGGGCAAGCTCGTGACCCGCCAGGTGCTGCTGTCCGAGGTCTGGGGCGTGGAGTACTTCGGTGACACCCGCACCCTGGACGTCCACATCAAGCGGCTGCGGGCCAAGATCGAGCAGGACCCCCGGCAGCCGGAGCATGTGAAGACCATCCGGGGCCTGGGCTACAAGCTCTCGCCGTAAGGTTTCTAGCCGTAAGGCTTCTGGGCCGGGGCGCCGCTCGGGAGGGGCTCGAGCGGCGGAGAAGTAGGCACCTGCCCGCGCACGCTATACCCGTAGTGTATAGTTGCCCCGGGTGCGGGCGGCTGGTGAAAGGCAACCTCGATGATCGCCGTTGAAGTCCGCGGCCTGCGCAAGACCTACCGGGGTGGCTTCCGGGGCCAGCCCCGCCGGGCCCTCGACGGGCTGGATCTGACCGTCCCCCAGGGCGAGGTCCACGGCTTCCTCGGCCCCAACGGGAGCGGTAAGACCACCACCCTCCGGGTCCTGACCGGCCTGGTCCACGCCGACTCGGGGGCGGTCTCGGTGCTCGGCCACTCCCTGCCCGGCGGGCTCGCCGACGTCGTGAACTCGATGAGCTCGGTTGTCGAGAGCCCCCGGTTCTTCCCGCCCTTTAGCGGACGCTACAACCTCGGCCTGCTGGCCGATGTCGCCGGGTTCGACGCCAAGCGGGTGGACGAGGCCCTGGAGACCGTCGGGCTGATCGGTCGGGAGAACGACCCGGTCAGGGCCTACTCGCTCGGCATGCGCCAGCGGCTCGGCATCGCCGGTGCCCTCCTAAAGCGGCCCCGGCTCCTGCTGCTCGACGAGCCCACCAATGGCCTCGACCCGGGCGGCATGCGGGAGGTCCGCACGCTCATGCGCCGGCTGGCCGAGCAGGGCGTCACGGTGCTGCTCTCCTCCCACCTCCTCCATGAGGTCGAGCAGGTCTGCTCCTCGGTCACCATCGTGGCCCGGGGCCGGGCGCTGCGGACGGGCTCGGTGACCGAGGTCCTGGCCGGGGCCACGGGCGACGGGTCGGCGGCCAGGCGGGTCCGGGTCACCGTCGAGGACCCTGCCGCCGCAGCCGCCGTCCTGACCCAGGCGGGGCTCACCGCGGTCGCCGGCAATGGCCATTGCATGGTGGGCGGCGCCCCGCCCCGGGAGGTCAACCGCCTCCTGGTGGCCCAGGGGATCTGGCTGGACGAGATCACCGTGGACCAGGCCGAGCTCGAGGACGTGTTCATCTCGCTCACCGAGGACCCCTCCGCCCAGGGCACCGGTGTGCTGGCGCCGGTGGACCGGCCCGTGCCGGGCACGCCTGCCGGAGGGGCGCCGTGATCCGCCTCACGAAGGTCGAGCTCCGGCGCCTGTTCAAGCGCCGGCTGTTCCGGGTGCTGCTGGCCGCCCTGTTCCTGACCGTGCTGGCCATCATCGTCGTGAACGGGGCCCTCTCCAATCGCGACCTGGCGGGCGCCCACGCCAAGGCCCAGCAGGAGGCGCAGGGATTCCTGACCCAGCGGCCGCCCGGACTCGAGCAGGCGTGCGGGGGGTCGGTCACCATCACGCCCGCCCCGGCGAGTGCCTCCCGGGACGGTCCCGGGCCGGTGCTCAAGGGCGCTGGCCCGTGCACCATCTTCGCCCCGTCCGCATCCGACCTCTACCAGGATCCCCGCTTCTCCTTCGCCGACAACGGCACGCATCTGGTGGTCGCCGCCATCGCGCTGGTCAGCATCCTGGGCTTCGTCATCGGGACCGGGTTCATCGGGGCCGAGTGGACCGCCGGCACGTTCCCGCTCCTGCTCACCTGGGAACCCCGCCGGCTGCGGGTGCTGGGCTCCAAGCTGGCTGCGCTCATCATCACCTTCGTCGCCATCGGGGTGGTGACCACCGTGCTGCTCCTCTTCGGCGGCTGGCTGATTGCCGCCACCCGGGGCACGACGGCAGGCATCACGGGCGCGGTCAAGCACCACATCCTCATGTACTCCCTGCGCGGCCTGCTCCTCGTCGTGGCCCTGACCGGTGCCGGGGCGGCCATTGCCGGGCTGACCCGCCACACCGCGGCGGCCCTGGTCGGGGCGGTCGGCTACCTGGTGGTCTTCGAGATCGTCGTGCGCCGCCAGCACCCGGAGTGGATCCGGTGGCTGCTCACCACGAACGCCGGGGCCCTCATCGGTGGGTGGGTGCACGTCGATCCGGTGATCCGGGGGCCTGCCCGCTTCTTGTCGACCCCGCCGCCCTCCGTCTTCGTGCACGCCGATCGGGCGGCCCTGTTCCTCGGGATCCTGCTCGTGGTCCTGGTCGCCACCTGGGCGCTGGTCCTGCTGCGCCGGGACATCGACGAGTCGGCCCGCTAGGGACGGGGCCCTCCGACATGCGCGGCCGGGCATGAAGTTCTGGGGAAACTTTTCCGTCAAAAAAACGGCAAAAAGTCCCCAGAACCTTTGCCGAGCGAACTAAGGCTAGGAACGGCGCAAGGCCCGCTCGAAGGCGGCGTACGCCTCGTCGCCCAACAGCACGAAGCGGATCTCGTCGAAATCCCCGCCCGCCGCCCGGACCGTGGCCACCGCCACCGGCGCCGCCTCGGCCAGCGGGTAGCCGTACACCCCGGTGGAGATTGCCGGGAAGGCGATCGTCCGGGCCCCCAGCTCGCTCGCCACCCGCAGGGCATTCGTGTGGCAGGCAGCCAGCAGGGGGGAGCGGTCCTCCCTTGGCGACCATACCGGCCCCACCGTGTGGATCACCCAGCGGGCGGCCATCCGGCCGGCAGTGGTTGCCACCGCCTCGCCCGTCGGGAGCCCGCCCGGGTGGCTCGTCCTGCGCAGCTCCCGGCACGCCGCCAGGATCTCGGGGCCGCCCCGGCGGTGGATCGCCCCGTCCACGCCGCCGCCGCCCAGCAGCGAGGAGTTCGCGGCATTGACGATGGCGTCGACCTCCTGGGTGGTGAGGTCGCCCCGCACGATGCTGATCTCAGCCAAAGCCCCTCGGTTCCCCTTTGTGCGCCCCCCGTCGGGCGACGCTCGTTAGAGTTCCCCCATACAACCTAGCGGCGGTGCCCCTGGGTGGCTCGGTTCTGGTCAATCCGGATAGCATGTCGCCGCATGGCCCGTCTGGCCCTCGCCCGATTGGTGGGCGACCTCCGCAGCTCGCATCGAGCGCACCGCGCGCACCGGCGCACCGCAGCCGTGGCTGTGTTGGCCTGTGCCCTGGCTGTGCTCGCCCCGACCCTTCCCCCGCAATCGGCCGGGGCGGTCTCGCAGGCGACGGTCCAGGCCCAGATCGACACCCTGTCCAGCAAGATCGCCACCCTGGATGAGGAGTACAACCAGGCCGAGATCCACCTGCAGCAGGTGCAGGCCCAGATCAACGACGACAAGGCCCTGTCCGCCAAGGCGCAGGGCACCCGGGCGGAGCTGGTCCAGGTGGCCTCGCAGCAGGCGGCAGCGTTCTACAAGGTCGGGGCACCCACGGTCCTGGAGGCGTTCCTCAGCTCCAAGGACCTGAAGGAATTCAACCAGCGCATGGAGCTGATCACCCAGGTGAGCAGCTGGGAGTCGGGGATCATCACCAAGCTGCAGATCGCCGACCAGCGCGCCCAGAACGCCGGCACCGTCCTGGCCAGCGCGCTCAACCAGGCGCAGGCCATCAGCGCCCAGCTCGCCTCAGAACGCTCCAACCTCAAGACGCAGCTGGCCTCCGAGCAGGTGCTCCTCGGCCAGATCAACGCCGCCAGCCGGACCGCCGCCGCCCGGGCCGCCGCCGCCCGGGCCGCCCAGGTGCAGGCCCGCCTGACTGCTGCCACCGCCTCCGCCGCCAACCTCCCGGCCCTCCCCACCTCGGGCGCGGCGGGCGCCGCTCTGCGGGTGGCCATGGAGCAGATTGGCAAGCCCTACCTCTGGGCCGGGGCGGGGCCGGGCAGCTTCGACTGCTCCGGCCTCACGATGTTCGCCTACCGGGCCGCCGGGATCTCGCTGCCCCACTCGGCCGCCGCCCAGTACTACTCCGAGCCCCACGTCGCCCGCAGCCAGCTGCAGCCCGGGGACCTCGTGTTCTACGGGAGCCCGATCCACCACGTGGGCATCTACGTGGGCAACGGGATGATGGTGCACGCCCCCGAGACCGGCGAGCTGGTCCAGGTGGCGCCGCTGCAGGGCGACTACGTGGGCGCCGCCCGCCCGGGGGTGTAGACCCGTCCCGGCATAAGCCGGAGGGTGGGGTCACTCTGCCCGCATTCGCGTGCCAATCGACCTGCGATGATGTGGGCGGCGGCCCGAGTCCGGGCTGAGGTGGGGGACTTTCGTCCCGGCCAGTGGGACAAATGTCCCCCGAATGATGGGGGGCGGCGGCCCGGTGGCGTCTGACCCAAAAATTCCTGGCTCGGAGGCCAGCTTCGCCAAGCTGTGCGGCGCGGCCCCCCAAGTCCCCCCAACCGGTCGCCGCCACGGCTTGACGATCTATAGGAGCATCTCATAGCGGCCGACGGCGACCGACAGCGGCCCACGGGGCCGGGTTACGAGTAGAGGGCGCCCTGCATCCCCACCGATCGGTGGTACTTGCAGTAGAAGATGAGCGGCTTGCCGTTGGCCGGCAGGGTCACGGTCACCGTGTGCCGGTCGCCCTTCTTGCTGAGGGCCACGTCGATGTTCTGCCCATCGATCGTGAAGGTGTGGGCGACATCGCCCTCCTCGACCACGGTCACCGTCACCGCCGTACCGGGCGCCGCCTTGACGAAGGAGGGGGAGAACCAGTCGTCGCCCATGTTCACCGTGACCGACGGGGCAGCGGCCGAGCCGAGGTTGACCGTCCCCTTGTTCACCACCGAGCCCGGCATCGACACCGGGGTCGGCCCGCCGCTGCTGCACGCCGCGCACAGCACCAGCGTGGCTGCCAGAGCCACCCGCCGGAAGCCGTGCCCGCTCACGCCGCTGCGGCCGCGGTTGCCGACACCAGCCGGCGGAGCGTCTCGACGCCCAGCACCGGCTCGACGATGATCCCGTGCGGGTTGGCTACCACGCCGGCGCCCTCACCGTTGCCCTCACCATCGCCCAGCCCGTCCACCACCAGGTCGGCCCCGGTGAAGTCGTGGTGCCGCGTGTAGCTGTTGCGCACCGCCAGGCAGGCCAGGCCGGCCGCCTTCGCCGCCCGCAGCCCCACCGCGGAGTCCTCCACCGCCACCGCGTGGTCCGCTGGGCAGTCCAGGCGCTCGAGCGCGATGCGGTAGGCGGCCGGGTCAGGCTTGTGCACATCGACGTCCTCGCTGGTCACCACCGCCCCGAAGGTCCGGGTGCGCACCGGCCCGAACACGGTGCGCAGCAACTCGATCACCCACACCCGGCCCCCGGTGGTTGCCACTCCCAGGCGGACCCCGGCCGCGTTCAGCTCGTCGATCAGGCGCAGCATGCCGGGGCGGGGCGGGATCGCCCCGGCGCGCACGAGGGCCAGGAAATGGTCCTGCTTGCGCCGGTGCAGGGCGCGGGCCATCGATGCCGCCGCCCCGGCCTCGTGGCCCTGGGCGGCCAGGTAGCGGGCGATGCGCCCCTCGCCGCCGGGCAGCTCCAGCAGCACGCCATAGCTCTCGGCGTCCCACTCGTAGGGCAGGTTCGCCTCGGCGAACGCCTGATTGAACGCCACCCGGTGACCGTGGCGTTCGGTGTCCGCCAGGGTGCCGTCCACGTCGAACACCACCGCCTCCAGCGTCACCGGATCCACCCCTGTGCCAGGTACCAGTCGATGGTCTCCCGCATCCCCCGGGCCACGGCCTCGGCGGTCCCGTAGGCGAGGGCGTACCCGGTCCCCAGCAGGGCGTCGATGCTCAGGCGGTTGTTGCGGTTTTGCTTCTTCAGGAACCGCAGGCGCTCGTCGGTGAACAAGATGGCGGGCACCATGCCGCCTGCCGTCATCGCTTCCCAGGCCTTGCGCCGGGAGGTCAGCGACAGGCCGCAGGGCGGAGCCTCGCAGGCCTGCAGCTCCAGGCCGAGGTGGGTGGTGATCAGCGCGGCCAGCTCGAGGGCGGAGGGGTACCAGGGGGCGACCACGTTGTAAGCCTTCCCCTCGACCTGGGGGAGGTCCGCCGTCGCCAGATGCATGGCGGCCCCTACGACATCGGCGATGTGTACCAGCCGGAGCTCCACCGGGGCACGCTCGACGGCGAAGGTGGCCTGCCCGGCGAAGCGCTCGATGGCCACGTCCAGCACCGCGCTGGCCACCAGCTTGATGGCGCCCGGCCCGAACACCGACACGGGGCGCAGCACCACGGCCGGGAGGCCCTTGCGGGCGCCGGCCCAGACCGCCTGCTCCGCCAGCCACTTCGCCTTGCCGTAGCCCCGGCTGGGGTGTGGCTCGACGGTCTCGACCACGGGCTGGGGGAGCGGCTCCTCCTCGCCGTAGACCGATGTGGACCCCATGTGCACGAAGCGGCCCACGCCCGCCCCTAGCGCCCCCTCGACCAGGTTGGCGGTGGCGACCGCGTTGGACTGGTGCATCTCCTCGGGGGACGACAGCGAGCTGGTGGCGCCCGCCAGGTGGAAGACGGTGTCGACGCCGGCGCACACGGCTTTGAGGTCGGCGCCCGGGTCGGCCAGGTCCACCGATCCGTAGCCCACCGCGCCCGCCAGCCAGGCGGGCCGGGGTCCCCGTGCGGTGGCACGCACCTCCCACCCGCGGTCCAGCAGAGTGGGGATCAGGTGGTGGGCCATGAACCCGGTGGCCCCGGTGACGAGCGCGACGCGCTCCGACTGTGCGCTGAGGTGGGTGTCCAAGGAGCCCCGAATCCTACTGGAGCAGGCGGGCGCACCAGTCGTCGACGGTCGTCACCTCCGCCTGCCGGGGGAAGACCTTCTCCATCAGGACCCGGTGCACCTCGGGGTCGGCGTCCAGGCAGCCGTCCGCCAGCACGATGAGGCCGTAGTCCCGGTCGGCCGCTTCCCGCAGCGTGGAGAGAACGACGCCGCTCGTGGAGATCCCGGTGAGCACCAGGGTGGTGATGCCCTGCGCCCGCAGGACCACGTCCAGGTCGCTGCCGGTGAAGGCGCTCACCCGGCGCTTGAGGACGGTGATGTCGCCCGGCTCCGGGCCCAGGGCGGCCACGATCGCCGTGGCCTCGTCGGCCTCGGAGAATCCGCCCCGCTGCTGCAGGGTGCCGAAGAACCGGTTGCGGGAGCTGACCTCGGGATAGCCCTCGCGGAAGGCGATCCGCACGAAGATCACCGGGATGCCGGCGTGCCGGGCGGCGGCGATGGCCCCGCCCAGGGCCTCGAGCAGCTCTCCGGCACCCGCCTCGGCGTAGCGGGCGGCAATGCCCTGCATGAGGTCCATGACCAGCAGGGCGCTGCCCGCGAGGGTGGGGTCGGCGGGGGCCATGCCGGGAGCCTAACCGCCCGCCCCCGGCCTCCGGAGCTTGCAGCCTCCGCCCGGGCCGCGCTAATCTACCGGCCGGTAGACAGATCGGGGCCCCAGGCCATGCCGCTCAGGGGCTGACCACCACCACCCGCTCTCTACCCGCGCGCGGGGGCGCACAGGGACAATGATCCGAGAAGGCTTGGCAGGCAAGCGCATCTGCATGACCGGGGCCACCGGTTTCCTGGGCACCGCGCTCCTGCAACGCCTGCTGATCGACATCCCGGTCGAGCGCATCGACCTGCTCATCCGCCGGGACGGCCCGGCCCGGCTGAAGACCATCCTGTCGGGCTCGGCCTTCAAGCCGACGGTGGAGGCCATGGGCGTGGATGCCCTCCGGGAACTCGCTGCCGCCAAGGTCCGGCCCCTCACCGCCGACCTCACCAAGCCGGACACGATCCCGGTGGCCGACGACATCGACCTCATCATCCACACCGCCGCCACCGTCTCGTTCGACCCGGCGGTGGACGATGCCTTCGAGACCAACCTCAAGGGCACCCTGAACCTCTACAACGCCGGCGGTGGCAAGCCCTTCCTCCACGTCTCCACTGCCTACGTCGCCGGGCTCACCCGGGGCACGCAGCCCGAGGAGCTCCTCGTCCGGCGGGTGCGCTGGCGGGCCGAGGCCGAGTCCGCCTCCCGGGCCCGGGACGACATCGAGGCCGACTCCCGCCGCCCCGAGCTGCTGGCCAGCTTCGAGTCCAAGGCGCGCAAGGAGATCGGCCGGGCCGGCCCCCAGTCGGTGGCCAAGCGGGCCGAGCAGTTCCGGCGCAACTGGGAACGGGACCGGCTGGTGGAGTACGGCCGGGCCCGGGCGCGCAGCCTGGGCTGGCCCGACGCCTACACCTTCACCAAGGCGCTCACCGAGCTGGCCCTCGACGAGACCGCGGGCGACAACCCGCTCGCCATCGTCCGGCCCTCGATCATCGAGAGCGCCCTGGAGCGCCCCACCCCGGGCTGGATCGAGGGGTTCCGCATGGCCGAGCCCGTCATCCTGGCGTTCGGCCGGGGCGCCCTGCCCGAGTTCCCCGGCATCCCCGAAGGGGTACTGGACGTGATCCCGGTGGACCTGGTAGTCAACGCCATCCTGGCGGTGGCGGCCTCCCCGCCCAAACGCCGGGCGGTGCACCACGTCTCCAGCGGCTCCCGCAACCCGCTGAAGTACCGGGATCTCTACGACTACTGCCGGGCCTACTTCCTGGACGACCCCCTGCCCGAGCGGGGCCGGGGCGCCTACAAGGTCCCGGTGTGGACCTTCCCGGGGCGGCTGGCGGTCAAGCGCAAGATGGACTTCGCCGAGAAGGCGATCTCCACTGCCGAGAAGGCGGTCGGCCGCCTGCCGCACGGCGAGTTCGCCCGCAAGACCGCCCGCCGGGTGGACGACCTCCGGGGCCGGCTGGACTTCGCCAAGCGCTACGCCGAGCTCTACGGCCCGTACGTCGAGGCCGAGGTGATCTACACCGACCTGCGCACCAAGGAGCTGTTCGAGACGCTGCCCGCCGAGGACCAGGCCGAGTTCGGCTTCGACCCGGCGTGCTACACGTGGGCGCACTACTTCCGGGACATCCACCTGCCCCAGATCACGCGCTCGTTGCGCCGCGTCTCGCCCGCCCGGACCAAGCCGGCGGTGAAGCTGGCCCCACCCGCCCGGGATCAGCTGGTGCTCGCGGTCTACGACATCGACCGGGTGATCGTCGCCTCCAACGTCATCGAGCCCTACCTGTGGCTGAGGATGGCCGAGCAGGACGGCTTCGAGCGGGCGAGGGAGTTCGTGGGCCTGGCCGGGAAGGGCCCGGGCTTCCTCTCCGCCGAGCGCCGGGACCGGGGCGAGTTCCTGCGCAAGTTCTACCGCCTGTACGAGGGGGCCTCGGCCGCCGGCATCCGGGCGCTGGCTGACACCGTGCTGCCCGAGCTGATGCTGAAGCGCATGGCCCCGGCCGCCATCCGCCGCATCCGCCAGCACCGGGCCCTCGGGCACCGGGTGATCCTGATGACCGCCGGCCTCGACTTCTGCTTCGAGTGCCTGCGCCCGCTGTGCGACGAGCTGGTGTGCGCCTCGCTCGGCGAGCTCGACGGCGTCTTCACCGGCGACCTCGCCCGGCCCCCGCTGGTGGGCGAGGCCCGGGCGTCGTGGCTCAACGACTACGCCCGGGACACGGGGGCCGATCTCTCGGCCTCCTACGGTTACGCCGACTCGCTCACCGACCTGCCGATGCTGGAGGCGGTGGGGCACCCGGTGGCGGTGAACCCCGAGGTCCCGCTGGCCCGGATGGCGAACTCCCGGCGGTGGCCGGTCGAGATCTGGGAACCGGGCAAGGGCACCCCCAAGGTGCTGGTGCCGCCGACGCCCGAGGACTTCACCTGGTGAGCATGTCGCTGGAGCTGTACCGCTCCGTCCCCAAGTACCTCGGCGCCCGGGCGTTCGGCCATTCCATGCCCGGGCTGGTCGCCGGCCCGCTGTCGCCGCTGCGCTACGTCGACCGGCGGGAGCAGGCCCCGCCCGGCCCCGGCTGGGTGCGCATCGCTCCCCGCCTGTCGGGCATCTGCGGATCAGACCTCAACACGCTGGCCGGACGCTCCAGCTTCTACTTCTCGGCGCTGGTGTCGATGCCCTTCATCCCGGGCCACGAGGTGGTCGGGGACCTCCTGGACGAGGCGGGCGACCTGCACGCCGGCCAGCGGGTGGTCATCGACCCCGTCCTGTCCTGCGCCCCCCGGGGCCTCGACCCGGCGTGCGGGCCGTGCCAGAGCGGCCAGCCCTGGCTGTGCGAACGGGTCGTCGCCGGGCACCTGAAGGCGGGCCTGCAGACCGGCTACTGCAACTCCACCGGCGGGGGCTGGAGCGGGACGATGATGGCCCACACCAGCCAGCTCCACCCCGTCCCGCCCGGGATGAGCGACGAGGCGGCGGTGATGATCGAGCCGACCGCGTGCGCCATCCACGCCGTGCGCCGGGCCGGCGTCCAGCCCGGGGCCACCGTCTTGGTGGTGGGGGCGGGCACCGTCGGCCTGCTGACCATCGCTGCCCTTACATCGATGGTGCCCGACGTGGCGGTGATCGCCGTCGTCCGCCACGGCCGCCAGGCCCGCCTCGCCGCCGAGCTGGGCGCCACGGTGGTCAGCTCCAAAGAGGCCATCGGGGCCGTCCGCCGGGCCACCGGGGCCTTCCGCCTGCGCCCCGAGCGGGCCGAGCCCTTCCTGCTGGGCGGTGCCGACGTCTCCTTCGAGTGCGTCGGTTCCAAGGACGCGCTCGACCTGGCCCTGCGGGCCACCAAGGGCCGCGGCCGGATCGTGCTGGCCGGGATGCCCGAGGGGGCGGACCTGTCGCCCGCGTGGTTCCGGGAGCTGGAGCTGGTGGGGGCCTACACCGGGTCGGGAGCCTTCCCGGAGGCCACCCGGCTGGTGGCCGAGGCCGACCTCGGCCGGATGGTCAGTGAGGCCTACCCGCTCTCCCGGTACCGGGATGCGGTGGATCATGCGATGTCGGCGGGCCGGCTGGGGGGCGTGAAGATCGCCTTCGACCCCAGACTCGACGCCTGAGTCGACGCTACAGCTCGACGCTACAGAGAGGAGCAGGAGTGAGCAGACCGGGCTTCGTGCTGGAGGTGGACGAGCGCACCCCTCCGTTGCTGTTCCACAACGGCGAGGGGTTCCGCCTCGAGCGCCTCCCGCTGGGGAGCCGGGTCGTCTACCCGCCGGAGTCGCTGCCCGGCATCAAGGACGTCGATGCCGCCATCGACCACGCCCTCGACCACCCGCAGGGCAGCGAGCCCCTCACCGCCCTCCTCACGCGGGGGATGAAGCTGACCATCGCAATCGACGACATCTCAATCCCCCTGCCGCAGATGAAGACGCCCGACATCCGGGGCCGCATCCTGGAGCACGTCTTGGAGCGGGCCGCCCGGGCGGGCGTGGACGACGTAGAGATCATCATCGCCACCGCCCTGCACCGCCGGATGACCGCCGCCGAGGTCAAGCGGGCGGTGGGGGAGCGGGTCTACCGCTCGTTCTGGCCCCACGCCCTGTACAACTTCGACGCCGAGGACCCCGACGCCCTGATCCACGTGGGCAAGACCGAGATGGGTGAGGACGTCGAGATCTCCAAGCGGGCGGCCACCAGCGACCTTCTCGTCTACGTGAACATCAACCTGGTGGCCATGGACGGCGGCCACAAGAGCGTGCCCGTGGGCCTGGCGAGCTACAAGAGCCTGAAGCACCACCACAACGTCCACACGATGCTGCACAGCCGCTCCTACATGGACCCGCCGGCCAGCGCCCTGCACTCCTCGGCCACCCGCATGGGTCACCTGCTCGCCGAGCACGTCAAGATCTTCACCATCGAGACCACGCTCAACAACGACACCTTCGGCCCCCCGTTCGACTTCCTGATGCGCCGGGAGTGGGAGTGGTCGGCGAAGGACCAGGCCGCCTACCTGGCCACCAAGGCGTCCACCGACCGGGCGCCGGCCCACCTCAAGCGCTCGATCTTCCACAAGATCTACTCGCCCTACGGCATCACCGGGATCAACGCCGGCGAGACCGAGGCGGTGCACACCCGCACCCTCGCCAACCTGCACCGCCAGCAGCTGGTCGAGGTCAACGGCCAGTCCGACATCCTCATCGCCGGGCTGCCCTTCGTCGGGCCCTACAACGTCAACTCGATCATGAACCCGATCCTGGTGGTGTGCCTCGGGCTGGGCTACTTCTTCAACCTGTACCGCAACCAGCCCCTGGTGCGGCCGGGCGGCGTGATGATCATGTTCCACCCGGTGCGCCGGGAGTTCCACCAGGTGCACCACCCCAGCTACGTGGACTTCTTCGAGGAGGTGCTGGCCGAGACCACCGACCCGGCGGTCATCGAGTCCAAGTACGAGGAGTCCTTCGCCACCGATCCCTGGTACATCCACCTGTACCGGACATCGCACGCCTACCACGGCGTCCACCCGTTCTACATGTGGTACTGGGCGTCGCATGCCATGCAGCACCTGGGCGATGTGATCTTCGTCGGCGGCGACCGCAAGACGGTGGCCCGCCTCGGCTTCCGCTCGGCGGGGACGCTGGCCGACGCCCTGGAGATGGCGTCCGAGACCGTCGGCCGCACCCCCCGGATCACCGCCTTGAAGGTGCCGCCGCTGCTGCTGGCGGACGTCCGGTAGGGGGGCAGGAGATGGGCATAGCGGACGACGTCCGCCAGGTGGCCCGGGGCTGGCGCTGGACCCGGCGGCCGCTGGTCCCCGCCTCGGTGGAGCGCGAGCTGACCGCTCCGCACGACTTCCCCACCAGCTGGATCCGCACCCCGCTGGGCAAGGCCGCCCGGGAGGTGGCCCAGCGCTGGGCGCTCGGGCCGGTGCTGAACTACGAGGTGGACGTCGAGATCACCGGCGCCGACATCCTGAAGCCGCTGAAGCCGCCGGTGATCTTCGTGCTCAACCACTCCAGCCACCTGGATGCCGCCACCATCGTCACCAGCCTGCCCACCGAGTGGCGGCGCAAGGCGGCCGTCGGGGCGGCGGCCGACTACTTCTTCGATGTCTGGTACCGCTCGGTGGCCACCACGCTGTTCTTCAACGCCTTCCCCATCGCCCGGGGTGGGGGCCTGCGCTCCGCCCGCCTGGCCCGCAAGCTGCTGGCCGATGGCTGGTCGCTGGTCCTCTTCCCGGAGGGGACCCGCACCAAGGACGGCTGGATCGGCCAGTTCCGCACCGGCGCCGCCTGGCTGGCCATCGAGGCCGGCGTGCCGGTCGTCCCCGTCGCCCTCACCGGCACCTACCAGGCCATGCCCCGGGGCCGCTCGTGGCCCAAGCCCGGCCGGCCGCCCGTGGGGGTGCGGTTCGGGACGCCGATCTGGGCCGAGGACGGCGAGCGGCCGCAGTCCTTCAGCGACCGCTTGCGCCTGGGGCTGGGCGCCGTCATCGAGGAGGACCGCACCGGCTGGTGGCAGACGTTGCGGGCCGGGGCCGAGGGCGAGCTGCTCGACCCGGGCGGGCCGCAGGTCGCCCAGTGGCGGCGGATGTGGGAGGGCTCCCGGCCCGCCCGCCGCTCGCACGCCCGCTCGGTGTGGGAGCCGGAGAAGGACGAGTGGAGCCACGAGGCGCCCTGGTCCGCCGGCGAGCTGCTGGCCGGCGGGTTCCCGGGCGAGGGCCCGGAGGCTTTCGATGCGGGGGACGACGAGGAGCCGTGAGCCGCCTCCCCCGTGAGCAGCGGCATCAGGAGCTGGTGCGGGAGGCGCTGCGCGCCTTCGGCGATCGGGGGTACGAGGCCACCACCCTCGATGCCATTGCCGAAGCGGCGGGGGTCCGCAAGCAGACCCTCCTGTACTACTTCCCCACCAAGGACGACCTCTTCGACGCCTGCGTCGACGCCCTGATCGAAGGCCTGGAGCGCTCGCTCAGCAAGGTGCTGGTCAGCCGGGACGAGGGCCTGGATCGGGTGGAGTTCGTCATCCGCACGCTGTTCCGCCTCGCCGAGCACTGGCCCGAGTTCCCCCTTTTCATCCGCGAGGCCGCCCGGCGCAGCCCGCTGGTGGTACAGCGCATCGCCGACGCCCTGGAGCCCTTCCGCAAAGCGGCCATCGGCTTCCTGGAGCGGGGGATGGAGGTGGGCGAGTTCCGCCGCCAGGACCCCGGCCTGCTGCTCTTCACCCTGTACACCGCCGTCGTCGGCACCCTGGCCGAAGCGGGCACCTTGCGGGCGGTGGCAGGCGACGCCAGCGGCCACACCGCCCTGCGCCAGCGGGAGCAGGAGCTGGTGACCTTCGTCCGCCACGCCCTGGAGCCGTAGGGCGCCTGTACGGGCCATAGTTGGTGGAGTGGTACATCCACCAGCTGTACTACTCCACCAACAAGGGGGGGGCGGCTCGATCCCCAGACGGTAAGTTGACCTGCCGATACCGCGTGGAGGTCTGACGCATGCTCGTGTTGTCCGCCGATGATGTTGCCGCTCTCCTCGACCTCGATGAGCTGGTCGGCGCGGTAGAGGCGGCCATGGTCGATCTCAGCGCAGGCCGGGCGTCGATGCCCTCGCGGGTGGCGGCGAGCGTTACGGATCGACGGGCAATGCTCGCGGCAATGCCGGCGTTCTTGCCCTCGGCGGGGGCGCTGACCACCAAGCTGGTCAGCTTGTTCCCTGAGAATACCGATCGACCTACCCACCAGGCGCTGATCTGCTGTTTCGATCCTGTTACCGGCAGCCCGCTGGCCGTCATGGACGGAACCTATGTGACCGCGACGCGCACCGCTGCCGGTTCGGCGTTGGCCGCCCGCCTGCTCGCCCGCAAGAACGCTGAGGTGGTGTCGGTGATCGGGACGGGTGTACAGGCCGGCACCCATGCCCGAGCGCTGATCCGGCTGCCCCAGGTCAAGTTGGTGCAGATCGCCGGGCGCGACCGGTCGAAGGTCGCCCGACTCATCGACGACCTTGCCGAAGCCGCCGTCGCAGCACAACCGGCGTCGTCGATCGAAGACGCCGTCCGCTCGGCCGACATCGTTTGTGTCGCCACCCACGCCGACGCGCCGGTCGTGCGCCGCGCATGGCTGCGGCCCGGCACACATATCAACTCGGTCGGCTACAACACCGCCGGGGCAGGCGAGATCGACGGCGAAACCGTTCGCGACGCCCTCGTGGTCGTCGAGTCGCGCGCGGCCGCGCTGGGCGCACCGCCATCAGGAGCCGTGGAGCTGCGCCGAGCCATCGAAGCGGGCCTGATCGGCGCCGACTACATACCCACCGAGATCGGCGAGATCGCCGCGGGGCAGGCCACCGGCCGCATCGATGATGAGCAGCTGACCCTGTACAAGTCGGTCGGCGTCGCCGTCCAAGATGCCGCCGCGGCGGCCTTGATTCTCCAGGCGGCCCGCGCACGCGGAGGGGGCCTCAGCGTCGACATGTGACGGCCGGGCCACTGGCCCTCCCCGATAGCCTTTGCGCTATCGTATGGGTGATGGACGCCTCCGAGATGCTCCGGCAGGCCCGGCGGCGGGCCGGGCTCAGCCAGCGCTCACTCGCCGCCACCACCGGGGTGGCCCAGCCCACCATTGCCCGGATCGAGTCCGGGCACGCCGACCCGCGGGTGGCCACCCTCGCCCGCCTGCTGCAGGCATGCGGCCAGGCCCTGCAGGCGGCCCCCGCCCCCGCAGCGACACCGGCCACCGCACCCCTACCTGGGGCGGGCATCGATCGCACCGCCATCGGGGAGCTGCTCGCCCTGACCCCGGCGCAGCGGCTGGAGGCCCTGATGGACGAGTCCCCCGTTCTGGAGCGCCTCGACCGGGCCCGCCGAGTCGAGTGACCGCCGCCCCGGCGCGCTTCGACCCGTTCGCCGCCCTGCGCGCCCTGCAGGCCCACCAGGTGCGCTTCGTGGTCATCGGTGGGGTGGCCGGGCGGCTCTGGGGATCCCCCACCATGACCAATGACCTCGACGTCTGCTATGCCCGGGACCCCGAGAACCTTACCCGGCTCGCCGCCGCCCTCACCGAGCTCGGGGCGACGCTGCGCGGGGCTGAACCAGACCTCCCCTTCCACCTCGACGCCAAGACGCTCGGCCGGGGCCAGAACTTCACCTTCACCACCACTGCCGGCTCGCTCGACGCCCTCGGTGTTCCGGAGGGCGTCAAAGGCTTCGGCGAGCTCGACGCCCACGCCGTGGCCTTCGACCTGGGGGACGGCCTGGTGGTCCCGGTCTGCGATCTCGACGACCTCATCCGGATGAAGCGGGCTGCGGCCCGGCCCAAGGACCGGATCGAGGTGGAGGTGCTGGCGGCCCTGCGGCAGGAACGCGGCTAGTTCCGGGACCGGTGGATACTGGGCGCACAACCCCAGAGGCGGGAAAGGATTCCTATGACGACGCCCACAGCCCCGGTGCGGGGCTTTGCCTTCCCGTCGACCGGTGACCTCGGGCTGGTCGCCACCATCGCCGGCAGCGCCGAGGAGTTCGGCTACCGAACGGTCTGGACCAACGACGCCCCACCGGGCGACGGGTTGGCGTGCGCCACCGCGATGCTCGAGGCGGCGCAGCACATCCGGGTAGGGGTGGGGGCGGTCGCGGTGGACCGCAGGCCTCCCACCGTGATCGCCCAGGCCCTTGACGGGGCAGCCCGCGGGGCCGCGGGCGAGCGCCTCGTGGTGGTCCTCGGGGCGGGGATGAAAGCCACGGTCAACCAGGTCCGGGCGGCGGTCGGCGAGCTGCGCGACCTCGCGCCCGACCTCACCGTCGGGGTGGCCGCCATGGGGCCGAAGATGTGCCGGATGGGGGGCGAGGTGGCCGACTTGGTGCTCCTCAACTGGATGAACCCGGAGCGCATCGCCTGGGCCCGGGAACGGATCCGGGAAGGGGCGGCCAACCGGCTCGCCGGCCTCCGGGCGCCGGAGCCCGAGGTGGCCTCCTACGTGCGGGTGGCCCTCGGCCAGGGCGCCGGGATGCGGGTGGCCGCCGAGGCCTCGCGGTACAACCAGATGCCGCAGTACGCGCAGAACTTCGCCGCCATGGGGGTGGCCTCGGCTGGCATCGGGGCCCCCGACCCGGAAAAGGCGATAGCCATGGCTGAGCCCTACGAGGCGGTGCTGGACGAAACCGTCCTGCGCTGCATCGTGAACATGCCCGCCGGCGAGAACCCCGAGCTCGATGAGGTCTTCGAGGCCCTCGGGGTGCTGATGGAGACCGCCAGCCGTTTCGCCCCCGCCCCGCCCGCCGACCCGGACCAGATCGCAGCTGAGGAGGGCTGAACCCCATGTGCCGCAGTATCAAGACGCTCCGGGGTGCTGACCCCACTCCCGAGGAGATCCACGCCGCTGCGCTCCAATACGTGCGCAAGGTGAGTGGCTACCGGGCACCTTCCCGGGCCAACACGGCAGCGTTCGAGGCGGCGGTCCAGGAGATCACGCAGGCCTCTGCCCGTCTGCTCGACTCCCTGCAACCTGGCGTTCGCCAGGAGATTTCCGGGTCCTAGCTCGCAAAATCCAGCCGATTTGCCCCAGCAAGGCTGCAAACGCTGGACATCGGTCCCCACGGGATGGCAGGATGGTCCAGACGAGGGCCAGACCTCGCGCGCGCCGGAACGCGGATGCTGGCTCGACGACCAGTCCGTACAGGGAAGGAGCATCCCGAGCAATGGAGCAGTCCACCTCACGGGCGCGCCGTGCGGCGGTGCTGTCCACCGTGTTCGTCCTGCTGCTGGCCGCGTGCAGCAAGAGCACCAACCACTCGACCGGTGGTTCCACGCCCAGCGGCGGGACCACTGCCAGCCCCACCGCGGTCAACGGCAACGGCCAACCGGTCAACGTGCTGTACGCCGGCTCGCTGGCCGGCCTCATGACCAACCAGATCGGACCGGCCTTCCAGGCGGCCACCGGCTATAAATTCAACGGCACAGGCGCCGGCTCCACCGCCCTCGCCAGCGGCATCAAGAGTGGCGTGTACCAGGGCGACGTCTTCCTCTCCGCCGCCGCCGCCCCCAACGCCTCCCTGATGGGGTCGGCCAACGGCAACTGGGTCTCGTGGTATGCCACCATCGCCACGTCGGGCTTGGTGCTCGGCTACAACCCCAGCAGCACCTATGCCTCGGCGATCACCAGCCGGCCTTGGTACAACGCCGTGACCCTGAACGGCTTCAAGCTGGGCCGGACCGATCCGAAGACCGACCCGAAGGGGGTCCTGGCCGCCCAGGCGGTCACCACCACTGCGGCGGCCGGCGGCCTGTCGCCGGCGGTGTCCAACCCGACGGCGCTCAAGGCCCTGGTCGCTGCCACCAACACCGGCAACGTCTTCGACGAGACCTCGCTGGTCGCCCAGCTGCAGACCAAGCAGCTCGATGCCGCGTTCTTCTACACGATCGAGGCGCAGGCGTCCGGCATCAAGACGGTGCCGCTCACCGGGCCGGCTTCCACCCTGCATGCCACCTACACCATCACCATCCTGAACAAGGCGTCCGATGAGGCCGGGGCGGAGGCCTTCGTCAACTTCCTCCTCGGCAAGACCGGCCAGGCCTTCATGACCACCGACCAGTTCCAGCTCGTCACCCCGCCCTCGGTGACCGGCACCGGGGAACCGGCGGGTCTCAACACGGCGTTGGGTATGTGATCGCAGGGCGGCGTCATGCCCTGACCTACCCGTGAACTTCCGGGCAGCCCGCAGCCCCCTCATGTGGCTGGGGGGGCTGCTGGCGTTGTACCTGCTCGTGCCGGTCCTCGCCTTCCTGGTCCGGCTGTCCCACCAGGCACCCCTGCCCAGCACGCCCGGGCTGTGGGACGCGGTCTGGGTCTCGTCGTCCAGCGCCACCATCTCGGTGCTGGTGATCGCCCTGGCGGGCATCCCGCTCGCCTACGCCCTGGCCCACAGCCGGAGCTGGATCGCCACGGCCGTGGGGGTTGCGGTCTACCTCCCCCTGGCCCTGCCGCCTCTGATGAGCGGCATCCTCCTGCTGTTCCTCGTCGGCCCCTACACCACCGTCGGGAGGCTGTTCGGGGGGCACCTGACCGGGACGCTGGCCGGGGTGGTCATCGCCCAGAGCTTTGTCTCGGCGCCGTTCCTGATCGTCGCCGCCCGGTCGGCGTTCGAGGCGGCCGATCCCGCCCTCGAGGACGTCGCCGCCACGCTGGGCCGCCGCCCGCTCGCCCGCTTCTTCCAGGTGAGCCTGCCCGCCGCCGCTCCCGGCATCCGGGCCGGGCTGCTGCTCGCCTGGCTCCGGGCCTTCGGCGAGTACGGCGCCACGGTCATCCTCGCCTACCACCCCTACACGCTGCCGGTCTTCAACTATGTCCAGTTCCAGGCCGTCGGCCTGGACGCAACCGTGGCTCCCACCGCCCTGGCCCTGTGCATCGCCGCCCTCCTCGTCGGTCTGGAGCACATCCGGCCCGGCGTGCGCTACCGCCGCAAGGCGGTCCTGCCGCTGGCGACACCCCCGGCGCCCGCGCCGCACACGCCGGTCGGCTTCGACCTGGACACCGCGGTCGGCTCGTTCCACCTGCGCCTCGCCCACCAGTCCACCCGGTTCCGGGTGGCGATCCTGGGCGCGTCAGGGTCGGGGAAGTCCATGACGCTCAAGTGCCTGGCCGGGCTGATGGGGCCGAAGTGCGGCCCGGTGCTCTACGACGGGGAGGTGGTCAACCGGGTCCCGGTCGAGGCCCGCCGGATCGGCTACGTGCCCCAGACGACCGGCCTCTTCCCGCACCTGACCGTGTGGCAGCAGCTGCGTTTCGCCCCGGACGCCGACCCCGCGGTCGCCGCCTGGTGGCTGGACACCCTGCACCTCACCGGGCTGGAGGACCGCCTTCCCTCGCAGCTCTCAGGCGGCCAGCGCCAGCGGGTGAGCGTCGCCCGGGCGATGGCCCGGGGGCCCCGGCTGCTGCTGCTCGACGAGCCCTTCTCGGCCCTCGATGCCCCGGTGCGCGACGAGCTGCGCCGGGAGCTGCGCCGGCTCCAGCTGCAGACCGGGCTGTCCTCGGTGCTGGTCACCCACGACCCCGAGGAGGCCGCCCTGCTGGCGGACGAGGTCATCGTGATGGATCACGGGCGGGTCCTGCAGGCCGGGCCCCTGCCCGAGGTCTACGCCCGCCCGGCGTCGCCCCAGGTGGCCCGCCTGCTGGGGATCCAGAACCTACGGGAGGGCATCGTGGGGGCGGACGGCGGCATTGATGTGGACGGTGTGACGATCTCGGTGCCCACTCCTGGCCTCAGCCCCGGCAGTGCCGTGCTCTGGTCGATCCGCCCTGAGTACGTGGCGCTCGACGGGCTGCAGAGAGGGGCGCGCTACGGGGCGCGGGTCCTGGACATCGTGAACATGGGGGCGGTGAGCGACCTGGTGCTGCGCCTGGGCGACGGGGTGGGCCCCGAGTTGCGGGCACGCTCGGTGACCGCTCCGTCGGTACGTCCGGGGGATCTGGTGGACGTTTCCCTGCCCCCGGGCCACATCACGGTATGGGCTGTGGCTGAACCAGCCCCGGATCCCGTGCAGCGAAGCGCCACCCCAGTTCGCTGATTTCTGCACGTTTCAGTAGAGTCGCCCCGTGCCCCAGTACCGGATCGGTCAGGTCGCTGAGGTCCTCGGCGTGAGCGCCGACACCGTGCGGCGCTGGGTCGATGCCGGCAAGCTGCCCGCCGAGCGCACCGGCGGCGGGCAACGCATGATCGACGGGGCCGAGCTGGCCCGCTTCGTCTCCTCCGGCACCCACGAGATCGAGGGGCTCCGGGTGCAGTCCACCCGCAACCACCTGACGGGCATCGTCACCCGGGTGGTGCGCGACGGGGTCGCTGCCCAGGTCGAGCTCCAGGCCGGGCCCTTCCGCATGGTCTCCCTCATGACGCGGGAGGCGGCGGACGACCTCGGCCTGGAGCCCGGGATGCTGGCGGTGGCGGCGGTGAAATCGACGAGCGTGATGATCGAGCTACCCGCCGACCACTAGGCGCATGACCTGTTGACCAGACCTAACCGGCAGTAACGATCGTTCCCACGTGCTCGCCCGCCAGCGCCCTGGTGATGGCACCCGGCCGCAGCCCGTTCACCACCTGGATCTGCTTGATGTGCTTGGCCGAGGCCATGAGCTCCAGCACGATCCGGTCAATCGGCAGCGTCGCCAGGCCCTGCAGCTCTGCGGCGGTGGCCTGCGGGATCAGGGTCGCCCCCGGGTCGGTCGCCGGGTCGGCCGTGAAGATGCCGTCCACGTCGTCGGCGTACACCAGCCTCGCCGCGCCGTAGGCGTCGGCGAGGAGGAAGGCCCCGGCATCGGTCCGGTGGGGCGGGATCCGCCCGACCTCGGGGGGGAACTCGTACAGCCCGTAGGGCGGGTAGCCGTTGGCGACCACGGCCGGCACCGCCGCCAGGAAGACCGGCAGGTGGTGGCCGACGCTCTGGTGCGGCAGGTAGACGACGCCCTCCTCGGCCAGCAGGGCCGCAAGCATGTGGCCGTTCTTCTCGGCGTCCACTGACGCCAGGCCTGCCAGGACGCCGGTCGGCAGGCCGAGGTCGAGGCCCACCTCGAAGACGTGCCGACCCCGGATGCCGGTACCGGTGGTGATCAGCAGCTTGTGCTCCTTCATGGCGCCCTTCAGCTCGTCGACCACCGGGAGGATGGCGTCCCGGCCCCGGTCGAAAACCGAATGGCCGCCGATCTTCACGACGTGCAGGTTGGGCAGCAGCCGGATGACAGGGCGGGCGGTCGCCGGGGCGACGAGGTCCCGGTCCAGCAGGGTCTGGCGCATGAGGGCGGACTCGACGTGCAGTGCTTCGCTCATTGGGGATCCCTCCTTGATGGGGTTGTCGGTGCGGCCTAGCCGGCCGTGATGATGGTGCCGACGTGCTCGCCGTCGAGTGCCCGGGTGATCGAGCCCGGCTTCAGCCCGTTGACCACCTGGATCTGGCGGACATGGCGGGCCTTCGCCAGCAGGGATAGGAGCGGCCGCTCGACGACGAGATCGGGCAGGTCCATGGCCAGCAACTCGCTGACGGTGATCTCGGGGATGAGGGTCGCCGAGTCGTCCCGCTTCGGGTTGGCAGTGAACAGCCCGTCCTCGTCCTTGGCGAAGATCATCGACCGGCACCCGTAGGCCTCGGCCACCAGGTAGCAACCGGCGTCGGTGCGGTAAGGCGGGATGATGCCCTCGCGCGGCACGTGCTGCCACATGTCGTAGGGCGGCATGCCGGGGAAGATGGCGGCGTTGCGCTCGGCCAGGTGCAGGGGGAGCCCACTGAACCCGCCGACCCCCACCACGCTGATGCCGTGCCGGGCCATCAGGTAGCCCAGCATCTCGGCGTTCTGGCCGGCGACCGCGGTGCCCAGGTCGGTCAGCACACCGGTCGGCAGCCCGAGGTCGGCGGCGGTGGCGTACAGGTGGCGGGCCCGGGTGCCGGCCCCGGTGCCGATCAGGATCTTGTGGCGCTTGGAGGCCTCCACCAGCTCCTCGACGATCGGGTAGACCGCAGCCCGGCCCCGGTCGATCAGGCTCTGGCCGCCGATCTTGACCACGCTCACGGTGGGCAGGATGCGGAAGTCGGCGGCCTGGGCGGTGGCCTCCATGAGGGCGCTGTCGGTCAGGGACCGGTGCATCAGCAGGTCGTGCAGGGCGCTTTCCATGCGGTTCCTCCTTGTGATGTGGGTTGCGCGGTGGGCACCTGGCTCGTGTGGTTGGGGCCAGTATGCGGCGGCGGAGTTGGGCTGTGCGGGCAGTGCGGCCGCCTGGAAAGCCTGCATCTGCTGCCCTCTTACCGGCTGAGGGTCCGAGACGCGGACGACCATCGGCGTGGGGCTCGCGGGCGAGACCCTGCACATCTTTTCGAGAAAAATTGCTGGCAGGAAGCCGTCCCGACGACGCCGAGGGCCCGCAGTAGCCGGGCTTACAGAAGTGAGGCGTGACTCGGTCGGTCGACGGATCCGGCCGCAAGTACGCTGGGCGCCATGCCCCCGTCCGTGGAAGGCCACTCGGGCAGGACGGAGCTCCGCCCCGACTGCAGCCGCTGCTTCGGGCTGTGCTGCGTCGCACCGGCCTTTTCGGTCTCGGCCGATTTTGCCCTCGACAAGCCCGCCGGGCGCCCGTGCCCGAACCTGGCCCCGGATCACCGCTGCGCCATCCACCCATCGTTGCGCGCCCAGGGGTTCCCGGGGTGCGCCGCCTACGACTGCTTCGGGGCGGGGCAACGGATTGCGCAGGCGACCTTCGGGGGCCGGGACTGGCGCAGCGCCCCGGGGACCGCCCGGCAGATGTTCGCCGCCTTCGGGGTCATGCGCCAGCTCCACGAGCTGCTCTGGTACCTCACGGAGGCCGAGGCGCTGACCGGCGCCGAGGCCTTGCCGGGCGCCGAGCTCCTCGCGCCGCGCCTGGCTGAGGCCCGCGAAGCAACAGAAACGATGGCTTCCGGAGACGCAGCCAGGCTGGTGGCGCTCGACCTCGACGCGCACCGGCGCGGGGTCAACGAAACCCTGGTCGCGGTGAGCGTGGTCGTCAGGGGCGCCCGCGGGGGGCTCGGGCCCGACCGGCGGGGGGCACTGCTGATGGGGGCCGACCTCCGGCGGCAGGATCTCCGCAACGCCAGCCTGCGGGGGGCGCTCCTGGTGGGGGCCAACCTGCAGGGACTCGACCTCGGCGCCGCCGATCTCACGGGCGCGGATCTGCGCGGGGCCGACCTGCGCGGGGCCGGGCTCGGGGCCTGCCTATTTGTCACCCAGTCCCAGATCGATTCTGCCCGGGGCGATACCCGTACCCGGATCCCTGCCGGGTGCCAACGGCCCACCCACTGGGATTGACGACTCCGGCGAGGCTAGACCTTCTTCGTGTCCCGCTGGTAGACCTTGCCCCCCAGCACGGCGAGGCCCAGCGTCCAGGCGGCCACCACGACCCACCCCTCGGTGGCCCACCCCTTGCCCCCCAGTGCCGCCTGCCCGGCCTGCACCAGCCAGTAGGACGGGATGAGCTTCACCACCTTGGCGATGGAGCTGCCCGCCTTCACGATCGGCCCCCACGAGCCGCCGATCAGGGCGAAGAGTGCCATGGCGCCGCCCATGGCCGGCCCGATGGCGTCGGGGGTCAGCAGGTGGCCGGCGACGATGCCCAGGGCGGCGAAGGGGGCGAGGGCGACCAGCATCAGGAAGGTCATGCGGACCCAGTCGCCGGCGGGCATGTGCACCCCGAGCGACAGCCCGGCGGCGTACAGCAGGCCGATGGACAGCACCGACATCAGGTAGCTGGCGACGATCTTTGCCCGGAAGTAGTTCCGCGTGCTGAGCGGCGTGATGCGCAGCTGGCGGTTCCAGCCCACCTGGCGCTCGGCCGAGATGCGGGCGCCGCCCGAGATCGCCGCCCCCATCGCTCCGAAGCCGGCCATGCCCACCATGAGGTAGGTGGCGGCGGAGATCCCGGTGCCCTCGAAGTTGTGGTTCCCGCGCAACGGCCCGGCGATCAGCAGGAACAGGATCAGGGGGAAGATGAGCGAGAAAATGAAGAACCGCCGGTTGCGGAAGGTGCGGATGATCTCGTAACGCAGGTAGGTCAGGTTCATGCGGCCCCTCCGGCGACGCCCCCGGAGGCCGTCTCCGCCTCCGTCTCCCCGGTCAGCAGCATGAACGCCTCTTCCAGGCCGGCGCCGGTGATCTCCAGGTCCCGCACCTGCGGGTAGGCGGCCAGCAGCGCCCGGACGGTGGCGTCGGAGTCCGGGCAGCGCAGGATCACCGCCTCCCCCCGGCGCTCGGCGGTGGCGACCCCGGGCAGCGCGCTCAGGGCATCGACGCCCACCTCGGGCAGTGTCGCCCGCATCGTCCGGCCCTTCACCGCCGACTTGATCTCGGTCGAGGGGCCGTCGGCCACGACCACTCCCCGGGCCATGAGCACGATGCGGTCGGCGTAGGCGTCGGCCTCCTCCAGGTAGTGCGTGGCGAAGACCACCGTGTTGCCCGCCGAGGCGAAGCCCCGCATCGAGGCCCAGAAGTCGTGGCGGCCCTCGACGTCCAGGGCGACCGTCGGCTCGTCGAGCACCAGCAACTCGGGCCGCGAGACCAGGGCGATGGCGGCCCGTACCCGCTGGGTCTGGCCGCCGGACAGCTTCTGGGTGCGGCGGTCGGCGATATCGGCGATGCCCGCCTGCGCCATCACGTCGTCCACGCGCAGCGGGTTGGGGTAGAGCGACGCCATCACGGTCACCAGCTCCCGTACGCTCAGGTCCCGCAGCAGCGACCCGGTCTGCAGCATGGCGCCCACCGCCCCCCGCCGGATCGCGTCCGACGGGCTCGTGCCGAAGATGGTGACGCTGCCGGCATCGGGCGCCAGCAGGCCGAGCAGCATGTCGATGGTGGTGGACTTGCCGGCGCCGTTGGGGCCGAGCAGCGCCACGGTCTCGCCGGCGTCGATGGTCAGGTCGACCCCGGCCACCGCGTGCACCGGCCCGAAGGACTTGTGCAGGTTGGTGAGGCGGATGCCTTTCCCGGCCCCCGGCCCGATCCCCCCTGCCGGGTGTCCGTTCTGCGACATGCCCGCCAGGTTACTCGCTTCCGAGCAGGCGATCTAGCAGGTAGGCAGTGGGTTACGGGACGAGTTCGGCGGGGTCGATCGAAAAGGCGAAGGGCTACGCGACCGGACCCGCCTGGCTGAGGTCGTAGCCGCCCAACGCCTTCAGGCGGTGCCGGAAGTTGTCGGAGAAGAAGAGCTCAAGCAGGGCGTGGGCACCCGGATGGTCCTGCCACTCATCGGACACCCGCAACTCGACCCGGTGCTCCTCGAGCGGTGCGAAGACCAGACCGTAGGCCAGGGCGGCCGCCTCGATGGTGATGCCGACGTCCACCAGGCCCTCCGAGACCCGCCGGGCGGCGTCCAGGTGGCCCGAGGCCGAGAGACCGCTGAGCTTGGCGACGCCTCCGTAGGGGGTCAGCGCCCGCTCCAGCGCCTTCTGCGATTCGGCACCCGGATCGCGCGTCGCGGCCTTGAGCTGGCCGCTGGCGAGCTGCTCGAGTTCGGCGGGCAGCCCGACCCGGGAGGCGAGGCCCACCCGCCAGCCGGTCAGCACGAAGCGCCGCACCGGGCGCGCGGTGCGCCGCAGGTGCCCGGGGCGCCCGTGGGTGACGGCGCCGTGGATGCGGCCGGCATTCAAGGCATCGATGGCCTCGCCGCTGGTGGCCGGCATCGCCACCAGTCGCTGCGGGCCCGACTTCGGCAGGAGCGCGGCGGCCAGACCGAGGGCCGGCTCGCAGCCGGCGACCGCGAAGCCCGAGGCATCGGCGTCGGGGAACAGCTCGACCCGGCCGTTGACGTAGAGGCCGTCCGCCTTCTCCCAGGACGTCGCCGCGGCGCCGCCGTGGTCCAGTGGGTGGTAGGACAAGACGTCGCCCACCCGCGCCACCATCACGGGCACCGTGCCCGCCGGGGCGGTGCCCAGGGCCGGGACGTGGACCTCCTGGGCTTCGCTGCTGCCGAAGATTTCCTCGACCGTGCCGCCCAGGACTTCGGAGATGGCGATGGCCGCCTTGACGCTGGGGACGTGGCGGCCGGTCTCTACCGCACTGATCAGCGGGCGAGAAAGCCGGCTGGCAAGCGCCAGTTCGGTCTGGGTGAGTCCCAACGCCTTGCGCCGCTCCGCAACGGTATTCCGCATGTCCGCAGTCTAGTTCTAATTCTATCAAGCGGGCGGGATTATGGACAAATCCAGGACATATGAGAAGAAATGGAAACCCCCATAGTCAAGGTGCCCCTCCGCCGGTGGCAGCATCCGGAATCCCAACCTTTCATACAGCGATTTCGCCGCCGACATGGCAGGGGTGGTGTTGAGTGCCACCCCGGCCGCCCCGGTGGCGCGGGCCTCGGAGAAGCACGCCTCCATGAGGGCCCGCCCCACGCCCCGCCCCCGGGCGGCGGGATCGACCGCCAGCGCACGGATGTAGCCGTAGTCCGCCGGCCACCACCACCAGTCGCCGCGGGGCCCGTCTGGCCCGTCCGCCACATGGCGGTAGTAGGTCACGACCCCGCTCAGGGCGCCGCCCGCATCCTCGGCGACGAACACCGTGCCGCGCTGCGCCCGGCCTGCAATGTCGGCGAGGTCGCTGCGGTACTCATCCCATTGCTCAGCCGTTAGGAGGGGCTGGTATTCGGCGTACGCCGCGACCGTGAGAGCGGCGATTGCCTCGTACTCCTCCGCGCGGGCTGGCCGGACGGCGACGTGGTTGGCCGGGCTCACCCATGCTCCCGCACGGTGAGGTGGTCGTGGGGCTTGACGGCGTCCAGGGTGCCGGTGATCCCGGACTCAACGAACACGATGATGTCGCCCACCAGCACCACCTCGTCGCCCGGCGACGGGTGGTCGGCGAATCCGACGTCCACCCGGGGGCCCACCCGGGAGACCCGCAGCTTCACCGAGGGGTTGAAGCGGGCGGCGGCGTCGTAGGCGCGCTCGAGCACGGTGGCGGCGTCGTCGGTGATTTGCAGGGGCATGGGCTCCAGTATCCTCCCGGCGGTGAAAGCGGTCGGCATCACCGGTCCCCCCGGCGGCGGCAAGACGACGCTCTGGCGCGCAATCACCGGCGGCGGCGCCCGGGGCGAGGTCGGCGTGGTCGATGTCCCCGACCCTCGCCTGGATGTCCTCGTGGCCATGGAGAGCTCGCGCAAGCGGGTGCCGATCCAGATCCAGGTGGCCGACGTCCACGCCGCTGCCCGCAGCTCGGCGGCCGCCTTCGCCGAGCTGCGCACCATGGACGCCCTCATGGTGGTGGCGCCGGCGTTCGGGGGCCAGGACCCCGCCCCCGAGATCGCCGCCTTCGGCGAGGAGCTGATCCTGGCCGACCTCGGCCCGTTCGAGACCCGCCTGAACCGGGCGCGCAAGGACCCGGCCGCCCGGGCCGACATCCCCTTCCTGGAAGCCGGGATGGCCCACCTCGAGGGCGGCCAGCCCCTGCGCTCCCGGGTCTGGGAGCCCGAGGAGCTCCGGGCCTTCGCCGGCCTCGCCCCGCTGACGCTGAAGCCGGCGGTGGTGGTGCGCAACGTGGACGAGGGGGGCCTGGACTCGCCCGCCCCCGACGGGTTCTCGGTGGCTGCCGCGCTGGAGGCCGAGGTCACCGGGCTGGACCCGGGCGAGGCCGCCGACCTGCTCGCCGCCTACGGCGTGGCCGAGCCGGTGGCCGGACGGGTGGTGGACGCGGTGTACCGCCTGCTGGACCTGATCACCTTCCTCACCACCGGGGACACCGAGTCCCGGGCCTGGGAGGTCCGCCGGGGGGCGACCGCCCCCGAGGCAGCCGGGGTGATCCACTCCGACATCCAGCGGGGGTTCATCCGGGCCGAGATCATCGGCTACGACGACCTGGTGGCGGCGGGGTCGTGGAACGCCGCCAAGGCGAAGGGTGTGCTGCGCCTGGAGGGCAAGGAGTACCGCATGGCCGAGGGTGACGTGTGCCACTTCCGCTTCGCCGTGTGAGGTGGCGCCGTCCCGACCCGACCCGCACCTAGCGCAGGGCGTCCACCTTCGCTGCCATGGCGAAATCGTTGTCGGTCAGGCCCCCGGCCGAGTGCGTGCTGAAGGTCACGGACACCCGGCCCCAGCCCACCTCCAGGTCGGGGTGGTGGTTCTCGCCTTGCGCCAGCAGGGCGATGCGGGTGGCGAAGCCGAAGGCATCCACGAAGTTGGGGAAGGAGAAGGTCCGGCGGATGGAGGCGGTGCCGGCGCGCTCCCAGGCCGGGTCAAGGCCCGCCTGAGCGGCCGCCGCGGCCGCCTCGTCGAGCGCCATCAGAGGTACTGGCCCGGCCGGGTGTCGGGTCCGGGGGGGCCGGGACGGCGCAGCGGGTGCGGCACCCCGCCTGGCCCCTGACCCATCATCGAGCCCATCTGCTGGCCCATGAGCGTGGCTTGCATGCCGTGGAACAGACCCTCGAACCAGCCGACCAGCTGGGCCTGGGTGAGGCGCAGCTCGGACTGCGACGGGGGCTCGGTGCCGAAGGCGAGGTTCACCCGGTCCAGCTCGGCCTGCAGGTCTGGGGAGATCGCCTCCTTGAGCTCGGCGATGCAGCGCCCGAGCAGGGCAACCGCCCGCTGGCGGGCGTCCTGGTCGAGGGAGTCCCGCCGGGTCTCGTCCAGCATCTCGCGCAGCATCCCGCCCACCCGCAGCAGCTTGCCCACGTTGTGGACCTGCTCGGTCGGGCCGGGGGCATCGGCATCGGACAGGGAGCCCGGCAGGGGGCCGGAGGGCGGGTCGAGGCGGAACGGGGTTTCCTCCATGGCTCTCGATACTATGCGTCTGTGGCCCCGTCGTGGGAGGCAACCTTGGAGGCAGTCCAGCGCTTCGCCGCGTTGGTGGCGCTGCCGCCGGCCGATGTCGACCTCGGGGCGGGAGCGTTCCTGATCGCCGAGGCGGGGGATCCGGGCATCGATCTCAAGCCCTGGCAGGGCCAGCTCGACGTGTGGGCGGACGGCATCGGGGACCTGGACGCTCTGCGCCATCGCCTGTTCGCCGAGCTGGGGCTGCGGGGCGCCACCTCCGACTACTACAACCCGGCCAACTCCTTCCTGCACCGGGTCATGGCCCGGCGGGTCGGGATCCCGATCTCTTTGTCGGTGCTGGCCATGGAGGTGGGTTGGCGGGCCGGAGTGGCGCTGGAGGGCGTCGGCATGCCCGGGCATTTCCTCCTGCGGGTGCCGCACAGCGGGGTGTACCTCGACGCCTTCGCCGGCGGGGCGGTCCTCACCGAGGCCGGCTGCGAGGCCCGCTTCCGGGAGTCCACCGGCGCCGGGCCCGAGATCGAGTTCGGGTCCCACCTGCTGCAGGCGGTCGGGGCGCAGGCCATCCTGGGCCGCATGCTGGCCAACCTGGCCTCGATCTACCAGCTGCGGCGGGCCGGCCGGGACCTGGAGTGGGTGGCCCGGATGCAGCTCGCGCTCCCGGGCGCCGGGGTGGCCGAAGCCCTGATGCTGGCCGGGGCCATCGAGCTCCAGGGCCGCTTCGGCGACGCCGCCCGGGAACTGGAACGGCGGGCGGAGGCCCGCCCGGAACTGGCTCCCCAGCTGACCGCGGCGGCCAATGCCCTGCGGTCCCGCAACAACTAGCTCGTCCACCGACGACACAGAGGAGGTTCCCCATGGAGGTGCACCGCAGCGACGCCGTCACGTCGGCCTTCGGCGGCGGCCATTTCACCGGCCGGGTCCACCTGGACACCCTGCTCGACGAGCCGGGCGACGACGGCATGCGCTTGTACCGCGTGGTCTTCGAGCCCGGGGCCCGCACCAACTGGCACCGGCACCCGGGGGGCCAGGCGCTCTTCGTGCTGGCGGGCACGGCCCGGGTGGGGGTCGAGGGCTCGACGCAGATGGCCGGCACCGGCGACGTTGTCTACTCCGCCCCGAACGAGTGGCACTGGCACGGCGCCGACGCCGGAGGCGTGATGATGCACCTGGCGGTCAACCCGGGCGGCAAGACCGAATGGGGCGATGACCGCCCGGTCACCGACGAGGAGTACCGCTCGGTCTAGTTCGTGGCTCCGGCCGGTAGGCGGCACTGACCCCGCTGCCGCCGGCGGGTGGGGTGGGCGAGCCGCCGTTGCCGCAGGAGGCGCCGTTGGCCGGCGCCGACAGCGAGATCAGGTAGGTGGCCTCGGCGTTGGTCACGCAGTCGCTCCCCTGCCCGAGGGAGGTGTGGCCCTGCCCGACGTGCTTCAGCAGCACACCCGAGCTGAGCTCCGACGCCAGGGAGACGGCCAGCGGGTAGGGGGTGGCAGGGTCCCCGGTGGTACCCACCACCATGATCGGTGGGGCTCCGATGGCGTGCACCGGGGCCGGCGTGATGACCGGAGGCACCGGCCAGAAGGCGCAGACCAGGCTGCTCCACACGATTGCCGGGCCGAAGATGGGGGCCTGGGCGGCGGCCGCTTGGGCGTCGGCCTGGAAGGTGGCGACGTCGGTGGGGTACGTGCTGTCCACGCAGTCCACCGCCGGGCCCGCCGACGTCAGGGCGTCGTAGGTACCGTTGGAGGAACGGTCGGTGATCTCGTCGGCCAGCCCCAGCAGCTTGGCCCCGTCGCCGTTGCTGGCAGCCTGGAGAGCGCTGGCCAGGGTGGGCCACTCCGCGGGTTGGTACATGGCATCGGCCACCCCGTCCAGGAACAGCGCCTGGTTCAGCATGCGGCTGCCCACCTTCAGCGGGTTGGCCGTGACCTTGGCCTCGAGGGCCTGGAACGCGGCCCTCACGTTGGTGCCGTTGGCGAAGGCGCAGCCCGAGGCGCAGCTGGCGAAGAACTGACCCATCTCGTTGTCGAAGCCCTGTGCCTGCTGGGCGTCGAAGGCCAGGGCGCCGACCGCCGGGTCCACCGCCCCATCCAGCACCAGCGCCCGGACGTGGGTGGGGAACAGGTTGGCGTACTCCGCCCCCAGGAACGTGCCGTACGAGTAGCCGACATAGGTGAGCTTGGCGTCGCCCAGGGCGGCGCGGATGAAGTCCATGTCCCGGTCGGCGTCCAGGGTGTCGATGTGCGCCAGGAAGGCGCTGCCGGCAGCCGCCAGGCACCCGGCGTCGAACTGCTTGTCCGCCGCCACGACGGCGTCGATGTCCGCCTGAGTGCTCGGCGCCGGGTTGGAGGCCAGGAAGGCGTCCATCTGGGGCCCGCTCAGGCAGCTGATCGGCTGGCTGTGCCCCATCCCCCGGGGGTCGAAGCCCACGATGTCGAACCGGCGCAGCACCGAGTCCGGCAGCACAAACTGGATGCTGCGCACGAAGTCCACCGCCGAGGCGCCCGGGCCGCCCGGGTTGACGAAGAGCGAGCCGATCCGCTCACTCTTGGCCCCCGAGGCCGGGAGCCGGATGAGCGACAGCGTCACCGTGGGGGCGGAGGTGGGCTTCGACCAGTCCAGCGGCACCTGGATCGACGAGCACTGGAACGGGGCGGTGCAGGTGTGCCAGGTAAGAGCCGGGACGGCGAGCCCGCCGAAGCCGCCGCCCGGGGCGGGGCTGGCCGCCGTGCTGGGCGCGGTGCTGGGGCCGCCCAGGCTCGGGCTCGGGGTCGGGCTGGGGACGGGGCTGACGCTCGGCGTAGGGGTGGGCGTCGGGGTGGGGGGCCGGGCGGCGGACTTCTTCGAGGCCCCGCACCCCGCGGCAAGCAGGGCAAGCGCAACGAAGACGGTGAGCACGGGGGTGCGGTGGGGGCCGCGACGGCGGGGAGCCATGAGCGACCCAATGTAGCGCCGTTTTCTGGGGTCAGGGCTGCCAGCCCGCGCCGGTGGGGCGCCGGCAGGCTCGACCTGGCGGTGGCCCGGACCTAGGGGCTATCCCGCTCGAAGCCGCGGCGGGCCCTCTTTTGTTCTCAGATACCGGCCCCCGCCGGGCCACCGCGCCAGGCCGAGAACTCGTCCCACACGTCGTCGAGCGCCCGGTCGGTGATGAATTCGCCCAGCGCCCGGTAGGCCGCCACCCGGCCGGCGTCGTAGAGCTGGTCGAGGGTGGGGTCGGTGGGGAACTGGCTGTGGGCCTCGGCATAGTCCCGTACGTCCCACGGGGCGTCGGACGGGACTCCGGCCTTGACGTACACGAGGGTGCCGGGCTCGGCCTGGCCCGGGTAGTGGATCGTTCCCGTGCACCAGGCCTGCGCCACCCAGGGCTGATGGTCGCCAGGCCGGAGGTCGCTCACCGGCGCCATCGCCCGCCCCGGGTCGATGTCGATCTCGACGCCCAGCTCGGACCGGGCGATGGCCAGGGCGTCGCCCAGGGTGTGGAAGCTCGTGACCGCGTCGCCCGCCGCGTCGAGACAGAAGACCCACCGGCAGCCCCGCCGGAGCTGCTCGACCAGGCCCAGGTTCTCGTAGTGGCCGCCGTCGGTGACGTAGAGGTAGGGGGCGTCGAGGTGGTTGAGCCCGAACATCTCCCGGAAGAGGTACGTGGGCCGGGGGAAGGCAGGCGACCGCTTGCCGCCGTGCTGGTCCTTGAGGTGGCGGGGGTTGATGATCCAGACCCCGAGACGCACGTTCGCCACCGTCAGCACGAACCGGAGGGCACCCCGGGTCATCTTCCCCATGGCCGGGGCGGCCGCCGCCCCGGCGATGCTGACTGCCTCCGGCAGGTTGATCACCAGGCCCCCGAGGGCCGCCTCGTACTCATCGGTGGGCACCGCCCCCACCAACGGGCCCCCGACCATCCGGCTGGAGAACACGAACGAGGTGGCGTTGAACCCGGTCGGGATCGACCCGTAGTCGTTCACATTGGCGCAGGCGCAGATGAGGACCTCGGGGAAGCGCTCTGGCTGGGCACGCCCCAGCTGGAGTCCCGGGTTCTCCAGGTTCCAGGGCAGGGCACCCACCGGCTCGCCGTGCCAGGTCACCAGGCTGGACGGGTCGGTGGAGCCCCGGAGCCGGGGGTCGGGCCGCCCGGCTGCCTGCCGGCCGACGGCGAACACCGAGCCCAGGCGCTCGTAGTAGTAACTGTGCGGCGACCAGGCGTTGAGATCGCCCACCAGCCACAGCCCCGCCAGCACCACGACCAGGAAGATCCACCACTCGATGTCCGTCCCCCAGCGCGTGCCGCCGTGCGCCGCCGCCCCCGCCGCACTGGTGGCGAGGGCCGCGAACGTGGCGCCGATCAGCAGGGGGCCGGCGACCGAAGCGACGGCGTTGAGGATGGCAGTCTTGTGGCTCAGCAGGAACCCGCGGACCCCGCCGGTGGGGAGGTCGCTCAGCTTGGGCCGCCCGGCCCATAGGCGGCGGATCTGGGCAAGGCCCACCACCAGGCTCAGGCCACCGCCGGCACTGGCGGCGACCCCGAGGCGGGCGGTCGTCTGGCCCACCCGCTGCGTCGCCACCGCCGGGTCCAGCAGCCAGCGCACCGCCACCAGCACGAAGGGGAACCCGATGATCACCAGCCAGACGAGCGCGGCGTTGAGGAGGCCGAGGGAGGCCCGCCCCAGCCACCGGGTCTCCTCGCCCGAGGGGCGTAGCACCGACAGCACCCCGGCCAGCACCGCCAGGCCCCCGAGCACCGCCAGCACGATCCACTCCCAGGGCAGGATCGAGATCGCGTGCACGTGGTCGCCCTGGCCCAGTGCTGCGGGGTGCAGGCGCCCGGCGAGCCAGCCGGCCGGGCGGGCGACGGCGTCGGTCGTCAGCACCAGGAGGGCGAGGTTGACCAGGATGCCCATCGTCAGATGCCACAGCGCCCCGGGCGCGCCCCCCGGGCCGTGCTCCAGGTAGAGGGTGTGGTCGACCAGGTAGCGCTCCTCCGGTGTGGCGGGCAGCCGGGCCCGGGAGGGGTCGGAGCCCGCCCGGTCGAGGCGGGCGAAGGGAGGGACATCCGCCATCGGCGGCTCCTGGTGGGGCGGGTCTGCCGGGTCACCCTCCCGGGGCTGGAGCTGGCGGGCCAGGATTGTGTAGGCCCCGGCGGCGTACGAGCCGCCCGACACCGCCGAGAGGTAGGTGGCGTGCTGCTCGCCGGTCAGCATGCCCCGGCGGTCCATCGCCTGGAGAGCCCCCAGAGCCATCGACGCCGCCCGGATCCCGCCGCCTGACAGGCAGATCCCCCAGGGCTTGTCGTGCGGGCCCCGCTCCGCCCGCAGTGGCGGCCGCCCGGCCGCCCGGGGCTCGGCCCGGTGGTAGGGCCAAACGTCGAGGAGGCGCTCGGGGCCTGCCGCCACGCCGCTCCCGGGCTCGCCGTTGCCGGGCTCGTTGTTCCCCGTCACGCTGTTCCCCGTCACGCGGTGGCAGTCACCGAGAACACGGGAGGCATGCGGGAGGCCACGGTCGTCCAGGTGGCGCCCGCGTCGCCCGAGCCGAAGACCTCGCCCGATGTGGCCCCGAAGTAGAGCTGGAGCCCCTGCCCCTCGCCGGCGCGGGCAAAGGCCTGGCGCAGGACCGTGAGGTAGGTGTCCCGGTCGGGGAGCCCCTCGCCCCGGGCGGTCCAGGTCTCCCCGGCGTCGCGGGTCTCATAGACCCGGAGCCGGCCGTCGGGCATCACCCGGTCGGTGTCGGCGGTCATCGGGATGACGAAGGCGCTGTCCGGGTCGGCGGGGTCCACGACCGCCGGGAAGCCGAAGTCGGACGGCAGCCCGGCCCCGATGTCCACCCAGCTCTCGCCGGCGTCATCCGACCGGTAGACGCCGCCGTGGAACTGCATCACCAGCCGCTCGGGGCGAGCTTGTGCCCGCTGCAGGTTGTGCACGCAGATCTGGCGGGCGTCCGGCCGCGCTTCCTCGGGCAGGTAGCGGGGCACGATGCCCCGGTTGCTCGGGCGCCAGGATGCGCCCCCGTCATCGGTCAGCCAGATGCCCGCCGCCGAGATCCCCAGTGCCAGCCGGTTCGGGTCCCCGGGCCACGGAACGACGGAGTGGATGCACAACCCGCCGCCGCCCGGGTCCCACGAGGGCCGGCTGGGGTGGTCCCATAGGCCCTGGTTGACCGCCCAGCTGGCGCCGCCGTCCCGGCTCTCGAAGAGCACACCCGGGTCGCCGCCGGCATACACCAAGCCCTCGGACTCGCCCACCACGATGCTCCAGATCCGTACCAGGGCGTCGTCGCCGCCCTCCGGCAGGGCCGTGCCCGACGCCTGCGTCCAGGGCCCCGCCGGGTCCTCGGTCCACCAGATCTTGGGCCCATAGAAGGGCGAGGTCACCGAGGCCAGCAGGCGCCCGGTCCTCGGATCCCGGCGCCCGAACTCGACCGGCTCACCGGCGAATGCCCGGGCGGTGATGTCAAAGCCCGTCTCCGGGCTGCCCTGCAGGACGAACAATCCCTTCTTGGTACCGATCACCAGCTCGGCCATGGCGACTTCCTCCGGAGATGGCGGGTAGGACGTCCACCTGGTCGCCGGTGGCCAGGGGTGTCGCCGCCACCGCCAGCTCGGCGTTGACGAAAACGTTGATGTGCTGCCGTATGCGGCCCCGCTCGTCGAGGATCCAGCCGCTGGTTGCGGGGTGGATGTCTTCGAAGAGCCGCAGCAGCTCCAGCACGGTACCGGCCTCCACCTCGTGCTCGGAGTTCCCTCCGGCGAGCGCTCGTAGGGGACCCGCGACCCGGAGCACTGCCATGGGCCGATCCTACGCCTCCGGCGCCCGCAGGAGGGTTCGGGTCTTGGCTGGGTATGTTGACTCCACCCTCCCCGACGTCCGGGAATACGGGCGGGCGACCTGCAGATCGATGGAGGTTCTATGTCTGGCAACACGGATATGGGTGCCCACCGCCAGCTCTCCGCCGGCAAGCGGGCAGTGATCGCCGCCGCCGGCGGCGTCGTGGTCTTGGTGGTGGCTGCCTTCACCGCCCCCTGGCAGGCCGCCGTCCTGGGCGGCTGGGATGTTGCCGCAGCCATTTTCGTGCTCTCCGCCCTGGGGTCGGTCATCGGCCGCGACGGCGCCGAGACCGCGCGCATCGCGGTGCGGGAGGACAGCAGCCGGACGGCCGCCGACTCCATGCTGATGGGCGCCAGCGCCGCCAGCCTCCTGGCCGTGGGGCTGACGGTGCTGAAGGCCGCCAACGAGAACGGGGCGGCGAAGGCCCTGCTCACCGTTATCGGGGTGCTGAGCGTCGTGGTGTCGTGGAGCGTGGTGCACACGATCTTCACGCTGCGCTACGCCCGGCTCTTCTACGCCGAGCCCAAGGGGGGCATCGACTTCCACGACGACCGGGAGCCCACCTACGCCGACTTCGCCTACCTGGCATTCACCGTCGGCATGACTTACCAGGTGTCCGACACCGACATCATCGCCCGCCACATCCGGCGGACCGTGCTCCGCCACGCGGTGCTGTCCTACGTGTTCGGCACTGCGATCATCGCCATGACCATCAACGCGGTGGCGGGCCTGGCGCACTAACGGCAACGAGCCTCCCACCGGAGGCGCTCCCTACCGGCGGTGGCGGGGCTTCCTCGGCGCCTTGTTGGGGTCCCGCCAGCCCCGCCGGTTGTCCAGCACGCCGTCGGCGGCCGCCGGGCCCATGCTCCCCCGGGCGTAGACGTGCAGCGGGCCGGGGTGGTCCAGCAGCGGCTGCACGATCTCCCACTGGCGCTCGACGGCGTCCTCCCGGGCGAAGCGGGCGGCGTAGCCCTCGAGGGCGTCGCACAACAAGCGCTCGTAGGCCTCGTGGCGGGCCCCGAAGACTTGCTCGAAGTTCACATCGAGGCCCACGGGCTGGCTGACGAGGTCGTCGCCCGGAGCTTTGGCCTGCAGGCGCAGCGACACGCCGTCGTTGGTCCCCAGCCGGAAGGTCAGGAGGTTGGCGTGCGGGCGGTGGTCGGTGGAGGCGAAGAGCAGCCGCGGGGGAGCGGCGAACTCGACCGTCGCCTCCAGCGTCGTGGAGGCCAGGGCCTTGCCCGCCCGCACGAAGAACGGGACGCCCGCCCAGCGCCAGCTCTCGATGTCGAGGCGCAGGGCGGCGTACGTTTCGGTGTCGGAGTCGGGGGCCACCCCGGGCTCGCTCAGGTAGCCCTCGTAGCGGCCCCGCACCAGGTACTTGGGGTCGGCGGGGCGCATCGCCTTCAGCACCCTGGCCTTCTCGTCCCGCAGCGCCTCGGCATCGGTGCCCAGGGGGGGCTCCATCGCCAGCAGCACCGCCACCTGGAGCAGGTGGTTCTGCACGACGTCGCGGATGCAGCCCACCTTGTCGTAGAACGTCCCCCGGCCCTCGACGCCGAAGGACTCGGCCATCGTGATCTCCACCCGCTGGATATAGCTGCGGTTCCACACCGGCTCCAGCAGCGAGTTGGCGAAGCGGAACACCATCAGGTTCTCCACCGACTCCTTGCCGAGGTAGTGGTCGATGCGGTAGATCGCCTCCTCGGCGAAGGCCTTGTGCAGCACGGCGTTGAGCTCCCGGGCCGAGGCGAGGTCCCGCCCGAACGGCTTCTCGACCACCACCCGGGCGTCGGTGTCCAAGCGGACGGCGGCAAGAGCCTCCACGACGGTCTCGAAGAGCACCGGCGGGATGGCGAGGTAGTGCATCGGGCGCGCCGCCCCCGCCTTCTGCAGGCGGTCGGCCAGGGCTTGGAAGGTGGCGGCGTTGCGGTAGTCGCCCTCGACGAAGGTGAGATGGTTCAGCAGCTTCGTCAACGCCCCGCTGTCGGGGTTGGGGAGCGCCGCCTCCACCGCCTCCCGGGCGTACGCCCGGACCTGCTCGTCGCCCCAGCCGGGAGACGACGCCACGCCCACGATGGGCACGCCGAGCTTCCCGTCCACGGTCAGGTGGTAAAGGGCGGGGTACAGCTTCTTGCGGGCCAGGTCGCCCGTGGCCCCGAAGAGCACGAGGGCATCGGCCCGGGCGTGGTTCTTCTTCATCTTCATGCCCCTCCCGACGCGGGCTTCTCGGCGTGGCCACCGAACTCATGGCGCATGGCCGACAGCACCTTGCCGGCAAACGCCGCCCGGCCCTGGGATGCGAAGCGCTCGAAGAGCGCGGCGCTGAGGACGTGGGCCGGAACCCCCTCGTCGACTGCCGCCAGCACCGTCCAGCGGCCCTCGCCCGAGTCGGAGACCCGGCCGGTGAAGGCGCTGAGCTCCGGGTCGGCCGCCAGGGCCTCGGCGGTCAGGTCCAGCAGCCAGGAGGCCACAACGCTGCCCCGGCGCCACAGCTCGGCCACTGCCGGCACGTCCAGGTCGTACTGGTAGTACTGCGGCTCGCGCAGGGGGGCGGTCTCGGCGTCGGTCTCCCGGCGCTGCGTGCCCGCGTTCGCCGCCTCGAGCACGCCCAGGCCCTCGGCGAAGGCCGCCATGAGGCCGTACTCGATGCCGTTGTGCACCATCTTGACGAAGTGCCCGGCGCCGGCCGGCCCGCAGTGCAGGTACCCCTGCTCCGCCGTGGTGGGCTCCCCGGTGCGTCCCGGCGTGCGCGGGGCGGCGTCGACGCCCGGAGCGATGGTGGCGAAGACCGGGTCCAGGTGGGCGACCGCGTCGCGGTCGCCGCCGATCATCAGGCAGAAGCCCCGCTCGAGTCCGAAGACACCCCCTGAGGTGCCCACGTCCAGGTAGCGGATCCCCTGTCCAGCAAGGGCAGCCGCCCGGTCGATGTCGTCCCGGTAGTAGGAGTTGCCGCCGTCGATGATGATGTCGCCCGCGGCCATGAGGCCCGCCAACTGGTGCACCGTGTCGCCCACGTAGGCCGCCGGGATCATCACCCAGGCCGCCCGGGGAGCCTCGAGCTGGGCGACGAACTCCTCGAGCGAAGCGGCCCCCGTCGCCCCCTCCTGCACCATCGCCTGCACGGCGTCGGCGGAATGGTCGTACACGACGCATGTGTGGCCGTCCCGTATCAGGCGCCGCACGAGGTTGGCCCCCATGCGGCCGAGACCGATCATGCCGAGTTGCATTGGTTACCTCCCGAGTCGGCCGAGCCCACCCCGCCCGCCCCCGAGGCCACTCTAGCGGCCCCGTCCTACGGGTTCGGGCCGTCCGGCCCGCCGTGCACGAACACCGTCAACCCCACCGACGTGTCGTGGGCGTAGATGGCGTCGGCGAAGGGCATCGGGACCCGGATGCAGCCGTGCGACGCCGGCTGGGGCGGCACCTCCGGGTACCCGTGGATGGCGATGCCCAGGGAGTCGTCAATGAACGACGGCTTGTACATCTGGCCCAGGGGCGAGGTCCACCAGCCGTTGTGTTTCCACAGCACGCTGAAGACACCGTTGGGCGTCACCGCCTTGTGGGGCCCGGGCGAGTCCTTCTCAGTGAACTTCTTGTCGGTGCCCGTCGACACGGCCACGGTGGCGGTCACCTGGCCGTTGTCCACGATGAGCATGACCTGGTGGGCGATGTCCACTTCAATGTGGTCGGGCGGGGCGGCGTAGGCCGGTGCCGGCACGCCGGCGGTCTGCATCGCCGACCGGGTCAGAGCATCGACGACGCCGGTGCGGGGCAGGCCCTCGACCTTCTGGAAGGCGGTGACGGCGTAGGACATCGCCGCGCCGTAGTTGCCGTCCACTGGCCCCACCATGTACGAGAGGTTCGCCAGGCGCTGCTGGAAGGCGGTCACCGCCGGGCCGGTCGCCCCGGGGCCGAGGGCCGCGATCACCACCGGCAGGTCAACCGCCGGCCCGGCGGGGGCCTGCGCCGTGGAGGTGGGGATCGGGGCCTGGGAAGGGTTGGGGGCTACCGAAGCCGGTGGTGTGAAGCTGGGAATGGCGACCGGGTTGTCCGCCTGGTTGATCGCCCAGCCGCCCAGGGCTCCGAGCCCGGCGAGCAACATCAGCCCGAGGAACCCGATGAGCACGATCTTCCCGATCGGGGGCCCTGTGGGCCGCGGTGGGTCCGCACGATGCCGGGGAGGATGGCGGTACTGGGCCACGCGGCCACCGTACCATCGGGCCCCGCCATACGGGGGGTGCTGAGGAGCGCCGCGGGCGAGCACCAGCCGGTGCTCCAGGCGCAGCCAAGGCAGGGAGCGGATGATGCCGGGCGTGGCCCCCGACGACGCCTCTTCGCCTCCTGCGACCCGGGAACCCCCGGCGCCGTCCAACGGGGCCCGCGGGGCACGACACGTGCTCGGGGTGCTCCTGCGGTACGGGCTGGGCGTGGTGGCGGCCGGGGTGGCGCTCGACGCCGTCTTCGGCCGGCGCAACGAGCTCTCCGGTGCCTTCGCCACCCTCGGCCACGTGTCCGGTGCCTGGATCGTGGTGGCGCTGGGCGCTGAGCTGGCCTCGATCATCGCCTACGCCGGCATGGAGCGCCGGCTGCTCACCGCCGGCGGCGCTCGGGTGGGCCTCCGCCCTCTGACCGGGATCACACTGGCCGCCAACGCCATCCAGAACTCGCTGCCGGTGGGGCCCGCCTGGTCGACCATCTACGCCTTCCGCCAGTTCCGGCGGCGGGGGATCGATGCGACCCTGGCGGGCTGGGTGCTGGTGGTGTCCACGGTCGTGGCGTTCGCCGCCCTGGCGCTGGTCGCCCTGGTGGGGTTGGGCCTCGCCGAGGGCCAGGCGAGCTCTCTCGACCTCGTCCGGGGCATCGTCGTGGTGGCGGTCCTGGGGGCCGGACTGGTCGAGGTGGTGCGCCGGGGCCTGCTGACCCGGTTCGTCCGGGTAGTCCTCGTGGCCCTGGTACGGCTCGCCCAGCGCGTCGCGCACCGCCCCGAGGGCGACGCCGGAGAGCTGGGCGCCCGGGCGATGGAGCGCCTGGGTGCGGTGCAGCTCTCGAAGGTGACCCTGGCCCGGGCGGCGGGGTGGTCACTGGCCAACTGGCTCCTCGACCTGTCCTGCCTGGCCATCGCGTTCCTGGCGGTCCATGCCCGGGTGCCCTGGCGGGGGCTGCTGCTGGCGTACGGGGCGGCGCAGCTGGCGGCGAACCTGCCGCTGACCCTCGGGGGCCTCGGCGTGGTGGAGGGCAGCCTGACGGTGGCCCTGGTCTTCTACGGCGGGACGCAGTCCGCCACCGTGGCGGCCGTCCTCCTCTACCGGATCCTCGGTTTCTGGCTCCTGCTCCCGGCGGGCTGGCTGGCCGCCCTGGTCCTGCGGGTGCAGGCCCGCAAGGACCACACGGGCCTGGTGGCGCCGTGAGGCGGCTCCTGGTCGTCGCGGTGGCGGCCCTCGCGCTCGCCGGGTGCGCCGGGCAGCGCAACTCGCTCGGTACCGGGTCCAGCGCGTGCTTCCGGGCGCTCCCTGCTGCGCGGGCCGCGGTGCACCAGCAGGGCCGGTACCTCGGCGTGCGGCAGGTGAAGGCCTCGGCGGTGGCGAAGCGTCACGCCGAGTTCGCCGCCTTCGGCAGCGAGACGCTGTGCATCGTGGCCTTCCAGGGCAGCTTCGAGCCGGGATCGGTGAACGGGGCCAACCCGGCGAAGGGCGGAGCGTACGCGGTGGTGGCCGTGGACGCCAAGACGGCGAAGGCCGTGGCGGCGTTCGTCGTCGACCGCCTCCCGCTGCGCTTCACCCACCCGGTCTAGCTCCTGGGTCGCCGGCTCGAGCCGGCTCGAGCCAGGAGTCGGCAGCAGGGGTATGTTCCATCCGTGATCTCTGCCACCCGCCCCCTGGGCGCCACCGGCTTCGACCTCACCACCGTCGGGTTCGGCGCCTGGGCCACCGGCGGGGGCGGCTGGAGCTTCGGTTGGGGGCCGCAGGACGACGAGGCCTCCATCGCCGCCATCCGCCGCGCCGTGGAGTCCGGGGTCAACTGGGTGGACACGGCCGCGATCTACGGCCTGGGCCACTCCGAGGAGGTGGTCGCCGAGGCCCTCGCCCCGTTCAGCGACGCCGATCGGCCCTACGTCTTCACCAAGTGCGGCCTGCGCTGGGACGACGGCGATCCCATGGCACCCGCCCGGCGGGTGGGCAGGCCGGAGTCCATCCGCTGGGAGGTGGAGCAGTCCCTGCGCCGCCTGCAGGTCGAGGGCATCGACCTCTACCAGATGCACTGGACCCCCGAGGACGGCGCGCCGGTCGAGGACTACTGGGGCACCATGCTGGAGCTGAAGGCCGAGGGCGTGGTGGCTGCGGTCGGGCTATCCAACCACACGGTGGAGGAGGTGTCCGCCGCCAGCCGGATCGGCCACGTGGACTCGCTCCAGCCCCCGCTCTCCCTGATCAACCGCGAGGCCGCCGGCGGCCTCGTCTCCTGGTGTGCCGAGCACCACACCGGGGTGATCGCCTACAGCCCCATGCAGTCCGGCCTGCTCACCGGCTCGTTCTCCCGTGCCCGGGTGGAGGCCCTGGCGCCGGACGACTGGCGCGCGCGCAACCCCAACTTCACCGGCGAGGGCTTGGAGCGCAACCTCGCCCTGGCCGAGGCGCTCCGTCCCATTGCCGAGCGCCATGGCGTCACCCCGGCGGCAGTGGCGGTGGCCTGGGTGCTGGCGTGGCCGGGGGTCACGGGGGCAATCGTCGGCGCCCGGAGCCCGGAACAGGTGGATTCCTGGGTGGCGGCGGCCGACCTGGAGCTGCCCGCCGCCGATTTGGACGAGTTGGCTAGGGCGATCTCGGCGACGAGGGCGGGGTCGGGACCTGCCCGCCCGCCGGCGCCGGACTCGGCCACGAGATCGTGACCTCGGTGTCCCGCTCCGGCCACCAGCGCAGCCGGGTCGGGGTGACTTCTTCGGGCGGACCGTAGAGCCGGAACAGGTCCCGCGCCATCGACCGGCACGCTGCCGGCCAGTTGCGCACGACCCCTTCCCAGTCGGCACCGCTCGTCCCCGCTTGTAGGTCACTCTCGAACCAGACCAGAGTGGAGCCGTCCCGGACGACCCCCCATCGGTCCGCCAGGCGGTTGACCAGCCAGAGCCCGGAACGGGACTCCCCGGGGCTGGTCGGACGCTCGGGCTGGAAGCCGTGCCCGTGATCGGAGACTTCCACCCGGATCGAGGCGTCGGCCACCCGGGCGCGGAGGACGATGTGGTCCTCCCGGTCCAGGGCGGCGTGCCGCACGCTGTTGGCCACCAGCTCGCTCACCAAGAGCTGGAGGTCCCACTGCAGGTCGGCCGGAAGGTCAGCGGCCAGAGAGGCCAATTCCCGGCGTGCCGCCCCCGGTGACCGCGGATCGACGGGCAGTTCGACGTTCAGGGTCCGGGGTGCGCTCACCGCGGCGCTCTACCCATCGGAAGAGATGAACAAACCTTTATGTGATCGCAAGACCTACAAGCACGTCATTTTGTGACGAAAATATTGTTTGTCTTGTCAATCCCAACGATATCCAGCGTGCGGCCGACACCGGGTTGCGGTTCCCGCAGGATCAGGCGGCCGCCGTCGAGGGCGTGGGCCACCCGCACGAAACTGCGCAGGCCCACGCTGTCGATGAAGTCCAAGGCGCCGAGGTCCAGCGTCAAGTCGCCGCCCGACGCCAGCTCGGGATCCAAGTCGATGAGGAGGTCGTCGGCGTTCGAGGCATCCAGTTCCCCCACCAGCCGGATCGTTCGGGGCTGGCCCGTGCGGACGACCTGCAGGAGGGCACTCACCGGCGGGAAGTATAGGCGGGCGAGGGGTGCCTGGAGAAACCTAGCACCCGATGGGGCCGCCCTTCTGGCGGCACTTGGGCGGCGCCCCCGGGCGGCCCGGGTAGATTCGGGGATCATGCGCGCTGGCCGGCGGTGGAGACGCCTTGCGGGCGCCGCGCTGGTGGTGCTCGGTGCGTGCTCCTCCGGGCACCGGGCGGCGGCACCCGCGGCCCCCAGCCGCGCGGCCCCCTCGCCCGCTTCGTCGCCCGCCCGCTCGCCGGCGCCCTCTACCGGCCCGGTGGTCTACGTAGCCATCGGGGCGAGCGAGTCGCTGGGCGTCGGCAGCAGCGATCCGGCCCAGGACGCCTGGCCGGCGGTCTTCGCTCGGGGCTTCCTGCCCCACTCGGCGACCTTCGACAACGTGGCGGTGTCCGGCGCCACCGTCGAGGATGCCCTGCAGGACCAGCTGTCCCAGGCGCTGGCCGCCCACCCGACCCTGGTCACGGTGTGGCTCAACGTGAACGACCTCATTGCCAGCGTGACGCCCGCCGACTACCAGCACGAGCTCCAGTCCCTGATCTCGCAGCTGCGCCAGAAGGGGGGCACGACGGTGCTGGTGGCCAACACGCCGCCGCTGGACCAGCTGCCGATCTACCTCGCCTGCCGCTCCGGGTCCTTCGGGTTGGGCACCGGGAGCCTCTGCCCGGCCCCGGCGGCCCTGGACGCGTCGGTCGACGCCTACAACCGGGCGACCTCGGCGGTGGTGGCCTCAACCGGCGCCATCCTCGTCGACCTGCACGCCGCCGGAGCGGAGGCCGAGAAGGACGGCACCTACGCCTCGCTGGTCAGCGCCGACGGGTTCCACCCCTCGGACGCCGGCTATGCCCTTGTCGCCCGCACCTTCGGCGCCGCCCTCCAGAAGGCCGCCGCCGCGTCCTGACGGAACTTTCGCCCGGCACGGCCCCGTCTAAGCCTCATCACGTTCCCCGACACGTGCCAGACAGGGAGGCCAGAGATGGGACTCAACCAGCGGAGCCGCAGGCGGAGCGCCACAACCACCATTCGGGTGCTGGCGGTCGGCAGCGCCCTCGGCCTGCTGGTGCTGATCGGGGCGGGGCCCGCCCTGGCCTGCGGGGGGCTGATCGGCCCCAACGGGGGCGTGAGCCTCCAGCGCACCACAACCCTGGTGGGCTACCACAACGGCGTCGAGCACTACATCACCGCCTTCACCTTCGAGGGCGGGACGGGCAACTTCGGCTCGATCACGCCGTTGCCCGCGGTGCCGACCGCCATCGAGAAGGGCGGCGCCTGGACCCTGCAGCGCCTCGTGCGCGAGACCGAGCCGATCAACGCCGCCTTCGACACCGCCGGCCGCGCCGCCGCCGCAGCGGCTCCGGTGCCTGCCCAGGTCATCCAGCAGACCACCATCGGGGCCCTCGACCTCACGGTCCTCAAGGGCGGCGGCTTCGCCGTCGGCGAATGGGCCAAGAACAACGGGTTCAGCCTGCCGCCCGACGCGCCGGCCCTGCTCGACTTCTACGCCCACCGGTCGCCCATCTTCATGGCCGCCAAGTTCAATGCCGATGCCGCCGCCGCCCAGGGTCAGCAGGCCGGCGCCATCACGCCCATCGCCCTGACCATCCCCACGAAGCAGCCCTGGGTGCCCCTGGCCATCCTGGGCCTGGGCAAGACGCAGTCCGACTTCGTCAGCGCCGACATCTACCTGCTCACCGACCAGGCCCCGGCGATGCTGCCCGACCCGACGCCGCTCAGGTCCAACCGCACCTCGACCAACGGCCTCGTGCTCAACACCAGCGAGCAGGCGTCGGCCAGCCTCATCAGCGACCTGCGGGAGGACCAGGGCGGGTCGTGGATCCCGGCGTCGGGCATGTGGCTCACCTACCTGCGGCTGAGCACCCCCGAGGTCAACCTGCGCTACGACCTCTCGGTGGGGGTCAACGGGGTGGCCCCGTCCGCCCGGGCCGCCGGGCTGGCGTCCAACCCGGCGCCGTCCACCCCCACCCCGCCCTCGGGCGGCGGCTCGGCGTGGGTCTGGTGGGCCAGCGCCCTGGGCGCTGCCGGCCTGGCGGCGGCGTGGGGCTGGAGCTGGCGGCGCAGCCTTCGGGTCCCCGGGCTGCCGGCATGAGACTGCGCCACGGGGCGGGGATCGGTCTGGTCGTCGTCCTGGCCTCTTTGGGGGCCGCCGCCCACGCCGGGGTCATCGGCCCCCAGCCGGTCCCCACCGTGGCCATCGCCATCCACTACTCCCGCTTCTCACCGTCGGCGGTGACGGTGAAGGAGGGATCGACGGTGCGCTTCGTCATCACCAACACCGACCCCATCGACCACGAGTTCATCGTGGGCAACGAGGCCCTGCAGCAGGCCGAGGAGGCCGGCACCGACACCGTGCACGACGGGTCGGTCCCGGGCGAGGTCTCGGTGCCCGCCGGCACCACCCGGTCCACGACGGTCAGCTTCCCGTCCAACCCCATCACCTGGGTCTTCGCCTGCCACCTCCCGGGGCACTACGCCTACGGGATGCGGGGGCTGATCGCGATCACCTCGTAGCAGTCGCAGGAGAGCCGGGCGAGGGTCCGGCGGTCGGCGACGTGCAGCCGTCCCCGGCGGTAACGGATCGCCCCGGCCTCCTGCAGCGTGCGGGCGGCGCCGACCACGCTCGCCCGCCGGGTGCCCAGGAGGTGGGCGATCTGGTCCTGGGTCAGGGGGAAGTCGGGCGCCCCCACGCGGTCCTCGGTCTGGAGCAGGAGGCAGGCGCAGCGTTGCAGCACGGTGTGGCGCCGGTTGCACGCCGCCTCCTGCGCCGTCCGGGTGAGCAGGGTGTGAGCGTAGGCCTGGAGCAGCATGTGGAGACCCGCGGGCGGCCGTGACCGGCGCCGGAGCTCAAGCGCCCCGACGGTGAGGGCGGTGCCGGGCACCTGCACGGCGGCGGTCAGGTTGGGGCTGCTGGCCTCGCCCAGGACGATGGGCAAGCCCACCATGCCCTCCCGGCCCACCGAGGCCACCGCCACCCCGGCGCCGTCGGACGTGCGGGCCACCAGAGAGATCACCCCGGCGAGCGGGAACCAGGCCCTGTCGATGAGCTGGCAGGGCTCGAAGATGACCTGCCGGGGGGCGAGGGCCACCTGCTCGGCCACCAGCAACAGGTCCCGCTGCTCCCAGCTGGGGAGGCGGTCGAGGAGGTCGTTGCCGGTGGGCGCGGACTGGTACAGCAGTGCCTGGGTCATGGCGGAGAGGTGACCGGCGGGAGCGGCCGACAGGAAACGCCTCTAGCGCACTATGAGAGCTTTCTCACCACACGCTCCTAGTTTGTCCGTTTCGTTCTGGGGAGTTTTTGATCCCATTTCGGGCCAGAATCCTCCCCAGAACTTCTCCCGAGGCCGGTTCACGGTCAGCCGCGGGCACGGATCGCCAGGGATCGCCGGACGAGGTCGGCCACTTGGTCGGGATGGTCATGGAGCAATCCCCAGGTGATGGCGAGATAGTCCCAGCCGGCGGCAACCAGCTCGTTGTGGCGGGCCCGGTCCCGTTCCCACGCCTGCCGGGACCCGTGCCAGATGAAGCCCTCGGCCTCGAGGCCGAAGCGGAGGCGCGGGTAGCCGAAGTCGATGTAGCGCACTGTCCCGTCCGGCAGTACCACCCGGCACTGCGGGACCGGGCGCTCGATCCCGGCGGCGTCGAGGCAGCGATACAGCTCCAATTCGAACTCGCTGCCGATGGGCCGCTGGGAGATGGGCCAGGCGGCGAGAAGTTCCCGGAGTGTCCCGATGCCGGGGTGGCCGCGGGCCACCAGAGCACTCCGGCGCTCGAGATCGGCTCGCGAAACCAGTCCGTGAATCAGGCAGTGGGCCAGCGCCCGTCCGAGGCGCTCGGCGTGGAACAGTCCCGCGAGGTCGAGCAGCGTCCGGGTGGGCGTGGTTGCCGGGATTCCCCGAACCATGGCCCGGTCGTCGTCCGGCAGATCCCGGGCCCGGTGCGCGGTGAGCCCCGGCACCTCGATCCGGCGGTCATGCGGTACCGTCACCTCCGCCCAGCGTGCGATACCGGGGAGCCCGTGGAGGTTGGCCGCAGCCCGGTGCGATGCCAGTGCTCCCGGCCCAGCCGCCAGTGTCGCGGCCATGGCTCTCTGCTCAAAAGGCGGTTCGCCCGGCCCGAGGCGGTACACCCGGGGAAGCACCTCCACCAACTGGCTCCGGCCAACCCGGCCCCGGATGAGCTTGCGGCTGAACCCGAGATCCATCACCTGCCCAAGCTCGACGACCCCATGCTGGCGATCGGCGAGATCCGTTATACGGTGGTCTAGATCGTTCATGTCACCATTGAAATGGTGACCACCGACAAAAAGGGCAGGAATTCGCGAGATCGCGGAAAAACCTTAGATCAGGGCCGACCGCCGTGGAGCCGGGCTCAGCCCGGCTGGTTGACCAGCATCTGGGCCGCCATGGCGAAGTAGTCCAGCAGCTCGGCCTGCTCGATCGGCCCGGCCCCGCTCTCCCGCACCGCGTCGGTCATGTGCCGGAGCCAGGCGTCGCGCTCCGGCCCTCCGATGGCGAACGGGTGGCGCATGCGCAGGCGGGGGTGGCCCCGGCGCTCGCTGTAGCGGCGTGGGCCGCCCCAGTACTGCACCAGGAACTCGGCCAGGTGGTAGGCGGGTGGGCCGAGGTCCTCCGGGTACAGGTGCCGGATCACCGGGTCCTCGGCGACCGCGACGTAGAAACGGTCGACGAGAGTGTGGAAGTACTCGTCGCCCCCCACCCGCTCGTACAGGGGCGGGGTCTCGGTGTCCGCCATGGCATCCACGATAGATGGTCCGAGCCGGTGCCAGCAGGTCCCAGTGGGGCGGTAGGGTGGCCCTGACGTGCTCATCGAGCTGGACATCACCAATCTCGCGGTGATCGACCACGCCCGCATCGGGTTCGGCCCCGGGCTCAACGTGCTGACCGGCGAGACCGGTGCCGGCAAGTCGATCGTCATCGATGCCCTGGGCCTGCTGGTGGGCGACCGGGCCGACGCCGGGATGGTGCGGGCGGGAACGAGCGGGGCCCGGGTGGAGGGGTTCTTCGCCGCCTCGGTGCTCGATCTCGTCGACCTCATCGAGGAGGGTCTCGCCGCCCCCGAGGACGAGGTCCTCATCCTCGGCCGGGAGATCACCGCCGCCGGGCGCAGCGTGTGCCGGGTCAACGGGCGTGGGGTCCCGGTGCGCATGCTCCAGTCCCTGGGCGAGCGCCTCGTGGACCTGCATGGCCAGAGCGCCCACCTCTCGCTGCTCCGGGTGACCGAGCAGGCGGACCTGCTGGACCGCTGGGCGAACCTCGGCGAGTTGCGCGCCCGCATCCAGGGCCTGCGCAGCACCCACCGGCGCATCGAGCGTGAGCTCGCCGAGCTGCGGGGTGACGACCGGGAGCTCGCCCGCCGGGCGGACCTGCTGCGCCACCAGATCGGCGAGATCGCCCAGGCCCGGCTGGCGGCGGGTGAGGAGGAGGAGCTCCGCCGGGAGCAGCGCCTGCTGGCCAATGCCGAGGAGATCCTGACCCTGGCGGCCGGGGCCTACGAGGCGGTGGCGGGGGAGGAGGGCTCGGCCCGCGACCGGGGCTCGGCCGCCGTCCACCTGCTCGGCCAGCTCGAGGGGCTCGACCCGGGGGCGGCGCCGCTCAATAGCCTGGCCACCGAGATCGCCCTCCAGCTCGAGGATCTCGCCGAACGGGTGCGGGCCTACCGGGAGGCGGTCGAATTCGATCCCGGCCGCCTGGCCCACACCGACGACCGCCTGGCCGCGATCGTTGCCCTGAAACGCAAGTACGGCGCCAGCGTCGAAGAGGTGCTGCGCTTCGGCGAGGGCGCCCGGGCGGAGCTGGCCGATCTCGAGGGCCGGGGCGGGACGATCGCCGGCCTGGAGGCCGAGGCGGTGGCCACCCGCGGCCAGTTGGCCGGGGCCGTCGCCGAGCTCAACGCCGGCCGGCGGGAGGCAGCCCGCTCGCTGGAGCAGCGGGTGGAGGAGCAGTTCGCCGCGCTGGCCATGGCCGGGCGCTTCGCAGTCGGCTTCGGGGAGGCGGCCTCCCCGATCGATGCCCAGCCGCTGGAGTTCCTGCTCTCGCTCAACCCCGGGGAGCCGCCCCGGCCCCTGGCCAAGGTGGCATCGGGCGGCGAGACCTCCCGGGTGATGCTGGCGGTCAAGGCCGCCCTGGCCGGGGCAGAGGGCCGGCCGATCCTGGTGTTCGACGAGATCGACTCAGGCATCGGAGGCCGGGTGGGCGAGACGGTCGGGGCCAAGCTGCGGGATCTTGCCCGCCACAGCCAGGTGCTGGCGGTGACCCACCTGCCGCAGCTGGCCGCCTACGGGGATGTGCACCTGCACGTCGGCAAGGAGGTCACCGATGGGCGGACAGTGACCCGGGTGACTGCCCTCACCGACGAGGACCGGCTGAACGAGCTGAGCGACATGTTCGGCGCCGACCGGGAGGCGGGGCGTCTGCAGGCCGGGGCCGTCCTGGAGCGCGCCCGGGCCGGCGCGCCCCCCCGGTAGGAGGTCACCGGCAGCGGCCCCCGCCCCCCCGGCCTCCCGCGGCCTCCCGCGGCAGCCGGGACATGCCCCGTCCCAGGTGCGGGAAGGGCTCCCGGAATAGCGCCCGGCCCCCGCTGGTTCCCCTTCGTGAGAGGAGGAACACATCATGAAGCTGGAAGGTATCCATCACATCACCGCCATCACGGGCGACGCCCCCCGCAACGTCGAGTTCTACGCCGGGGTCATGGGGCTGCGCCTGGTCAAAAAGACTGTCAACCAGGACGATCCCACCGTGTACCACCTGTTCTATGCCGACGAGGCCGGCAGCCCGGGCGCCGACCTCACCTTCTTCGAGTACCCGGGCGCCGGGCGCGGAGTCGCCGGGGCCGGAATGGTGCACCGCATCGTCTGGCGGGTGGCCTCCGAGGCGGCGCTCGACTTCTGGGCCGACCGCCTGGGCCGCGAGGGCATCGCCACCGAACGCCGGCCCGGGCTCCTGGAGTTCACCGACCCCGAGGGCCTCGGCCTGGCCCTCCACGTGTCCGCCGCCCCGGACCAGCCCCTGATCGCCGATCACCCCGAGGTCCCCGGGCACCTCGCCCTGCAGGGCTTCGACGGCGCCCGGGCATACGCCGCGGTGGCGGACCGCTCGCAGGCCTTCCTCACCGAGACCCTAGGCTTCACCTCCACCGCCCCCCAGAGCTACGAGTCCCGGGGCGAGCGGCGGGGATCGTTCTGGGTGTACGACCAGGCCCCGGGGCGCGGCATGCCGGGCGCGGGCACCGTCCACCACATCGCCTGGGCGGCTCCGATGGCCGACCACGAGGCCTGGCGGGTCCGGGTCGAGGCCGGCGGGGCCCGGCCGACGCCGGTGATCGACCGGTTCTACTTCCGCTCGATCTACTTCCGGGAGCCCAGCGGGGTGCTGTTCGAAATCGCCACGCTCGGGCCGGGATTCTCGGCCGACGAGGACCCGGCCCACCTGGGCGAGGGCCTGAGCCTGCCGCCCAACTACGAACACCTCCGCGGCCAGCTCGAACAGATCCTGACCCCGCTACCCGACCCGAGGGCCGGCCGGGTGCCGGAGCTGCGATGAGTGGTCTCGACGCCCTCGTCCACCTGACCCGGAAGCCAGCCCGCCCGCCCGAGGGCGCCCTGGTGCTCTTCCACGGCCGGGGCTCGGACGAGCACGACCTGTACGGCCTTCTCGGCTACCTCGATCCCGAGCGGCGCCTCTTGGGCGTCACGGCCCGGGGGCCGCTGTCCCTGCCCCCGGGCGGGGCGCACTGGTACGCGCTCGGCGGCGTGGGCACGCCGAACCCCGAGACCTTCCTGGCGACGTACGGGAGGCTCGGTGACTGGCTCGACGCTCTGGCAATCGAGACCGGGATCCCCACGAGCCGAACCATCCTGGGCGGGTTCTCGCAGGGCGCGGTGATGACGCACGCGATGAGCCTGGGCGAGGACCGCCCCCGCCCGGCGGGCATGATCGCCCTCAGCGGCTTCATGCCCACGGTGGCGGGCTTTGCCTTCGACCTCTCCGCCCCGTTGCCCCCGGTGGCCATCGGGCACGGCACCAACGACGGCGTGATCCCGGTGACCTTCGGGCGCAGCGCGCGGGACCGGCTGGTCGCCGCCGGGGCGGACGTCACCTACCGGGAGTCGCCGATGGGTCACGGCATCGACCCGGGGTTCCTGGACACGCTGGCGGACTGGGTGACCGCGGCGCTCGCCCGCTCGATCCCGGCGCGGTAGGCGGCGGCCCAACCCTCCACCGCCGCCACGTAGGCGGACGAGTCGTTGTACGCCCGCAGCGCGGCGTCCAGGGCCGCCGGATCGGTCAGGTCGCGCGCCGGTTGGCACAGGACGGTCACCGCGGTGCGGGAAGCATCGAAGAGGTTCTGTGGGTCGGCACCCGCCGGCGCCCACCGGCGCCAGGTGGAGGGCAGGACCTGGAGGAACCCCACCGCGTGGTCCCAGACCGGGTCGCCGTCCATCGCCCCGCCGTCGGTGTCGGCGATGATCGCGGTGCCTGGGATCGAGCCGTCCAATGCCGGGCCGATGATGGGGGGCGACACATCCCCGGCGGCACTGATGGCGCGCCCGGCGGCGTTGCCGCTCTCCACCTCGCCGACGGCCAGCAGCACGGCAACCGGCACGACGCAGCCCGCCGGGGCCACCGCCGACGCCCCCTGGTCCGCGGCCAGCACGCCAGCCGGGACAGCCAGCGGGAGGGCCGGATCCCCGGGCGCCGTGCCCGGCAGTGGCGACAAGGACGCCGCCAGCAGGAAGATCACGCCGCAGGGCACCCCGAACAGGGCGACCACCAGCGCCAAGACGACGCTCCAGGCGTGTCGTGGTTCCATACATAGGAGTGTAATCCAGTGTTAAAGATCGATCATATCGTATACAGTGTGACGGATCTTGATGAAGCGGGCGAGCGGCTGCGCCGCCGGTCCGGGCTGGCCTCGGTGCCCGGCGGGCGCCATCCGGGGTGGGGTACGGCCAACCGGATCGTGCCGCTCGGCTCCAGCTACATCGAGCTGATGGCCCTGGTGGACCCCGCCGAGGCACGGAGTGACCCGGTGGGGAGCGGCCTCGCCCAGCTACTGCGGGCCGGGGAGGGACCGATGCTGTGGGTGGTGTCCACCGATGACCTCGATGCGGTCGCCGGCCGGCTGGGGCTCGCCGTCCAGGCGAAGGCGCGGGAGCTGCCCGACGGCAGCCGGGTGTCCTGGCGCACCGCCGGGCTGGAGATGGCCCTGGGCCGCCCGGAGCTCCCCTTCTTCATCGAGTGGGGGGTGCCGCCCGAGCGCCATCCCGGCCGCATGGCCTGCGCCCAGCCCGTGCAGCCCGAGGGCATTGCTTGGGTCCAGGTGCGGGGTGATGCGGGCGCGGTGGCGGAATGGCTCGGGGGCGAGGACGTGGCGTGCCGGGTATCGGGTGGCGGGCCGGGCCCGGACGGCGTGACAGCGGTGGGGATCGCGGCGCCCGGGGGCGAGATCGTCCTGCAGTAAGAGCCAGGAAGAGCTATGGACCCCCCACTTCCTGCCGGAAGCCTGAGGTGCTGCCGACAGGAAGGTTGGGCGCCGCCATTGTTCCCCGCCGACGTGGGCCCAAACCTGGGACCGCCTAGAGTTCTCCCAGGCGGTCGCGGGCCGCCAATGGAGGGCCCAATGGGGGCCGGGGGCGGGACTAGTGGGCCGGTAGCTCCAGCTCCAGCCGGGTCGCCGCCCCCTCGGCCTCGGCCCGGGCCCGGCGCTCCTCGATCAGGTCCTGCAGTGCGATGTTGAGGGCGGCACCGACCGGGATCGCCAGCAGGGCCCCCACGATGCCGCCCAACTCGGCGCCGGCCAGGGTGACCAGGAACACGCCGAAGCTGCCGATGCGCACGGTGTGCCCCATGATCCAGGGGTAGAGGGTGTGGCTCTCCAACTCCTGGTAGACGATGAACAGGACGGCGAAGACCGCCGCCTTCCAGGGATGGGGGTCCAGGACGAAGGTGGCGGCCGTCACCACCAGGCCCCCCAGGCTGGCGCCCACCAGTGGGATGAGGTCCAAGACGAACATGACCGCCGCCAGCACGGCGACGAAGGGGACCCGCAGGGCGAGCAGCGACACCGCCGTCACGGTCGCCGCCAGCAGGCTGATCAGCAGGTTGCCGTTGACGTAGCCGCTCACCGCGTCGCGGATGTCGCGGCCCAGGCGCACCGCCCGGGCACGGCGGAAGTCGTCGAGGATGAGATCCCGGCCCCGCTCGAGCATCGTCGGCCCCTTCAGCAGGAGGAACACGGCGGTGACGGCGACCGTCAAGGCGGCCGCCAAGGCGGTCAGGGCGGACTCCGCCACCCCCAGCACGGTGCTGCGGTGCGTGCCGAGCCACCGGGGCAGCTGTGCCAGGGCGCGCCGGGTGTCCGCCACCAGGTCCACGTGGCGCAGGAAGTGGCCGGCAAGGGGAAGCTTGCGGACCCGGTTGGTCAGGGGCGGGAGCCCCGAGCGGAAGACGCGGGACTGGTGCAGGAAGGGCTGGTAGAGCAGGAAGGCGAAGCCGGCGATGGCGCCCAGGGCCAGCAGGCACACGATGGCCACCGCCAGGCCCCGCCGGGCGAGGTGGAAGTGGGCGTGCACCCAGCTCACGGGATGGTCGAGGGCCAGCGCCAGCACGCCGGCGGTGAGGACGACGACCAGCAAGGTGCGGAGGGCGACGACGAGCGCCGCCCCGGCCACGATGCCCAGGGCGATCAGGATGATCCCGGCGGCGGTCCGGTAGGGGTTTTCCACGGCGGTGGGGTACCCCCGTCCCGCCAGGCCCAATCGCGGCCCGTTTGCGCCCTTGGGGCGCGGGTACCTAAGGGAAGAGGGTGCCTGGGTACCAAGGACCTGCCACGGACGGCGCAACAGGTTAGGCAACACGCAGGAAAGGCGGTGCACTGTGCCCCAGGCCAAGCATCTGCACGCGGTGAGCTACTAGGGGCACCACCTCAAAGGAAATACGTCCTCGAAGACTGCAGCGAGTTGAAAAGGAGATGCAGGGTGTCCAGGGAGGGAGAATGGCGGGGCTAGTCGGGGACGCCAAAGCCCTGTTCCAGCGCTGGCTGCACGCCTTCGACGTGTTCCAGCGGGAGCGGCCGGCCGTGGCCTTTCCCTTCGCGGTGGCCAAGAAGTTCGGTGACGACAACGCCGGGTACCTGGCTTCGCTGGTCGCCTACTACGGATTCTTTTCCCTGTTCCCCCTCCTGCTGGTCTTCGTCACGGTGCTCGGGTTCATCCTCGGCGGGCAGGCGTCACACAAGCTCGTCTCCCAGGTGCTCCGCCACATCCCGATCATCGGGACCACCGACGTCCACCAAATCCACGGCAGCGGGCTCGGCCTGGCGGCCGGCATCATCTTCACGCTCCTCGCCGGCACCGCCGTGATGCAGGCGCTGCAGTACGGCATGAACGAGGTGTGGGAGGTCCCCATCGCCGATCGCCCCGGTGCCCTGCTCGCCCGGGCCCAGGCCGTGATGATGCTCGGCATCCTGGGCGTCGCCAGCCTCGTGGCCGTCGGCCTGTCCGGGCTGGTGGCGGCCGGGGGAACGGTGGTCCCCGGCCTGCGCCTGGTGGCCCCCATCGCCTCGCTGGCCGTCAACACCGCTGTGGTTCTCTTCGCGTTCCGGGTCCTGCCCAAGGCGGACCTCTCCTGGTCCGACGTCCTCCCGGGCGCCCTGGCCGCCGGGGTGGCCCTGACGGTCCTCCAGGTGGTCGGCGGCTTCTACGTGACCCACGTCCTCAACAATGCGGGCAAGACCTACGGCGCCTTCGCCACCGTCATTGCCCTGCTCTCGTGGATCTACCTGGGTGCCCAGCTCACCTTCTACGGGGCCGAGATCAACGTGGTGCGGGTGCGCAACCTGTGGCCGAGGAGCCTGACCAGCCCGCCCACCGAGGCAGACGAGCGGGCCGAGGCCGAGCAGGCGACCAAGCAGCAGCGCCGGGCCGGCGAGTCGATCAAGGTGCATTTCCGCCCGGCTCCGGGTGGCCGTCCCCGGACGCCGTCCGCCCCGCCCCGGGCGGGCTCCCCAGGCTGACGCCCCGGCAGGGGATCGGCTCGGTCCCCACCCGCCGTCACAACTGAAGACCCGTTACGCACCGGTGAAAGGAGGAACCATGCCCGCCACTGACGTTGCCCGCCCGGCCCATTCCCACACCGAGATCGAGGCCAAGCTCCGCGTCGACCCCCTCTTCGCCATGCCCGACCTGCGCGACCTGCCCGGGGTGGCCGGGGTGGTGGCCATGCCCGACGCCGTCCTCCACGCCACCTACTTCGACACGCCCGACCTTACCCTCCTGGCTGCCGGGATCACCCTGCGCCACCGGCGGGAGCCGGAGGCCCCGGCAGGCTCTCCGGGCACCTGGACCCTCAAGCTACCCGGGCAGGCCGGCGGCCTGGCGCTCCAGCGCTCCGAGTTGACCTGGGAGGAACCGGCGGGCGCGATCCCGGCCGAGGCCATCTCCCTCACCCGGGCGCGGGTGCGCCGGGCGGTGCTGGGACCGGTGGCCGAGCTCCAGACCCGGCGGCAGCGCTTCGCCCTCATGGGCGCCGACGGGCTGCCGGCGGCCGAGCTGGACGACGACGTCGTGACCGTGCACGGCGGGCCGGGCGATGGCCGGGTCTTCCGGGAGATCGAGGTTGAGATCACCGATTCCTCGACCACCCGCACGTTGGAGGCCGCCGTCGAGCGGTTGCAGGCCGCGGGGGCCTCGGCGGAGCAGAGTGGGACCAAGCTGGGCCGTGCCCTGGGCGCGCCGCCGGCGGGCCGGCGGGCCAACAGCCCCGTCCGCTTGGGGCCCCGGTCAACGGTCGGCGAGGCGGTCCGGATGTGCCTCGGCGACGGCCTCCGGACGCTTATCGCCCACGACATCGGCATCCGGCTGGGGGGCGACGTCGAGCACGTGCACCAGGCCCGGGTCGCCGCCCGCCGGCTCCGCTCCGAGCTGCGCCTCTTCCGGCCGGAGCTGGAGCCCGACTGGGAGCGTCGCCTGAGCGATGGCCTCAAGCGGCTCGGCCAGGCGCTCGGGGCGGTGCGGGACACCGATGTGATGGTCGCCGGGCTGCAGGATGCGCTGGCCGAGCTGGAGCTGGCCGACGGGGCAGCCGCCGGCTCGCTCCTGAACCGCCTGGTGCGCGAGCGCACCGCCGCCGTCGCGCGCCTGCGGGCCGAGATGGACGGCGAGGCTTACCTGGACCTGCTGGACGCCCTCTCGTCAGCCGCGCTCGCCCCCGAACTGGTGCGGGACGAGGGCGCCGAAGTGCACGACGTCCTGCCCGCCCTCATGCGCCGCCAATGGAAGCGGATGCGGGCGCAGGCCGGCAGCTTGCCGGAGGTTCCCCGAGACGAGGCGCTCCACGAGCTCCGCAAGCGGGCCAAGCACCTGCGCTACGCCGCTGAGCGGGCGGCGCCCGCCCTGCGCGGGACCACCGCCAAGCGCGCCGCGAAGCTGGGCCGCAGGGCCGAGGACCTGCAGGACGTCCTCGGTCGACTCCACGACGCCGGGGTACGTGAGGAATGGCTGCGGGCACAGAAGCGGCTGAAGGAGGGAGCCAGCCTGGCGGCCGGCGAGCTGATCGCCGCTGCAGTCGAGGAGCGCCAGCGCGCCCGCGAGGTCTGGCAGGAGCCCTGGGACGATGCCCGGAAGGCGTGGCGGAAGTTTACGAAGGCGAGTTCTGGGTAACAACCCTCACCTCTATTCCAGAGGTTTGACGCGCCCTTCCTCCCGGGTAATTTACTTCTATAAGGTCCGCACGCTTGTACGTCCCAGACCACGTCTCAGGTAACGAGACATCTGACAAGAAAGGAGCTGCCGTGTCTGAGCAAGAGCGCAGTTACGAAGAGGCAATGAAGAAGGGTCCTACCGGGTCTGGTCCCGTCGGCTTTCAGGTACCCCAGGCGGCCACGCAGACCAAGGACGGCCCGCCCGCGGACGAGGTGAGCCCCAAGGCCATCGGCCCCGAGGCCGACAACGCCAACGGCGCCGCCACGCTGGGTGTGCTCACCCAGGGTGACCGCGAGGGTGCCCTGGAGGCCAACACCCCGATCCGCCAGGAAGTCGTGGGTGCCGCCCAGCCGAGCGCTGACGTCCTGACCCAGTCGGGGCCCAGCCACGGCAGCGAAGGGATGCGCCCGGAGTCGGCACAGGCCAAGGACATCGCGCCCGATGCCGAGTTGCAGGAACGGATCCCCGAAACCCAGCGGGAAAACGAGAGCCCGGCTGGCCTGGGCAAGGGTGTCGGGTTGCCGCCGGGCAGCGCCGGCCGGGAGACCGGTCAGACGCCGTAAGCATTTCCTCCGTCCACGCAGCCGCCCTCACCGGGCGGCTGCGCCGCGTTACGGGTTCCTCAGGAGGCGGCGTGGGCGGCGAAGTCGTAGCCGAGGCTCGCCGAAGCCTTCGATCCGGAGCGCTCGGCCCGGGCCTGGTCGTCCCGGCAGAAGCGGGCCGCCGGCAGGGCGTCCAGGCGCACCTCGCCGATCGGCCTGCCGCACGCCTCGCAGAAGCCGTACGTCCCACCCTCGATCCGCTGGATTGCGTGCTCCACCTCTCCGAGGTTGGCGGTGATCCCATCCAGGATCGACAGGTCCTTGGAGCGGTCGAAGAGTTCCGAGGCGAGGTCGGCGGGATGCTGCGTGTTCCCCCCCACACCCACCGCGTCGGCGGCTTCTGTTGCACTAGTTTCTGCCAGGCTCCGGCGGAGTTGTTGCAGGCGCTCCCGCTCTTCCATCAGGCGCTGGAACGCCTCATTCTCTAGCATCGTCATGCACCCCCTTCGGGCCGGTCCACGAATGATTGCGTTCGTGTTTTCCCCGCGCCACGGCCCGGGAAACACGTAGGTTTGTGAGATCGGCTAGCCTCTGTGGTATGGGCCGATCTGGGACGGGCCGACCGCCGTCCGGGGACCAGTTCCCGCTCGCCTACGGTGAGCAGCGTGCCACGGTGGTCGAGGTGGGCGGCGGTGTCCGGGAGTACTGGAGCGGGGGCCGGGCAGTCCTCGACCCCTATGACGAGGCGGCTATGTGCGACGGGGCGCACGGCACGCCTCTCATCCCCTGGCCCAACCGGCTCGCCGACGGCCGCTACCGCTTCGACGGCACGGACTACCAGGTGGCGATCACCGAGCCTGCCAAGCACAACGCCATCCACGGGTTCCTGCGCTGGAGGCCGTGGCGGGCCACCGAGCGGGCCCCCGATCGGGTGGTTATGGCGGCGACGGTGTTCCCGATGACCGGATACCCCTTCCTCCTGGATGTCACGGTCGAATACCAGCTGGGCCCGGAGGGCCTCACGGTGACCACCACTGCCAGCAACGGGGGAGACGCCGCCTGCCCCTTCGCCTGCGGCCAACACCCCTACCTGTCGCCCGGCGCCGGCCTGCTGGACGACGCCGAGCTGCAGTTTGACGCCGCCACCCGCATTACCACGGATCCCCAGCGCCAGCTGCCGACCGGCCGGGAGGCGGTCGAGGGCACCGCCTTCGACTTCCGCAGCCGCCGGCGGATCGGGGCGCTGGCGGTCGACTACGCCTTCACCGATCTGGCCCGGGACGCCGACGGGCGGGCGATCGTGCGCCTCTGGGGGCCCGACGGGCGCGGCACGGAGCTCTGGGTGGACCGCGCCTACCCCATCGTCGAGATCTACACCGGGGACACGCTGGCTCCCCACCGGCGCCGGCGCGGTCTGGGGACCGAGCCGATGTCCTGCCCGCCCAACGGCCTGCAGGCCGAGGAGGGGGTGATCCGGCTGGAGCCCGGGGAGTCGGCCACCGCTCGCTGGGGGGTACGCCTGCTCTAGTTATCTACTCATTCCTGCCGAGGTTAGAGTCGTCCGGCCTGGGGTACTTAATGCAGCGTGCTGCTGGCGTGGACCTTAACCTGCGTAGTGGCCCTAGGTGTCAGTACGCTTGCGCTGGTACTCCTGGGGTCGAGACTGCGTATTTCCTTTCGGCTTTTGGGGCTAGTCCTGCTCCTGGGAGTGGTTCTGGCGTCCGGTCAAATCGCGGCTGCTATCTGGCACCTCCCCACCACATACGTCCTGCAGGCCGAGATCCTCCTGGTGGTCATCGGCTTGCTGGTCCTGGTCGCCCGGCCAGGGTGGAATCCCATAGGCCACGTCTTCTACGCTTCGTTTTTGGCTGCCTCGATCGCCTACCTGGCCTTCGTCACCGCCCTCACCTTCAGCAGCGGCCTTTCGCTGTTTGGGCTGGTGGCATCCATCCTGCTTCTCGTCCTCGAATTCCTGGCGCTCATCATCTCGGCCTACTTCACCTTCGAGAGCCTGGACGCCACCGTGCGGGCGAAGTTCCGCCGCCGCGACCTCCCCTTTGACCCCTCCTATCTGCCCCGGGTCTCGCTCCAGGTGGCCGCCTACAACGAGCCTCCCGACATGCTGATCGAGACCATCCGCTCGCTGAACGAGGTGGACTACCCGAACCTCGAGATCGTCATTGTCGACAACAACACCCCGGACGAGGAGACCTGGCGGCCGGTGGAGGAGTTCTGCCGGGACATGCCCCGGGTGCATTTCTTCCATGCCGACAACGTGGAGGGCTTCAAGGCGGGAGCCCTTAATCTCTCCCTCCGGGAGTTCACCGACCCGGAAGCCGAGATCGTCGGCATCATCGACGCCGACTACGTGGTGGACCCGGCCTGGCTCAGGCGCACCATCGGGTACTTCGCCAACCCCGACCTGGCTTTCGTGCAGACGCCCCAGGACTACCGGGAATGGCAGGGCGACCCCTACCTCACGGCCTGCTACGACGCCTACGAGTACTTCTTCTCCACCTCGATGCCGTCGCGCAACCAACGGAACTCGATCATCTTCGCCGGCACCATGGGGCTGATCCGCCGCTCCGCCCTGGAGGGCCTGCGGGGGTGGGACGAGTGGTGCATCACCGAGGACGCCGAGGCATCGCTGCGCCTCCTCCGGGCCGGGTGGTCCGGGCTGTACCTGAACGAGTCCTTCGGCCGGGGCATCATGCCGCTGACGTTCTCCGCCCTCAAGGGGCAGCGCTTCCGCTGGTGCTTCGGCGGCGTCCAGATCCTGCGCAAGCACTTCCGGGAGCTGCTGCCCTGGCACCGCGACCCCAACAGCCGCATGACCATCCCCCAGCGCCTCGACTACCTCTTCGGCGGCATCCAGTGGTTCATGGACCTGCTCTACCTGGGCTTCAGCCTGATCCTGGTGGGCACCGGGCTGGACCTGCTGATCACCGGCCACATTGGTCTCCCCCCGCTGCTGGGGGCCGCGCTGTTGCTGCCTGCCCTGCTGATGGTGACCGGGGTGGTGCGAGCGCTCTGGGCGTTGCGGGTGTCCACCGGGATCGGCCTGCGTCGGGCGTTCTTCGCCTTCCTCAACTGGCTGTGCCTGTCGTGGACCGTCTCGCTCGCCTGCATCCAGGCGCTGTTCCGCTCCGAGGGTGTGTTCCTGCGCACTCCGAAGTCCAAGGGCGAGGGCAGCCTCGGGGACGCGTTCAAGGCTGCCCGGCCCGAGACCGCGCTGACCCTGCTGCTCTGGGGAATGGGGATCGCGGTCCTGGTGGCGGGCCACGCCAGTGTCTTCTTCGCGGTCCTGTTCTTCTGGCAGGGGGGCATCTATGCCTCGTCGCTGTTCATGTCCTACCTCAACCAGCGCATGGAGCTGTCCGGGCAGCTGGAGCGCCGCCGCCGCTCGGAGGACCACCGGGAACGCCTCCGGGGCATCGCCGCCTACGCCGCCGGGTTCAGCGCCCTGGCCGGCGTGGGGGTGGTGGCGGCCGCCGTGCTGTTTGCCGGCGCCACGAGCCCATCGAAGCCGTCGCCGCAGCTCCACGTCCCGCAGCGGGCGGCCTCCGACCCGGGGCCGCTGGGCGCGCTGACGCGGATCCCAAGCGCGCCGCAGGACTTCGTGCCCGCCCTGGTCAGCGACAACCCCACCCCGGCCGTGATCGTCAGCCCGACGCCCGGAGCCTCCCCCCTGCCGTCGCCGTCGGAGTCGCCCACGACCGGGTTCTCTCCCAGCCCATCGCCCCGGCGGTCCTTCAGCCCGTCGCCCAGCCCGAGCCCGTCGCCCAGCCCGAGCCCGTCACCGTCGTTCTTGCCCAGCCCGTCGCCCAGCCCGTCGGCCGTGGCCCTGGTGTCGCCGGTGGCCGCGGTCACACCGACGGCCGCCAGCCAGGTGCCGTAACGGCCGCATCGGGTCCTGGGGCTGCCGGGCCGCAAACCAGCTCGCCGGCGGGAGAGCGCGAAAAAGGCGGGCCAATTGGCGGCCCGCCTTTCTGGGAGTTTGCTTACGCTACGGCCTGATCACCTGCCGGTTGGAAGAGTTCGTGGTCCAGTTCCATGTCGGCGCAGTTGGGGCAGACCAGCCAGTACTCCTCTACCCGTGTGCACAACATGCCCTGGCGAATCGGTGCCCCGCAGCCCAGGCACCATGCCGCCTTGTCCTCTTCATAGCGGTCCACTATCGCCTCCTCCCGTGCTGTCCAAGGGGTGACGTATCGGCTTGTAATTACCCTCTGAAGGGGCCCGTCAAACGCCCGGGGATGACCGCCTGGACGTTTGCGGGGGAGATGCCCGGGTATCCGCCACCTCAGTCGTATACTCCCGAGAAAGGACACCCCGTGAGCACAGCGCCCCAGCACGAGACCGACACCCCCGGAAGTGGCGACCAGCCAATGGAAGAGCCGGACGTGGAACAACCAACGGACCCGCAACGCCAGCCCGCCCCGCCCTCTCCCCCGGGCACGCCCGGGTCCGAAGGGCCTCCGGGCGCCTGATGCGCCTGCCCCGGTTCGTCTCCCACGCCGAGGCCGCCGCCGAGGAGGTGCAGACCTCGCTCTCCGGGCTGGCCACCGACGTCGTGCGCCTGGTCCACCTCGAGATCGAGCTGGCGAAGCAGGAGGCGATCGGTCTCGCCAAGCGCAACGGCGTGGCCATCGGGATGATGGCCGCAGGAGGCTTCTGCGCCCTGCTGTTCTTCATCCTCGGGCAGGTCTGGCTGATCGTGGCCCTGGGCCACCCATCGCTGGTGGCGGGGATCGTCACGATCTTCTGGCTCCTGGCGGGAACTATCCTGGTGCTCGTGGGCAAATCCCGGCTGGACATCAAAGCCCCCCGGCGGACGCTGCAATCCCTGAAGGATGACTTGGAATGGGCGAAAGACCAGATCAAACCCTCGCCGAGATAGCGGCGGTGCGGGCGGACATGAGCACCCGGGTCGCCGGGCTGCGGAAGACGCTGCAGAGCTCTTCCAAGTCCGTGCTGCCCGTCGTGCTCGGGGTGGGGGCCTTCGGGGTCACCCTGGGCGTCCTCGTGACGGTGGGGCGCCACCGGAAGCGCTCCAAGGCGATCGACTCGGCGGTGAAGGCCGGCCACATCCCGGAGCCGCTCTCGCACAAGCTGCTCCTCGCCGCGGTGAAGGCGGGCGTGGGGGCCGCGGTGCCCATCCTCCTGCGCCAGCTGGTCGACAAGGCCAAGGAGCACCCGGCCGCGGCCAAGTAGCCAGCCCCTCTCTGGGACACTCCGCGGGACACTCCGCGGCCGCACCTCGCCGACGTATATCTCCGGCTGGGCCGGGTACGCGGTCAGGGTAGGACACGGGTACGGAAAGGAGGCGCCCCCATGGCCACGAGCAAGCACAAGTCGCAGCACGAGTCCGAAGGTCTGAGCACTGAGGAGAGGGAAGAAATGGGCGACGACACCTTCGCCTTCCCCGACGAGCGCAAGGAGCCCCTGAACGACGCCTCGCATGTCCGCAACGCCATCGCCCGCTTCAACCAGGTGAAGGGCGTCAGTGACGCCGACCGGGACCGGGCCTGGAAGCGGATCCTGGCCGCGGCCAAGAAGTTCGACGTCGAGGTCGGCGAGAAGAGCTGGCGCGAACTGGCGCACGGCGGCAAAGGCAAGTAACCGGCTCGTCCACCGCGCGTTTGTCTGCTTGTTTCCGGGTTTTGCCTGCATGGGTTTGCCTGCATGCCTGCGGGGAAGGATTAATCCCGAAAAGACCCGGCACAAGGAGGCATACCATGACCGACAACCCGAACTTGCACGAAGACACCCGGGAGAACCTGGAGTCCATGGAGAACCCGCCTTCCAGCCAGGAAGTGCGCCAGGAACTGGACAAGGAGCCCGGTGACAAGCTGGAGCCCACCGTTGCCGGCGCCGCGGCCGCCAATGAGCGCTTGAAGGAAACGATCGAGCAGTCTTCCGGGATGGGCGGCAAGGGCGACCCGCTCGGGATGGAAACCAAGCTCATCGAAAAGATCGCCGGCAACGACTGACGATACAGCCAATTATTCGAGAAAGTCCGAAGGCGGGCCTGATTCCCTGGGCCCGCCTTCTACGCGCACGAGGGGGTGAGGAATGATGCATGGCAAACCCCGTACACCGGGAACCATCCTTCTCGACGTGGACGGCACCCTGGTCGACACCAATTACCACCACGCCGTGGCCTGGTACCGGGGCTTCCGTCAGCACGGGCTGACGCTGCCCGTCTGGCGCCTGCACCGCCACATCGGCATGGGGGGCGACCACCTGGTCAAGGCGGTGGCCGGTGAGCGGGTGGAGCGGGAGCTGGGAGACGCCATCCGGGAAAGCGCATCGCAGCGCTATGCCGAGGTCATGGAAGAGGCTGCGCCCTTTGCCGGGGCAGCCGACATGCTCGGCGCCCTGCGCGACGAAGGCTGGACTGCGGTGCTGGCCTCGTCCGCCCGCCAGTCCGAGCTGGACCACTACATCGAGATCCTCCATGCCCGCGGGCGGGTGGCGGCGTGGACCGGAGCCGACGATGTGGCGGCCACCAAGCCGGAGCCCGATCTCATCCAGGCGGCACTGGGCAAGGTGGGCGCCACGTCCGGCCTCATGGTGGGCGACTCGGTGTTCGATTGCGCCGCAGCCGCCCGGGCGGGCATCGACTCGGTTGCGTTGCTCACCGGCGGCTTCTCGCGCGAGGAGCTCACCGAAGCGGGGGCGCTCGAAGTGTTCGAGTCTCTCGGTGAGTTCCAGGAATGGCTGGGTCTCCGGGCGGCAGCCAACTGACCGGCGCGGCCGGGTCAGGACGGGCCACGACGACTGATGTCCTGCACCAGATTCGCAAACCCTGTCGTATCTCTGGACTGTAGGCGGCCGTTGGTGAGTAAGCCGCAATCTCCTGGTTCATACCAGAGATCGACATCACTCCGCCCCGGATAGGAGAACGCCACCACGGTGATGTTGCCCCCACCCCAGGCGCAGCCGTTGTTGTGCGGTCGGGCCGTACTGCTGGAATCGGCGGCAACAGACAGGAGCTCGGCCTCGGCCCGGGTCAGAGTTGCCTGCGATGCCGGTGGGGGGGGGCGCGGGCGGGTAGATGCAAACAATTGCACCTGTCGGGTTCCGCGGGACCATCTGGAACGAGAACCCGATACCGCTGTTGCTGACCCCGTTATGGTCGCCAATAGAGGAAGGGCAGCCACCAGAGACGGTAATCCGTGCTGGCGAAGTAGCTGATCCTGTCCACCAGTACGATTGGTATCCAATCACCACAGCCAGAACAACTACCGCGAGCCCTCCCAGGATCATCCAGGTTTTGGGCTTTAGCACAGTATCGAGGATGGTCAGTGGGCTGGAAGGCGGTGGGGAAGGCTGGTTGCCAAACTGGCTTGCTGCTCCTGTTGAATGCATCGACAGCAGACCCCCAGGCAGCCCGGCCGCGCTCCCAGCTAGGGCCTGTCGTGTTGGCTATTTCAGAGCCGAATCATCGCAATCAATATTCTGATGTGGGAGAGGTCATCGGCGGCATCAATTCGCTCGGGCGCCGGGCAAGGAACGGTTCGAACTCCCAGAGGAGCTCGTTCTGGGAGTGAAAGCCATCCATGCGGGCCACCTGCTGCCCATTGACGAACAGAATAAAGGTGGGGAGAAGGGTGAAGTGGAAGAAGTCCTGGGTGACGCCGGAGTAGAGGTCGGTGTCGAGGGCCGCCACCCGCAGCCGGTCCTCTTCCTCCTCCGCAATGCTTTCCAATGTCGGACGCATTTGGTGGCAGGTTGCGCACCACTCGGCAAAGAGATCCACCATGACTGGCAGGCGTGACTGCAGTACCTCACGGGCGAAGTTGGTTTCGTCCAACATTATGATTTTGCTCATTGCCTCCATCCTCCCCGGGTCTACATCCAGGATACCGGGCTCACTGACCGGCCTTCGTCAGGGACTGATGAAAAATCGAGGCCTAGTCGGGGCCGGAACGGGCAAGGAGCAACCCGGGATCGGGTGGGCATAAGCAAGGAGCGAATGCCCAGGTTGCGGAAGGTCCACAGCGATGAGCCGGGAATTGTCCGCCGGCGGTCAGGTCGCGGGTTCAGCTACTGGGACCCGTCCGGGTCGCGGGTCCGTGATCCCGAGGTCCTCGAGCGCATCCGGGGGCTGGTGATCCCCCCGGCCTGGCGCGACGTGTGGATCTGCCTGGACGACCGCGGGCACATCCAGGCCCGCGGGATCGATGCGGCGGGTCGGCGCCAGTACCTCTACCACGCCCAGTGGCGGCTGCGCCGCGACCGGGCCAAGTTCGACCACATGTTGGACTTCGCCCGCGTCCTGCCCAGCCTGCGCCGGGCGGTGGCGGGCGACCTCAATGGCGGGGCCGACCTCACCCGTGAGCGGGTGCTGGCCTGCTCCGTCCGGCTCCTGGAGCTCGGGTTCTTCCGCATCGGCGGCGAGAGCTACGCGGCGAAGCACGAGCACTACGGGCTGGCCACGATCCTCAAGGCGCACGCGCGCCTGGAGGGCGGCTGCACCGTGGTGTTCGACTACGTCGCCAAGAGTGGCAAGCGCCGCCTGCACGCCGTCGTGGACGACGCGGTCTACGAGGTTGTGGCGAGACTGAAGCGCCGTCGAGCTGGCGGCCCAGAGCTCCTCGCCTACCGCACCGGCCGGTCCTGGGTCGATGTCACATCGGCCGATATCAACGCCTACCTCAAGGACCGGTCCGGCGGCGACTTCACCGCCAAGGACTTCCGCACCTGGAACGCCACGCTCCTGGCGGCGGTGCAGCTGGCCACCGCCCGCCCGGCGCCCTCGCACGCCGCTCGGGGGCGGGTGGTGAGCCGGATGTACCGGGAGGTCGCCCGCTTCCTGGGCAACACCCCCGCCGTCGTCCGTTCCGCCTACGTGGATCCCCGGGTGGTGGACCACTACGAGCACGGGGAGACCATCCGGCGGGCACTTGAGACCCCGGCGGGTCCCGACCAACCCATGCCCGAGCCGATTGAAGCCGCGCTGATTGCCCTCCTGGAGTAGGTATTAGGCGGTTGAACTCCACAGCCGCTGGGAAGACCTCCAGTGAGGGAACGGCTCTGCCTGGCGGGGGATTGCCACCGGGTAGGCGGGTCATCTAAATCTGGAAGTAGTAAGGAGGTTGACCGTGCGCGAGCGATACCAGCGGCTGGAAGCGCAAAGCCGCCAACGGCTGAACGGCGGCCCGGCATTGAATGCGGGGGTGAATGGCGGGTCGAATGGCGATCCGGGCACTGTCCCCCTGATGGCGCACGTCCGGTCCGAACCGCCGTTACCCGAGGTCTTGAGTGAGGCTGCCCAAGCATCGAAGCAGCTGTTCACCCAGGAGTTGCAGCTTGCCAAGACGGAGATGACCACCAAGGCCAAACAGGCCGGCAAAGGAGCCGGCCTCCTCGGGGCCGCCGGCATCACCGTGCTCTTCGCCATTGCCGCCTTCAGCGCGGCGGCGATCCTGGGATTGGCGCTGGTTTTGCCGGCCTGGCTGGCGGCTCTGATTGTCGGCGTCGTCTACGCAGTCATCGCCGGGTGCTTCGCCATCGCGGGCCGTGCCGGTGTCCGGAGTGCAACGCCGCTGATGCCGGAACAAACCGTACGGACCCTGGGATCGCTGGGCGGGCAGCTGAGCCGAGCGTGGCGCCGAGGGCAGGCCTGAGGAGGGGCAATGAGCGAGAAAGATGACGGGGCGGCCATCGAGGCCCAGGTGCAGGCGGTGCAGCAGACCGAGCAGCGCTTGGCGGCCGCGGTGGAGCAGTTGGCATACAAGAAGGCGCATGCGAAACAAGAAGCGATCGCCGTGGCCCAGCAGAAGGCCGATCTTCTCCTCGAGAAGGCCGAGGAGAAGAAGGACGAGCTGGTCGCGAGTCTGGTCGACAAGCTGCCCAGCCGGGAGGAGATCCACTCCGCTGCCCACCGGGTGGCCGCCGGGGTAGGTGCCAAGGCCGCGGACGTCCAGGAGATCGCGGTGGAGCGGGCCCGAGATCTGGAGGCAGCGGTCGCCGAGCGCATTGCGAATGTCAAGGAAGCAGGAGCGCAGGCCGTGCTCGAGCAGGAAGGCGGCTCGTAACCCGGAAACGGTGGATGCAAAGGGTGGATAAGGAAGCGAAAGGCCAGGAACCGGAGCGGCAAAAGGAGGATGAGATGGCTACCGAGAACCAAACCACGCAGTACCTCCCGTCCGAGCAGCAGGTGGCGGAGACGGGCGTCAAGGACCGCGTCAGCGCGGCGGGCGCACAGCTCAAGGAGGCGATCCCCGACCGCGACGCCGTCAAGTCGGCCGTGAACGGTGCGGTCGAGCAGGCCAGGCAGGTGCTTCCCGACGGCGACGCCGTCAAGTCGGCCGTGGGCGGGGCGGTCGAGCAGGCCAAGCAGGTGCTCCCCGACCCTGACCAGGTCAAGCAGGAGTTCCTCGACGCGGCCCACCGCCTCCAGGAGATCCTCCCGGATGGTGACGACCTCAAGCAGATGATCGTTCGGGTGGCCGAGGAAGTGCGCGACGACCCCGACATCCGCCAGCACCTGGAGGCCGCCGCCGAGGTGGCCAGCAGCCGGGTGCAGGGGACGGTCGGTGCCGGCATCGACGTCGCGGCGGGCAAGCTCCGCGAGGGCGTGGAGAAGGTCGGTCTCGAGGACCTGGGCTACGTCGCCGAGCGGATGGGCGAGATCGTGAAGGAGGGCGTCGGCGAGCTGGTCGAGGAGACCAAGGGCCGGGCTCTGGACGCCCTCCCCGAGGCGGAGCCTTACGAGCCGGGCAACGCCCAGCCTGCCGGTTCGTCCCGGCAGTCGTCCAAGCCGGCGGGCTCGTAGCCGCACGGCCACAACGAAAAAACCGGGCCCCGAGGGGCCCGGTTTTTTCGTTCTTGTCGGGGAACGGATCCGGCGTCACATCGACCGGACTAGTTCTCCTGGTTGCTCGGGTTGGACTGGAAGCTCTTGTCGGTAGCCTCCTGGCCCTCCTCCGTGCCTTCCTTGTTCGCGTCGGGCGCCCAGCCGTGGGTGTCCTTACCCTCCCACGGAGCGGCGCCCGGCTCGATCTTGCCCTTCGTTTCGTGGCCGGACATCAGCCATCCCTCCTTTCGCATAGCCGACGATATGTCTCTCGGAGAGTTTGCCCGCCATAACCGGACATATTCCTTGGAATAACCTGGGACAAACCCAGCCCATTCCATGCGGAACGGGTGCTGGAAAGCGGCGCAGGGCCGTGCCCGATGTATGGCTGGCCCTTGGTGGGTATCACCATACGGAAGGGGAATGCCGCTGCGCCGCGCGGTACTGCCGCTCCCGGCCGAATCCCTGAGTACCGAACCGACCAACCACATCGCCGCCTGTCTGCCAGGACGTGCTCGTAAGGAGAGCCGATGAGAATTGCCGAAATAGCGCCGATTGCGCTTACCGTTCCGCCCAAAGACTACGGGGGCATCGAATGGGTGGTGGCGCACCTGGCCGGCGGGCTGAGCGCCCGCGGGCACGACGTCACCCTGTTCGCCGCCCCCGGGTCCGCCTCCCCGGCCCGCGTGGTGTCCACCCTGGACCGCCCGGTAGGGACCGGCAACGTGGAGGCGGCCGATGAGCTGGTGCACGCCCTGGCGGCGTACCGGCACGCGGCGGACTTTGACGTGATCCACGACCACACCGTCTTGGGCGTGGCGCTGGGGGCCCTCCAGCCCTCGCCTGTCCCGGTGTTCCACACCCTGCACGGGCCCTGGACGCCGCAGGTCCGGCGCTACTACGGGGCTCTGAACGGCGACGTCGAGCTCGTGGCCATTAGTGAGGCGCAGCGCGCCGAGAACCCCGGTGCCCACTACGCCGGCGTTGTCTACAACGGGGTCCGGGTGGCGAGCTTCCCCTTCCGTGAGGACGACGACGGCTACCTGCTCTTCGTGGGCCGGGTCAACCGGGAGAAGGGGCCGGATGTGGCGGTGGAGATCGCCCGGCGGGCGGGGCTGCCGCTCAAGATGGTGGTCAAGCGGACCGAGCCGGGTGAGCAGCAGTACTGGGAGCAACAGGTGGCGCCCCGGCTGACCGGCTCCGAGGAGGTGCTCGACGGCGTGGGCGAGGCCGAGAAGCTGCGCCTCTATGCCGGTGCCCTGGCCACGCTCTTCCCCATCCAGTGGCCGGAGCCCTTCGGGTTGGTGATGGTCGAGTCGATGGCGTGCGGGACGCCCGTGGTCGCCCGGCCCTGCGGGGCGGCCCGGGAAGTGGTGGCCGACGGCCAGACCGGGTTCCTGCGCAGCGAGATGGACGACCTGGTGGCGGCGGTGGGCCAGGTGCGGAGCCTCGACCCCGGGGCCTGCCGGGCCCGGGTGGAGGAGCGGTTTTCGTCCGAGGCCATGGTGACGGGCTACGAAGCCCTCTTCGAAGCCGCCGGAGCGTAAAGAATGTGACCTACAGCCCCCCGCCGGTGGCGATGAGGGCGACTGCCGCCGCCGCCATGAGGCCCGTGGCGGTCCATCCCAGGATGGTTGCGGTCCGGTGGTTGCGGTGGGAACCCATGAGCCGGGCGTCGCCTGAGATCAGCATGATGACCACGAGGAACGGCGCCGCCGCCAGCCCGTTCACCATCGCCACGATTACCAGGAGGTGGATGGTGTCGATGTGGAGCAACGTGAGGACGGTCCCCCCGATGGTCCCGGCGGCGACCAGGGCGTAGAACACCGGGGCCTCACGGGGCGAGCGGGAGAAGCCCCACGACTTGTGCAGGAGGCCGGCCATGCCGGCGGATCCCGAACCGGCGAGCACGGGGACCGCAAGAAATCCGGAGGCGATGAAGCCCAGGGCGAACAGGACCGAGGACAGCTTCCCGGCGACCGGGCGGAGTGCCTCCGCGGCACTGGCGGCCGATGTCACGTGGGTCTTGCCGTGGGCGCCCAGGGTGGCGGCTGTCGCCACGATGATGGCGAACATCACGATGTTGGAGAAGGCCATGCCGGTGAACACGTCGGCCCGGCTGGTGCGCTCCTTGGTCGCCTGCTCGCCCCGGGGCCGATTTTTGAGCGAGACCGGCCGGCGGCCGCCCTCGGGCTCGGCCCGCAGTTCCTCGACCCGGTGGGCCGACTGCCAGAAGAACAGGTACGGGCTGATGGTGGTGCCGAGCACCGCCACCAGGACTTCGAGGTAGTCCTTCGAGAGCACGACGTGGGGCACCAGCGTGTGGACGGCCACCGACGGCCAGTTGATCTTCAGCGCAAAGAGCACGCCGATGTACGCCAGCAGGGCGGCGCCCAGGATCTTGAACACCCGGGCGATGAGGTGGAACGAGCCCACCATCACCAGCCCGGTGATCAGGACCCCGGCGCCCAACGCCCACCATGCCGGCGATCCGGCGTGCAGGAGCTGCATGCCGGAGCCGATGGCGGCCAGGTCGGCGGCGATGTTCAACGCGTTGGCGGCGATCAGCGCCCCCAGGAGGATGCCGATCAGCACCCGGGCCCAGGAGTGGAACCGCTTGGCCACCAGGGTGCCCATGTCCTTGCCCGTGGCCAGAGCGGTGCGGTCGCAAATTTCCTGGACCGCGGCCATCAGCGGCAGGGTGATCAGGGCGGCCCAGAGCATGCCGAAGCGGAATTGCGCCCCGGTCTGGGCGTAGGTGGCGATGCCGGAGGGGTCATCGTCGGAAGCACCGGTGACGAGGCCGGGGCCCATTGCCCGCAGGTACTGCCGCCAGACCGGCGACGCGCCCTCAGATTTGGTATCGACCTCAGAGCGTGCCGGGTCGCGCTGTCCTGTCCGTGCCAAATCCGTTCCTCCGTATCTGTAGGAACGGAGAATTCCCATTCAGTACCGGTCCGCAAACCTCGGTCGGTTCTTCACCTAATACTTAAGCAGACCTGTCCGAGATTGCCCCCTCCATGCGGCGGCGTACTATGCGGCAACCACGTGCCTAAACGCTGGTAGGGGCCAGCCGGGCTCAGGTCCCGGCGTCCACGTTCAGTTGTTCGATGTCGGGCACGACCACGTCGGCCCCCGCCTCCCGGAGGGCAACGGCCTGTCCCGCCCGGTCGAGCCCCACCACAAAGCCGAACTCCCCCCGGCGCCCGGCGGCGACGCCGGCCAGGGCATCTTCGAATACCGCGGCCCGGCCGGGCGGCAGGTCCAGCCGGCGGCAGGCTTCCAGGAAGAGGGCGGGGTCGGGCTTGCTGGCGAGGCCGAGTGTGTCGGCATCCACGCCGTCCACCTTGGCGTCGAACAGATCAAGGACCCGGGCCGCGGTCAGCACCTCGGTGGCGTTGCGGCTGGCGGACACGACGGCGGTCTTCCGGCCGCTCGCCCGCAGTCGGTGCAGGAGGGCAACGGTGGACTCGTAGCGGTCCACGCCGGCGCTCCTCACCTGATCGATGAAGTAGGCATCCTTGCGGTTGGCCAGCCCACACACCGTCGGGGTGCCCGGCGCATCCTGCGGCGAACCCCAGGGCAGGGACACCCCCCGGGCCTGCAGGAAGCTTTCGGCCCCCTCGTACCGGGTCTTGCCGTCCACGTAGAGCAGGTAGTCCTGCTTGGTGAACGGTTCGGCGTCTTCCAGGAAGGCATCGAACATCCGCTTCCAGGCGGCGAAGTGGGTCCGGGCGGTGTCGGTGACGACGCCGTCCATGTCGAAGATGCAGGCGTCCAGGCGGCCGAGGGGGAGCGCTGGCTCGGTCCGCTCCGGTGGCGGCGTCATCGCCGGAGCTCCGACCAGCCGGCGCCCGGGGTGCGCTCAGCCCGGTACGAGCCCGCCGCCAACCGGGCGAGGGGCGTGCTGCCCGTGGCCACCGCCGCGTCGCCGTCGAGGTCCACCGTGAGGGCGCGGGCCGAGGCTTCGACCGCAACCCGGGTGCCCCGGAACCGGAGGGCGAAACGTAACCGGTCCCACTGCTCAGGGAGCACCGGATCCAGGCGCAGACCCCCGCTCTCCGGCGCCACCCCGCCGAAGCCGAACACCATCGCCTGCCACAGGCCGCCCATTGCCGCCAGGTGCAGCCCCTCCGAGGCGTTGCCCATCCGGTCGTCCAAGTCGACCCGCGCCGCCAGGTCGAGATTGGCCATGGCCGAGGCGAGGTCGCCGGTGCGGGCGGCCAGGGCGGCGTGGATGGCAGGCGAGAGCGAGCTGCCGTGCGCCGTCCGGGGCTCGTAGTACCGGTAGTTGGTGCGGGCGCTCTCCACGGGCACCACGCCGGGCAAGAGGTGAGCCAGCATGACCACGTCCGCCTGCTTGATGATCTGGCTCCGGCGCAACCGCTTGGTGCCCAGGACCCGCTCACCGGCGAAGGGCCGCCGGCCGAAGTCCTCCGCCCGGAGGTCTTCCAGGGCGAAGTACCCGGCGAACTCCTCGTAGAGGCCGGCCTCCGGGCCGGAGGTGTGCAGCCCGCTGGCCAGGCCCGAGGCGACCGCCTCCCAGCCCGCCAGCTCGGAGCTCTCGAACCGCAGCCGGCCGGCCAGCGATTCCCAGCCTCCCGGCCGAGCCTTCGCCATCCAGGCGACCGCCTCGGCGGCCCAGCGCAGGTTCTGGCGCGCCATCACATTGGTGAACGCGTTGTCGGTCACCTCCTCGTGGTACTCGTCCGGGCCGATGACGCCGGTGATGTGGTACCGGCGGTCCTCGCCCACGGTTGCCCGCGAGGCCCAGAAGCGGGCGGTCTCCACCAGCAGCTCGGTGCCCATGTCCGCCATGAAGCCGTCGTCGCCGGTGACCTGCCAGTACTGCCAGACGGCCCAGGCGACGTCCGCCGAGATGTGGATCTCCTGCTGGCCGGTCAGCACGTCCACGGCGGTCCCGTCCGGGAGGCGGATCACCGCCGGTGTGCAGTCCTCGCCGGTATCCGCTCCTTCCCAGGGAAAGAGCGCGCCCCGGTACTCACCTGCCCGTTCCCGGGCCGCGTCGAGGGTCCGGTAGCGGTAGGCAAGCAGTGCCCGGGCGGTCGCCGGGTGGGTGTAGGTGAAGAAGGGCACGACGAAGACGTCGGTGTCCCAGAACACGTGCCCCCGGTACCCGGTGCCGGTGAGCCCCCGGGCCCCGATCGACGCGGTCTCGCACTCCGGGTCCCCCGAGCACATGAGGTGGAAGAGCGCAAAACTCAGCGCGCGCTGGAACTCCGGGGCTCCCGCGACCTCCACCGCGGCATCCCGCCAGCGGTCGGCGACGGCGGCCCGGTGGTGCTGGGCAGCGCGGGCCAGTCCGGCCCCCCGGGCGTGCTCGAGTGCCGAGCGCGCGGCATCCGCCTCCTCCGGGGGGGCGTACGAGCGGTGGAACGCCGCCACCCGGTGCAGCGAGTCCCGCTCGGCATGGGTGGCCACGGCCATGTGGACCTGGCGCTCGGCATGGCCGTGGAGGTGCACGTCGACCTGCTCGGTCCGGCGCACCTCGGCGGACCGCAGGACCGAGTCGGCCTGCACGAACACCGGGGCGGACAGGGCAGCCGGCCTGTCCCCGTGCACCTGCGCCGCCACGGCCAGCAGGCTGCGCTCCGCCATGGAGGCAAAGCGCACGGTCGTGAGGGCCCGGTCGCCGGGCAGGGTCTGGGTCGTGAAGAGCACGCCCTGCGCCAGGTCCAGGATCCGCCGGCATCCCCGGGCCGGGCCCCCCGCGGGCGGGAAGGGGGGCTCGAGCGCGACCCTGATGCTCGCCACGTCCGGGCATGGCACGAGTTCCAGGGACGAGATATCGCCGTCGGCGTTGCCGTAGAACCCCGCCACGAAGCAGGCAGGGTGCGGGATCCCCGCCGAGCCGGGCAGGAGCCCCCGCACCGCGAAGCGCCCGTTACTCACGGTCAGCCAGGACTCGACGGCCGGTTCCTGCGCGGCCTCGACGTCATCGACGATCACGAGCCACGCCGGGTCCTTGGTGGGCGCGAGCCCGAGGGGGAACTCTTCGGTTTCCAGCACGGCGTTTCATCCTTTCGCAGCCTCGTGTTGTGATGGACCCTTCCGTTGTGATGGACCTTCCGATGTGATGCGCCATCGAGGGATCGAGGCCCGGATTCCGACCGGAATGGGTGCGCGCAGGGGAGGTCGGTGGTACTAGGGCGCGATCGACCGGGCGCCCTCGCGCATGGAGCCGGGTTGGGCCGGCCGGAACAGGCCGGCCACGTCGTGGACCATGGTTCGCGGTTACCCGGTGGCCCTGCGCACCAAACGACGTGCGCGGGGTACGAAAGCGGTATGCCCCTCGCTCCGTCCGCTTCCTCTCCGTCGGCGAAGGCCCCGTACTGGCGCCGGGTGATCTCCCGGCACCCCGTGCGCCGGCTGGTCCTCGTGCTGGTGATGGCAGCCGTGGTGGAGTACCTGGTCCTCCCGCAAATTGTGGGTCTCCACAAGTCCGTCCACCTGCTGGGCCGGGTGAACCTGGGCTACGTGCTGCTCGGGGTGGCCCTGCAGGCGGCGAGCCTGGCGAGCTACGCCCGCCTCACGCAGATCCTGCTGCCGAAGGGCGTCGGCCGGTTCTCCCGGGTGTGGCGCATCGACCTGGCCACCCTGGCCATCAGCCACATCCTGCCCGGCGGGGCAGCGGGTGGGGAGGCCCTGGGCTTCCGCCTGCTGACCGGCGAGGGAGCGACCGGCCCCGAGGCGGGCTTCGTCCTCGCCACGCAGGGTCTGGGCTCGGCCGTGGTGCTCAACCTCATCCTGTGGCTGGCGTTGGTGGTGTCGATCCCGGTGAGCGGGTTCAACCCGCTGTATGGCCTCGCCGCCGCCGTCGGCGGGGCCGCCATCGGCCTGTTCGCCGCCGCGGTCGTCCTGCTCACCCGGGGCCAGGACCGGGCCGCCCGGTGGGTGGGGGCACTGGCACGGAGGCTGCCCTACGTCCGGCGCTTCGACATGGAGCGCATCGTCCACGACCTTGCCCGGCGCATCCAGACGCTGACGAATGACCGCGCACTCCTCAGGCGGGCCCTGGGATGGGCGTGCCTGAACTGGGTCTTGGACGCCGCGTCGCTCTACATCTTCCTGGCGGCGTTCGGGCACTTCGAAAATCCGGATGGGCTTCTGGTCGCCTATGGCATCGCCAATGTCCTGGCGGCCATCCCGGTGACCCCGGGCGGGCTCGGTGTGGTCGAGGGGATCCTGGTCCCGACCCTGGTCGGCTTCGGGTCCCCCCGGGGCATAGCCGTGCTGGGGGTCCTGGCCTACCGGCTGGTGCAGTTCTGGCTGCCGATCCCGGTGGGCGCCGCATGCTACGTCGCCCTCGGGCGCCGTAAACCGGTTATCCGGGACGCCCAAGGATTTGCTACGCCCCCAGATGGGAATCATACGGATGGATCCAAGCCAAGCTAGAAGCCATCTTGAAAGGAGAACGACATGGGCCTGGGAACCAGCATCTTCCTCATCGCAGTCGGGGCGATCCTTGACTTCGCCATCTCGGTCAACAATACGCGAGGCTTTAACCTCCACACTATCGGCGTCATCCTGATGGTCGTGGGCATCATTGGCGCCCTCCTCTCGCTGGTCTTCTGGAGCAGCTGGGGCGGCTTCGGTGGTGGCAGCCGGCACAGGACCGTCATCGAGGAAGACGTCTAAGCCATCGAGTTCACCTGTGCCTGCCCGGCGGGGCCTCTCCGGCCCGCCGGGCAGCTGCGCGTCGTCGAACCGCTCGGTACCCTTCGGTTGCGCCGGCACTGATTGGGGCGTGAGCGGCGCATGGGACTGACCAGCACGGAGCGCCAAGCGCTGCCCTGGCCAGTGAGGATCGGCCGGATCTTCCAGGAATCACGCACCTGGTTCGCCCTCGGGACATTGGTGCTCTGCGAGGGCGACGACCGGGCAATCGATGGCGTCGTGTGCGGTGTATCCGGCGCAGTTCTCGCGGTTGTCGTGGCGAACCTTCTCTTGAAGCCCGCGTTCCGCCGCCCCCGGCCCCCGGCGGCACGCCGGCGACTCCATCCGCCCTTAACGTCGTCGTTCCCCTCTGGGCACGCCGCGACGCAGCTCGCATTCGCGCTCGGCGTGATGAGGGCCACCCCCCGCCTGGCGGCGCCGCTCGCCGCCCTGGTCCTCGCGTCGCACGGGGCATTGGTGGCCAGCCGTTCGCACTACCTGACCGACGTGGCGGCGGGTTGGGTAGTCGGGCTCAGCTGCCATTTGGCGGTCCGGCGGGTGTTCGCTGCGGCCGACGCCCCGTTTACGCGTTTGCCGATGGCCCCCCTGCATCCCGGGTGGGACCGGTCACCGCATTGGGACCGTGGTACGGATCGAGGCGCTTCAGGATCTCTTCCTGCTCCTCCTTCATCTCCTCGGCAATAGCTTCCATCTCTTCGATGCCCTCATCACTCATCGCGGCGCATCCTTTCTGTTCTCTCCAGTGACAAAAAAACAAAGGGCCCGGAGACCGGGCCCTTTGTGTCGCGCAGTTCTCTCCTTATCCCTTCGGAGTGCCTCCCGTGACGGGCTCCTGGGGGTCGACCCCGGTGTCATCCCGGGCCGTCGATGTCCCGTGGGGGCGGCCGGCGGGGGTGTCATCGCTGCCGGTCGGGTAGCGCCCGGGCTCGCGGCCCTCACGCTCCACGGTTTCCTCACCTTTGGGAACCCCAGGGACATGCGCTGGGCTCTCGCTCATGATGAGCTCCTTTCGCGTGGATCCTCTCCGGGATCCATCTGTTGGTCGTGACCGCAGGCCGGTCAGCCCTTGGCTGCATCCTTCACATGCTCCCAGGCCTGCTTTGCGCCCCCCTTGGCCTGATCGATGTGCCCCTCCGCTTCCATGGATCGGTCGTCGGTGGTCTTTCCGATCGCTTCTTTGGCCTTGCCCTTCGCCTTGTCAATACCGGCTTCGGCTTTGTCTTCGAGGCCCATGGCCCCCTCCTTTCACGGTCCCCAATTCCACGGTCCTCACCGGAGGTGAAGACGGCTTCGGCATCTGTCGGGTGTGGCTGGGGGTGGCGTCAGCCCGGCGCCCTGAGATATCCATCAGCCAATATCTTCCAATTCCTCCGGCAAACATCTGTTACCAAGTGGTTACCCGAAACCACCGGACCAAAACCGGCCCGTGCGGCGGTGTTAGGTCGCGTCAAAGTGGGTACCGACCCGGCATGGATTCCCGCTTCCCGGGGGCGCGCTTGGCGCGCTGGCCTGCACTCCGCCAACTGGTCGGGAAGGACCGTTGGGGCTTGGGGGAGGCGGCGATCTCCGATCGAACCCGTGGCCTGCGTCCCCGGACCGAGGCGGCCGAGGTGGTCCAATCGGTGTGCCCGTACTGCGCGGTGGGCTGCGGGCAACGGATCTTCGTGAAGGACGGAAAGGTCGTCCAGATCGAGGGTGATCCCGACAGCCCGATATCCCGGGGCCGGCTGTGCCCGAAGGGCGCCGCCAGCAAGGAGCTGGTGACCCGGCCCGGCCGGCTCCGGACCGTGCGGTACCGCCGGCCCTACGGCACCCGCTGGGAGGAGATCCCCCTCAGCCAGGCGATGGACATGATCGCCGACCGCCTGCTGGCCACCCGGCGGGAGGGTTGGGAGGACGTCGACGGCCAGGGCCGCACGCTGCGCCGGACCATGGGCGTGGCCAGCCTCGGGGGCGCCACCCTCGACATCGAGGAGAACTACCTCATGAAAAAGCTCTATACCGCGCTGGGAGCGGTGCAGATCGAGAATCAAGCCCGGATTTGACACTCCAGCACTGTCCCCAGTTTGGGGACCTCGTTCGGCCGGGGCGGCGCCACGACCTTTCAGCAGGATCTGGCGAATGCCGACTGCATCGTCATCCAGGGCTCCAACATGGCCGAGTGCCACCCCGTGGGCTTCCAGTGGGTGATGGAGGCGAAATCCCGTGGAGCGACGGTGATCCACGTCGACCCCCGGTTCACCCGCACGAGCGCGGTGGCCGACCTGCACGTCCCACTCCGCGCCGGGTCCGATATCGCCTTCCTGGGGGGCATCGTGCACTACATCCTGGCGAACGGCCGGGAGTTCTCCGACTACGTCAAGGCCTATACCAACGCCTCGGCAATTGTGAGCCCGGAATTCGCCGACACCGAGGACCTCGACGGCCTGTTCTCGGGCTTCGACCCCGAATCCGGCACCTACGACCAGGCGAGCTGGACCTACGAGGGGACCCGGGTCCAGTCCTCCGCCGGCCAACGGGAGCAGGCGGGGTCGGCGGCGGGCGGCGAGTTCGGGGGCCACGGGGAGGCGGGTACCGGGCACGCCGCCCACACCGACCCGACGCTGCAGCACCCCCGCTGCGTGTTCCAGATCCTGAAGAGACATTTCGCACGCTATACGCCCGCGGTGGTCGAGGAGCTGTGCGGGGTGCCGCAGCCGGTGTTCCTACGGGTGGCCGAGGCCCTGTGCGCCAACTCCGGGCCCGAGCGGACGTCCGCCTTCGTCTACTCCGTGGGCTGGACCCAGCACAGCGTCGGCGTGCAGTACATCCGCACGGCGGCCATCATCCAGCTCCTGCTGGGCAACATCGGCCGCCCGGGCGGGGGGATCATGGCCCTGCGGGGCCACGCCAGCATCCAGGGGTCCACGGACATCCCGACGCTGTACAACCTGCTGCCCGGCTACATCCCGATGCCGCACGCCCACACGCATTCCAGCTTGGGGGAGTTCATCGCCCGGGACGGCGCCGAGAACGGCTACTGGGGCCACATGGACGCCTACGTGACCAGCCTGCTCAAGGCCTGGTGGGGGCCGGCCGCCACGGCGGCGAACGACTACTGCTTCGACTACCTGCCCCGCATCAACGGTGACCATTCCAGCTACCAGAGCATCCTCGGGATGCTGGACGGGACCGTCAAAGGGTTCTTCGTCATCGGGGAGAACCCGGCGGTCGGCTCGGCCAACGGCAGCCTGCACCGGCGGGCGCTGGCCAACCTCGACTGGCTGGTGGTGCGGGACTTCGCCGAGATCGAGACCGCCTCGTTCTGGTACGACAGCCCGGAGATCGAGTCGGAGGAGCTGCGCACCGGGGAGATCGGCACCGAGGTGTTCTTGATGCCGGCGGCGGCGCACACCGAGAAGGAGGGCACGTTCACCAACACCCAGCGCCTGCTGCAGTGGCGCCACAAGGCGGTCGAGCCGCCCGGCGATGCCCGCTCCGACCTGTGGTTCTACTACCACCTCGGGCGCATCGTGCGGCAGAAGCTGGCCGCCTCGGGCGACGCGCGGGACCGGCCCGTGCTGGAGCTCACCTGGGACTATCCGGTGAGCGGGCCGCACGAGGATCCCGGCGCCGGGGCGGTCCTGCGTGAGATCAACGGGTGGGACGGTGCTGGGCATGCGCTGGACACCTACACGCAGCTGAAGGCCGACGGCTCCACGGTGTGCGGCTGCTGGATCTACTGCGGCTGCTACGCCGGCGAGGAGAACCAGACCGCCCGGCGGACACCCGGCGACCGCCAGAGCTGGGTGGCGCCCGAATGGGGCTGGGCCTGGCCCGCCAACCGCCGCCTGCTCTACAACCGGGCGTCGGCCACCCCGGGTGGTGAGCCGTGGTCGGAGCGCAAGGCCTACGTCTGGTGGGACGCGGCCAAGGGCGAGTGGACCGGCCACGACGCCGCCGACTGCACCAAGACCATGGCTCCGGACTACCAGCCGCCGCCCGGAGCCCGGGCGGAGCACGCCCTGCGGGGCACTGACCCGTTCGTCATGCAGTCCGATGGCCTCGGGTGGCTCTTCGTGCCCCACGGGCTGAAGGACGGCCCGCTGCCGGTGCACTACGAGCCCGAGGAGTCGCCCTTCCGCAACACCCTGTACCGCCAGCAGTCCAACCCCGCCCGGCAGCGCTTCGACCGGGAGGGCAACCGGTACGCCTCGGAGCCCGGGGCCGGGGTCTTCCCCTACGTGTTCACCACCTACCGGCTGACCGAGCACCACACCGCGGGCGCGATGTCGCGCACCCTGCACGTGCTGTCCGAGCTGCAGCCCGAGATGTTCTGCGAGGTCCACCCCGAGCTAGCCGCTGAACGCGGCCTCACCCACGGTGGGTGGGCCACGATCGTCACGCCCCGGGCGGCCATCGAGGCCCGGGTCCTGGTGACCGACCGGATGGCCCCGCTGCAGGTGCAGGGCCAGCGGATCCACCAGGTGGGCCTGCCCTACCACTGGGGGAGCCAGGGCCTGGTGACCGGCGATGGGGCCAACGACCTGGCGTCGATCGTGCTGGACCCCAACGTGCACATCCAGGAGGTCAAGGCAGCCACCTGCGACATCCGGCCCGGGCGCCGGCCCCGGGGGCCGGCGGTCAGCCGCCTCGTGGCCAGCTACCGGGAGCGGGCCGGCCTGCCCGCCGATCTACGAGGCGCCCGGTGACGCGGCTCTCGGATCCGGCCGCCCGGGCCGGGTGGGAACCCGGGCCGGAGCGGGTGGGCTTCTTCACCGACACCAGCGTCTGCATCGGCTGCAAAGCGTGCGAGGTGGCGTGCAAGGAGTGGAACGGGGTTCCCGAGGACGGCCTCGCCTTCCTGGGCACCTCCTACGACAACACCGGCGGCCTGGGCGCCAGCACGTGGCGCCATGTGGCCTTCATCGAGCAGTCCGAACAGGGCCTGCGTTGGCTGATGAGCTCGGATGTCTGCAAGCACTGCACGTCCGCCGCCTGCCTGGAGGTGTGCCCCACCGGCGCCCTGATCCGTACGGAGTTCGGGACGGTGGTGGTGCAGGAGGACGTGTGCAACGGGTGCGGCTACTGCGTGCCGGCGTGCCCCTTCGGGGTCATCGACCAACGCCCGGAGGACGGGCGGGTCTTCAAGTGCACCTTGTGCTACGACCGGCTCCACGGTGGCCTGCAGCCCGCGTGCGCCCAGGCCTGCCCCACCGAATCGATCCAGTTCGGCCCCCTGCTGGAACTGCGCCGGCGGGCCGAGGGTCGGCTGCAGACGCTGCACGAGGCGGGGGAGGAGGGGGCACAGCTCTACGGCGCGGATCCGGCCGACGGGGTCGGTGGCTTCGGAGCCTTCTTCCTGCTGCTCGACCGTCCCGAGGTCTACGGCCTGCCCCCCGATCCTCGGCCCGCCGAGCTGCCCCGGATGTGGCGCCGGGCCGCCCTGGCCGCGGGCGCCCTGGCGGCGGGCGCCCTGGCGGCGTTCGTTCGCTCGTAGCCCATGCCGCCCCGCGAGCAGCCGATGGTGCCCCGGGCCACCCCGGAGAGCTACTACGGGCGCCCGATCCTGAAGGAGCCGGTGTGGAAGTGGCCCATCCCGGCCTACCTGTTCACCGGCGGCCTGGCCGGCGGATCGGCGCTCCTGGCGGCCGGCAGCCGGCTCACCCGGAACCGGCGGCTGGCCCGGCAGAGCCGCCTGGTGGCGCTGGGCGCGCTCGGACTGAGCACCGGGTTCCTCATCCGGGACCTCGGCCGCCCCAGCCGCTTCGCCAACATGCTGCGGGTCTTCAAGCCCACCTCGCCGATGAACGTGGGGTCCTGGATCCTGTCCGCCTTCGGCGCTGCGCTCGGGGTGGGCGTCGCGGCCGACTCCCTCGCCCTGCCGGCGGCCGGTGCTCTGGCCGATGGCGCGGCGGCATGCCTCGGCCCGGCGGTGGCCACCTACACGGCGGTGCTTCTCGCCGATACCGCGGTGCCGGCGTGGCAGGCGGCGGGCGACGACCTGCCGCTGCTCTTCGCCGCCGGGGCGGCGGCGAGTGCGGGCGCGTTGGGGGTGTTCCTGGCCCCGGCGCAGGACGCGGGGGCCGCCCGCCGCCTCCTGCTCGGGGGTGCGGTCGCCGAGATCCTGTCCGCCCAGCGGCTCCGCCGGCGGCTGGAGCCCGACGTGGCCCGGGCCTACCACGAGGGGCGGGCCGGGGCTCTGGGCCGGGCCTCCACGGCCTGCACCGTCGCCGGGGCCGCCGCGGTGGTGACCGGTTCGTTTGAGAAGCTGGGGGCGGTGGCCGTTGCCACCGGGGCGGCGCTGGAGCGCTTCGCCGTGGTGGAGGCGGGCCGGGCGTCGGCCCGGGACCCCGAGGCGACTGTCGGCCCGCAGCGCCGACGCATGGCGAGTGCGGCGGCGGGCGGTGACGGAGGCCGACCCGCTATGAGCCCCCGCGACGGCTCCCGGGGGGCGGCTCCTCGCTGAGGCCGGAGACCACCCGGGCCAGCAGCACGGCCAGCGCGGCCCGGTCTCTGGTATCCAGCACCGCCAGCGCCCGGTCGGCGTCCCCGAGGTAGGTCCCGAGCGAGCGTTGCAGCACTGCCTGGCCCGCCTCGGTGAGGCAGATCAGCACCCCCCGGCGGTCGTCGGGATCGGGGCTCCGGGTGACCCAGCCGGCCAGTTCCATGCGGTCCGCCTGCCCGGTCATGCCCCCCGATGTGAGCTGGGCGCTGCGCGCCAGCTGCCCCTGCGAGAGGCGGTACGGGGGGCCGGCTCGCCCGAGGGCGTTCAGCACCTCGACATCCCGCGGGGTCAGCCCCTCCAGGGCGAGGGCGCGGCTCCGGACCCGGTCCAGGTGGCGGGCAATGTGCTCCAGGTGCCCGGCCAGTCCCAGGGAGGCCCCGAGCAGCCGCGCCTCGCTCTCCAGTCCCGCCATCAGTGGCCTCGGTCCCCTCGGTCCCCTCGCGAGGGAACCCGCAGAGAGGTCTCTGCGGGTCCTCCCTTCCGGACTGCGCTCGACCCTACGCTTCGTGCCCGTCTGCCGCCGGCATGGCCGTGGCGGCAACCTGCACCGGGATCCGCCGGGGCGCCGATTCCTGGGCCGCGCCCGGGATGGTGACCTCGAGCACGCCGTTGTCGTACGACGCCTGGATGCCCTCCGGGTTCACGCCCTCGGGGATGGCCAGGGTGCGCTCGAAGGATCCGTAGCGGCGCTCGACTCGCATGTAGCGGTCGTCCTTGGTCTGTTCCTCCTGCCGGCGCTCGCCGCGCACGGTCAGCACGCCGTCGTGCACCGAGATCTCGACGTCCCGGGAGGGGTCGATGCCGGGCAGTTCGGCCCGCACCACGATGTCCTTGTCCCGAGCGAGCACGTCCACCGCCGGCATCCAGGCCCCCGACTGCTGGCCGCCCGACGCCAGGGCCGGGGTCCCACCGAACATCCCTGCGCCTGCCAGGACGTTGCGCATCAACTGGTCGGTCTCCCGCTGCAGCTCGTTGAAGCTGGACCAGGGGGAGAACCGCCGCACTGCAATTGCCATACCAGTCACCTCCTCAGCCAGTCATACCTTGCTACACAGATGATAGCTGACAAGAAGCTTACTGTCAAGATTCTTACTGGCAGCCGGGCTCGGTCAGCAGGGCCACGTCGATCTCGTCGCCCGCCGGCCGGGAGCCGGCTCCGGGTGCAACGTAGGCCCAACCCTGGGCCGCCGCCAGCGCAGCCACCATGCCGGCACCCTGGTGCGCCACCGGCCGGGCGAGCAGCCCGCCCTGCCCGTCCCGCCAGACCTGGACGGCGACCAGCCGGAGCCGGTCGGGCGACCCTTCGAGGGGCTCGGTGAGGACCGCCCGGACGGCGGGCCGGGGGAGCGCCGGGCGGCCCTGGAGGCGCAGGATGACGGGCCGGGCGAGCACCTCGAAGGCAATGAGCGCCGCCCCCGGGTTCCCGGGCAGCCCCACCAGGGGCCGGTCGAAGAGCTTGCCGAAGGCGAAGGGCTTGGCGGGGCGGAGCGCCACCTGGAACGGATCGATGTGGCCCACGGTGTTCAGCCGGCGGACCAGGTCGCGCTCGCCCGCCGACACCCCCCCGATGGTGAGCAGCAGGTCGCATTCGAGGGCGGCCTGGCCGAGGGCGGCCATGATGTCCGGGGCGCTGTCCGGGACGGGGGGGTGGGGGCAGGCGTAGGCGCCGATCTCGCCGAGCAGCATGGCCAGGGCGGGGGACACGGCGTCGTGGATGTCTCCGGGGCCAAGCGCGTCGCCGGCAGCGCGCACCTCGCTGCCCGTGGGGACGATCGCCACCCGGGCGGGCGGGTGCACGACCACGTGACGGATGCCCAGCGCGGCGCACGCCGCCACCTGGCCCGGTCCCAGCACGGCTCCCGCGGGCACGACGACGTCCTGCTCGGTCACGTCCTCGCCCGCCCGGCGCACGTGCGCGCCCGGCGGGGCACCGGCGGGCACCACGACCCAGCCCTCCTCGACAGCGACCGCTTCCACCGGGATGACGGTGTCGGCCCCCAGGGGCAGGGCCGCGCCGGTGGCGATCTGGACCGCTTGGCCCTCGCCGACCGACCCACCCCACGGCTCGCCCGCCCAGGCGTGCCCGGCAATGCGCAGGCGGACCGGGCCGGAGCCGTGCAGGTCGCTGGCCCGCACTGCGAAGCCGTCCATGGCCGAGTTGGTGAAGCGGGGGAGCCGGGACGGGGCCCGGACGGGCTCGGCGGCCACCCGTCCGGCGGCCGCGCGCAGGGGGAGCGCCACCGGCAGCAGTGGCGAGACCGTGGCCAGCATCCGGTCCACCAGCTCCTGCGCCGGCACGAGCACGGTCACGTTGCCTGGCGGTTCATGTGCGTCCGGGCGGCCTCCACGATGATCCCGGTGCACGCCGCGAGGTCGGTCTCGCCGGTGTCCAGGGTCAGGTCGTAGAGCTCCGGGTCGTGCACGTCGCGGCTGTAGAAGCGCCGGACATACTGCTCCCGGGTGCGGTCGGTCGCCACCAGGCGCCGGCGCGCCTCCTGCTCGTCAATGCCCTCGATGCGCATCCCCAGGGCGAGCCTAGTGGCTTCGGGGCCATCCAGGCGGACATGCAGGCATCCGGGCTGCCTGCCGAGGAACGCTGCCGCCCCCCGGCCGCGGATGACCCCGCCCCCCCGGCGGACGAGGTCCAGGATCCCCGCCTCGTTGGCGGCCCGGAAGCGCTCCTCGTCACTGAGGGGCGCCGTGGGCGGGGGAGCGATCGCGCCCACGGCCGCCGGCATCCGGGCGGCGGCCGTGAAGAGCCGGCGCAGGACTCCGTCGGCGTGCTCCTCGAGGCTCAGGCCTTCCCGCGCTGCCTCACCGCCCGCCCGGGCGACCGCCTCGGGTGCCCACGCCCGGTCCCAGTACGGCAGTCCCAGCTCTTCGGCCACCCGGGGGCCCACGATGCTCCCGCCGGCCCCGTAGCTGGATGAGATGGTGACGACCAGGGCCGCCATCGGTCTCAGCCGGTGGGCCGAGAGCGTGCCCGGCGGTGCACGAGGCGGTACGCCAGCGCACCAGACAGGCCGTAGACCAGGTGGACCCCGATGTCCTTGGCCACCGAGGAGGGCTCCTCCTCGGTGACCCCCCGGTAGAGGCCGAGTGCGCTCAGGACGCCGTAGTTCGCACCCCAGACCAGAGGACCGTAGAGCACGGCCCAGGCCCAGCGCCCCCGGTCCAGGGAGCCGGCCACCAGCCCGAACAGCGCCCCCCACAATGCCCCGGTGGCCACGTGCACGGCCGCCGTTGTGGGTTGGGCCTTGCTGGCGTCGAGCGGCTTCTGGCGCAGGCCCTCGATGAGGCGCCGCCCGAACTGCCCGGGGGCAGGAGCGGAGTCCCAGCCCCGGACCGCCCGGGCCAACTCGAAGTCCTTGAAGCTGCCGGTGCTGCCCGAGCGGCGGGCCTCGGCGTAGCGCACCGCGTCCATGGCGATCGTCCCCATGAGCCCGGCGGCGGCCCCGTCGACCACCGTGCGAAGGGGCGAGGGAGCGGTTCCATTGCGCATGAAGGGCTCCTTTCTCCGAACCGTCCACCAGGACCCTTACCCAGGCAATCGGGGTACATACACTGCTGACAGGGGCAGCCTGTCTCGAGAATGGAGAGTCACCATGCTTCGGACCAAGCTGCAACGGCTGTACGAGGAGCAGGGGCAGAGCCCCTGGTTGGACAACCTCACCCGCCCTTACCTGCTGGAGGGGACCCTGGCCCGGATGGTCTCCGACGGCATCCGGGGCGTGACGTCCAATCCCACGATCTTCGCCAAGGCCATCGAAGGGTCGGACGCCTACGACGAGCAGTTCGGCCGCCTGATCGCCGAGGGCCGCCCCGTGGAGGATGCCTACTGGGAGATGGTGCTGGAGGACATCAACCACGCCCTCCGCATCCTGCGCCCCACCTACGACGAGAGCCGGGGCGACGACGGCTTCATCTCGGTGGAGGTGGCTCCCGAGCTGGCCCGGGACACCGAAGGCACCATTGCGGCCGCCCGAGGCCTCCACGAGCGGATCGCGCAGCCCAACGTGCTGGTCAAGATCCCTGCCACGGCGGAGGGCGTGCCGGCAATCAAGACCATGGTGGCGGAGGGCCGGAGCATCAACATCACGCTGATCTTCTCGCTCAGCCGCTACGCCGACGTCATCGAGGCGTACCTCAGCGGCCTGGAGACTTTCCTGGCCACGGGCGGGGACCCGAGGCAGGTGCACAGCGTGGCGTCGTTTTTCGTCAGCCGCGTGGACACCGAGGTGGACAAGCGGCTGGGAGCCCTGGGCGACTCTGGGAAGGGCCTGCTGGGCAAAGCGGCCTTGGCCCAGGCCCAGGTTGCCTACCAACTCTTCCGCGAGCAGTTCTCCGGGGAGCGCTGGGAGCGCCTGGCCGCGGCCGGGGCGCATCTCCAGCGGCCGCTGTGGGCCTCCACCTCCACCAAGAATCCTGCCTACCCGGAGACCCTGTACGTCGATGAGCTCATCGGCCCGGATACTGTCAATACGTTGCCGGAGAAGACCATCACCGCCTTCGAGGACCGGGGCGTGCTGGCCCGCACCATCGACGCCGACGCCGATGGGGCGCGCCGTGCCCTGCAGGCCCTGGCCGACCTCGGCATCGACATGGAGGACGTGGCCCACACCCTTGAGGATCAGGGAGTGGACAACTTTCACAAGGCCTTCCAAGAGCTGCTGGGCGCCCTGCGGGACAAGAGCCAGGCCCTCGCCCGGCGCTGACACCGGCCCGTCCCGCAGAACGGCAGCCTTCGCCTCGCCGGAACCCCGCCCGGGCCGCCCGGCCCGCGTGTCCACCCCCGCCCCCTCGGGGCGGGCGAGACGCGTCCGGGCCATCGTCACTCCCGGCTCCGTAAGGCGGCCATGAGATCCATGCCCGCCACCGCCGGCAGCCCCGGCGGTGTGTGGGGCACGAAGAGGGTCCCGTCCGGCCGCAGGAACTGCAGCTGGTCCCGGGCCCCCGGCCCGGGCTCGGGATTGCCCGTCACCGACCAGCCCCCGTCGTGCACCAGGGTGTGATGCCGTTGGCACAGGAGGGCCAGATTCCGCACCTTGGTCGGCCCGCCATCGGCGGAGTGGATGAGGTGGTGGCCGTGCAGATGGCGGCGGGCGCCGCAGCCCGGGAACCGGCAGGTCTTGTCCCGGTACTTGAGCTGACGGGTGATATGGGGCGGGATCGCCTGGCGGGCCGCCCCGATGTGCACGATGGCTCCTCCCATCTCCAGCACCGCCTCGATCCGCCCGTCGCACGCCAGCCGGCGCACCACCGAGGCCGGGATGGCACCCCCGCTCTCCAGCTCCCCTATGCCCCGGCCCGACACCAGGGCCTCCACCGAGACGTGCACCACGACGCAGGCCCGGTCCGGGTCGGCGTCCTCCCGCAGGGCGGTGGAGGCCAGCGCCACCAGGCCCTCGGCGGCCCGGACCTCGGGCGGGTCGAACGCACCGGTAGCCGGGTCGGGCTCGTCGGTCTCCGCCCGCTGCACCGCGGCGATCACCGCTGCGCCCTCGGCGGGGGGCAGGCTGCCCCGGAAGGTGGTCCAGCCGTCGGCCGAATGCGACCACGAAAACCTGGCCGGGGCCGTTCGCCGGATTCCTGGGCCGCCACCTGCTCCTGGCGGCGCACCGCGGTGCGCAGGAAGTCGGCGGGCAGGGCCTCGGCCTCCGCAGTCACCCCCGCATCGGTCACCGCCCCCGAGGCATCCCCGCCCACCAGCTTGGCGGCCGCGGCCGCAGATTCCAGGTTCAGCGCCCCCGAGGACAGCGACGACGCCAGCGCCGGCAACCCGGGCAGCGCCGCAGCGAGGCCCACCCATTCCGAGGCGGTGGCGTAGGTGACGTGCAGGCCGGCGACCAGCCAGGCGGCCATCGACTTGGCCCCGTCGGCCCGCCAACCCTCCCGGGCGTCGAACGCAGCGATCAAGGAGATCAGCTCCGCCTGGGCGGCCACCACCACGGCATGCTGCGAGGAAATCGCCCCGGCCAGCTCCGCAGCCGGCATCGCCTCCAGCATCGCAGTCTCCATCCCGCTCTCCTTGCATCCATCTACACGAACACCAGTTCGATAACCAGGACACTAGCACACGGGTACGACAGGGAACGGCCAAAAACGCGCCCCAGCAAAAAAAGTCGCCAGAATTTTGATGTGGGCACCGCGCGAGGCGGGACACCGCATGAAGACAGCCCGTCAGCAGGGTTCTATTGAGAGGTTCTATTGAGAGGAACCCCCGGCACCAAGGTGCGGCGGCAATCGGTTGCCCGGGAGGCCGCACAGCTTGGTCCCGTGATCAGGAGCCCCCAGGCCCTTCGACGCCCCTGAACCCGTCCACCCAGGGTGGCCCTTCCCGGCGACTCGAAAGCGGGAGACCCGCACCGCTGAGCCCGCCCTCGCTTCATCATGGCCCCATGCAGGATCTGCGGATCCGGTTGCTCGGCGACCTCCGGGTCGAGGGCCTGGACGCGGCAGCGCTCGGTAGCCGCAAGGCCCGCACCCTCGTGGCGGCGCTGGCCCTGGGCCGCTCCAGGCCGGTCGGCGTCGATGTGCTCGTCGACATCCTGTGGCCCGAGGGCGCGCCGGCCGATCCCGCCCACCAGGTGGCCGTGCTGGTCAGCCGGCTGCGCCGGGTGCTGGGGGCGGGGCGCCTGGCGCGTTCCGGAGCCGGCTACACGCTCGCCTGCGACTGGGTCGATGTCGTGGCTCTGGGCGACCTCGCTGACGAGGCGGAGCGCCGATTCCAGGCCGGGGCCTTCGCCGCCGCCCGCACGGCAGCAGGCGCCGCGCTGGCGATGGTGCGCGGCCCCTTCCTGGCCGGCGAGGCCGACGCCGAGTGGGCGGCAGCGGAACGGGCGGCAGCCAGCCGGGCGATCGGGCGCGCACAGAGAGTGGGCGCCAGTGCCGCCCTTGCCGCCGGGGAGCCGCTGGTCGCCGCCGAGCTGGCCGAGCAGGCCCTCGCCCGCGACGGCTACGACGAGGCGGCGTTGCGCACCCTGATGGCGGCGCTCGGCGCCAGCGGCAGGCCGGCCTCGGCGCTGGCGGCGTACGCCCGGTTCGCCGAGCGTCTCGCCGAGGACCTGGGTACCGACCCCGGTGCGGAGACCTCCGACCTGCACGCAGCCCTCCTGCGGGGGACGCCCTTCGACGCCCCGCAATTCGCCGGAGCGCCGGCCGGCCCGACGGCCAGCGCCCTCCCCGGCCGGGCCCCCGAGCTGGCCGTCCTGGACGCTGCCCTAGCACGCGCCGCCGGGGGGCAGGCCAGGGTGGTGGTCGTCGATGGTGAGGCGGGCATGGGCAAGACCCGGCTGCTCCGCACCTGGGCGGCACTCGCCCAGGCAGGGGGCGCCCACCTAGCGTTCGTGACCTGCGACGAGTTGGGCCGGACCCTGCCCCTGCAACCGGTCCTCGAGGCCATCGACCTCCTGACCGCGGGAGGTCGTGACGCTCCCGAGGCGGCTGGCCTCGGCCTGCTGCTCCCGCTGCTGGGCCGGTCGGGGACGGGCGAGGCCGCGACGCTCGCCGCACTGACCGATCCCGGCGCTGGCCAGGCCCTCCTACTGGGCGCGCTCCGGACTGCCGTGCGGGAAGTGGCCGCAACGGCTCCCGCGGTCATCGTGCTGGACGACGCCCATGCCGCCGACGCCGCCACCCTGGCCTGGGTCGCCCAGGTGGAGCGGGCGCTCGCCGATGCCGCCGTCCTGGTGGTCCTCGGTGTGCGCTCGGGCGAGGGATTCCGGCTCGACGCCGGCACCGTTCTCCGGCTCGGTCCGCTGGACCGCGCCGCAGTGGCTGCCATCGTGGGGGCCGAGCGCGCCGACGCCGTCTTCGGGCGCAGCGCCGGCAACCCGCTCTTCGCTGTCGAGCTGGCGGCTGCCCCGGACACGGGGGAGGTCCCGGCCTCGATCACCGAGGCGGTGTCCCGCCGGTGCGACCGGTTGGGTCCGGCGGCCAGGACCCTGCGGGCGGCGGCCGTGCTCGGGCCCGAGGTCGACCTGGATGTCCTGGTGTCGGTCACCGGCGGCAGCCCCGTGGAGTTGCTCGACCACCTGGAGGAGGGCGTGCGCCGGGGCCTCCTCGAGGACCGGGGCGGGGTGTTCGCCTTCCGCCACGCCCTGATCCGGGATGCCCTCCACGCCGCGGTGTCGCCCGCCGCCCGGTCACTCATCCACCGGGAGGCATCCCGGGCGCTTGTGTCCCGCCGGCTGGTCCCGCCCCTCGTCCTCGCCCACCACGCCCGCCTCGGTGGCGAAGCGGTGGAGGCCTCGATGGCGCTGGTCGCCGCGGCCACCGCGGCTCTGGACCGCTTCGACGCCGAGGCGGCCATCGCCATGCTGGACACCGCCATCTCCCTGTCCGACGGTGCCGCCCCCAGGGTGCTGCGGGCCCGGGCCCGAGCGGTTCTCGGCCGCTACACCGATGCGGAGGAGGACCTCGCCGCGGCCCGGACCCTCGGAGCCCGGGAGGAGGCGGACGAGGTGGAGGCCTGGGTCGCTCACTTCCAGCGCCAGTTCGACCGGGCGCTGGCCCGGGCAGACGACGGCGCCCACCACGGCACCGACCCGGCCCTGCGGTCCGTCTGCCTCGGGCTCGGGGGCTGGGTCTCGCTGGCCCGGGGCGATCTTGCCGGTGCGGAGCTGCGCTTGGCCGAGGCGGTGACCGAGGCACCGGACCCCGGCCTCCCGGCGGTGTGGTTGGGCTGGCTGCGGTTGAACCAGGGCCGGCCCGAGGACACGGTTGCCCTGACCCGCAGCGCCCTGGCCGTGTCCACGGCGTCGCTGGGCTTCCCCAACGCCTACGCCGGCATGTCGGCCGCCATGGCGCTGGCGATGCTGGGTCGTCCCGACGAGGCCCTGCGCACGCTCGACGCGCTCGACGCCGACATCGAGCGGATGGGGGCTTGGCGCTGGGCGCCCCGCGCCCGCAATGTCCGCGCCTGGGTACTGCGCAGCCTGGGCGAGGGGGAGCGGGCCGACGAGCTCAACGCCGAGGCGATCGAGACCTCGCAGGGCGTGGCCATGCTCGAGTCCCACACCCACGGCGTCCTCGACCTGGCGGACGGCCGCCTGCAGGCGGGCGACCTCGCGGCTGCTCACGAGCTCCTGGACCGGGGGGTCCAGCTGGCCGCCGGTGAGTTCTCGTTCTCCTGGCGGTTACGGCTGCGGGCCCGGCTGCTGCGTGCCCGCCTGGCCATGGCCGCCGGCGATCCGCATGCCGCGGCCGAAGAAGCGGGCGGTCTCGCCGGGGATGCCTCGGCCCAAGGAGCCGTCCGCTACGAGGTGCAGGCCGCGCTGGTGGCGGCGGCGGCCGCCCGGCGGGCCGGGCGGGAGGTCGATCCCCAAGTGGCGGCGGCGGCCTTGCAGCGCCTCCCGCGTCTGGCGGGCCTGGAAGCCTGGCGGCTCACCGCCGAGGTCGCCGACGCCTTCGGCTCGCCCGGCTGGCGGGGACTGGCCGCCCGCCAGGCCGAGGCCCTGCTGGCCCGGGCCGGGCCCCACGCCGACCGGCTCCGCAGTGCCGTAGCGGCCCGGCTGGGATAGAAACGTCAGGTTCTTGGTGGCGCACGGGGCGGGGTCGGCAGGGACGGATTGCCTGGGGGACGGCGCCCCTGCCCCCGCCCTGCCCTCAGGCCCGCGCGGCCAGCACCACCATGCGGAGCGTCCAGCCCTCGCCGTCCAGGATCGTCTGGACGGCCGCGGCCCCCAGCTGGCGCACCGCCGCCAGGGTCTCGGGCGCGGCCTCGGCCCGCCAGGCCGTGTAGTGGGGCAGCGCCAGCCGGTAGTCGACGATGGCCGCCGCCGTCGGGCCCTCCAAGCGGGCGGAGACGGTGCGGGCTTCGACTTCCACCAGCCCTGCTTGCGTGGCCAGCGCCCCCAGCCGGTCGGGGTCGCCCGAGACGGCGTCGAGGTCCCGTTTCATCTCGCCGTACCACCCCGGTGGGACCCATCCCGCCCGCCGGGCGACCTCGTCGATTGCCGCCTTCACCGGGTCGTCCTGGACGGCGGGCCACGTCGAGGCCAGGACGGCGCCGCCCGGGCGCAGGACCCGGGCCGCCTCCCGGAGGGGCTGCTCCGGCGGGAGGTGGTTGAGCAGGAAGGCGCCGACCCAGGCGTCGAAGGAACCGTCGGCGAAGGGCAGCCGGAGGGCGTCGGCCTGGACGCCCGGCGGCCGGGCAGCCCGCCGGTGCGCCAGCATGGCGGCGGAACGGTCCACGCCGACGACGCGGAGGCCCCCAGCCGCGGCCAAGGCGTCGGCCACGAGGCCCGTGCCGGTGCCGGCATCGAGCACCCGCATGCCCGGCTCGAACCGGATGGGGCTGCAGCGCTGCACCAAGAGTCGCGCCAGGGGCCGGTAGACGACGGCGGCGCGCTCCGCCCACCCCTCGGGGTCTTCGTATCCGGCCTCCACGGGCTCCGCGGTCACGCCAGCCCGAGGCACCGGGCACCCCGGCCCGCCCAATGACGCCACCAGTCCATCTCGGCCTGGTCGCCCAGGGCCTTGTTCCAGCCCAGCTGCATCGTCGTCGCCAGCATCTCCACGGCGAAGGCGTCCTCCCACCAGGGGGCGGTGGCGACGCCGCAGCGCTCCAGCTCCTGCCGGTAGGCCGCTGCGGTGTCGAGCTTGGACTCCGGGAGCCGGGCGGCGTTGATCGACAGGTACCAGGCCAGGTCGGCGAGGGGCGACGCCTCGCCGGGTAGCTCGCCCCAGTCGAGGAGCACCGTGCGGCCGTCGGGCTGCTCGCCGAGGTTCCCGGCCTTCCAGTCCCCGTGCACCAACGTGTGCGGCAGGGCGGCGAGAGCATCCAGCAGGGGTGTGGCGTCCGTATGGAGGGCGGCGATCACCCCGGCCAGCTCCGGGGCCAAGCCCCGGAACGCCGCCCACCCCTTGACCGTCATCTCCAGGATGGGCGGGAGCACGCCTCCCCGCCGGGCTTCCAGCCCCGCCATGGCGGGTGTGAAGAACACGTAGCGGTTGGCAAGGGGTGTCAGGCCCACGGTGTCTCGGAAACCCCAGAAGGCCGCGTGCAGCGCTGCCATGTGGGCCAGGAAGCGCCGGTGCTGGTCCATCGGGAACACGATGTCGCCGGGGGGTAGCAGGCGGTCGCCGACGTCGCGCATGAGGATGGCTCCCACCCGCCCCTCGAGCGCGCATCCCACCGTGGCGTGGTCGATGACCTCGGGCAGCGCGTCCAGCACGCCGGACTCCCAGAGGGCCACGTAGCGGTGGCCCACGTCCCCGGTTGCCCGCATGAAGATGTCGTCGCGGAGGTCCTGGTACTTCAGGACGTGGCGCACGCCTCCGATCACCACCCACTCGAACCGGGCGCCCGAGTAGGAGTCCTCAGGGACCATCGGCGACCGGGTGCCCGATCCCACCAGTGCCGCCACCGACGGGGCCACCACCTGCCGGACGAGGGTGCCGGCGGGCCGCGGGGGCACGCTCTTGGCGGTAGTTGGGCTGCGGGTCGGCTCGCGGACTGCGGTCATCACGGCATCCTCCTCGGACCGGGCGGTATGTGCTGGCACATCGTTGTCCGGCCGGGTTGCAGTTTGCTTGCAACCCGGTTGCAGCCGCCGTCCCGTTCCCCTGCAACCGGGCTGCTACCCGGAAGCGGGAGCCTGCCCTCCATCGCCGACGGGCAGCGGGCACGCCGGCAGCTCCACGGGAGCAGGGCGAGAAGGAGGAGTGGGATGGCTCTTGATCAGGCAGTGCTGGAGCGCTTCATCGGCGGTTTTGTCGGCGACCTCGGGGCGACGTTCTCGGCCCCCCTGGTGGTCATCGGGGACCGGCTGGGCCTGTACCGGGCGCTCGCCGAGCACGGGCCGCAGACGACGGCCCAGCTGGCCGGCCACACCGGGTGCGCCGAGCGGTACGTGCGGGAGTGGCTGCTGAACCAGGCGGCGGGCGGCTACGTGACTGCCGACGAGGCCGCCGAGGTGTTCTCGCTCAGTGAGGAGCAGGCGTTCTGCCTGGCCGACGAGGAAAGCCCGGCGTTCCTCCCGGGCGGCATCATGCTGGCACTGTCCACCGCTCGGGACCTCGACAAGATCGAGGCGCGTTTCCGCACCGGCGAGGGGCTGGGCTGGCACGAGCACCACCAGGACCTCTTCACCGGCACCGAGCGCTTCTTCCGTCCGGGCTACGTTGGCAATCTCGTTTCCGCGTGGCTCCCGGCTCTGGACGACGTGCCGGCCAAGCTGGGGGCGGGGGCCGCCGTCGCCGATATCGGGTGCGGCCACGGCTCGTCCACGATCCTGATGGCCCAGGCCTTCCCGGCATCGACCTTCACCGGGTTCGACTACCACGAGGCCTCCGTCGCCACCGCACGCAAGCGAGCCGCCAACGCCGGCGTCGGTGACCGTGTGGCCTTCGAGGTGGCGGGCGCCGCCGACTACCCGGGCACCGGCTACGACCTGGTGACGTTCTTCGACTGCCTGCACGACATGGGGGACCCAGCCGGCGCCGCCCGCCACGTGCGCTCGACCCTCGCCCACGACGGCACCTGGATGATCGTCGAGCCGATGGCGGGCGAGAGCCCCGCCGACAACCTGAACCCCGTGGGCCGGATCTTCTACGGCGCCTCGACCACCATCTGCACCCCCTCGGGGATGCTGGGCGACGGTGCAGCGCTGGGCAGCCAGGTCCCCCAGGCCACCTGGGCGGCGATGCTGGCCGAAGCCGGCTTCCGCCGGTTCCGCCGGGCCGCCGAAACGCCCTTCAACCGGGTGTTCGAGGCCCGGCCGTAGACCCAACTCGATGTCCGGTGCCCCACAACCGGGCTCACGAGGGTAGATACAGAAACGGGCGGGCGCCACCAGGGAACGGAGAGTCACTATGCCGCGGACTCGCCGGCTCCGGGGGGTCAACCGGCCCCGCTACGGCGTCCACGCCCGCGTCGTGCAGCGCTTCGGGGTCCGGGGGGACGCCCTCTACGTGACGATCGCGGTCTCGCTCACCATGGCGGTTGCCGGGGTGGCCGCATGGCTGCTCCGGCGGCCGCTCATCTTCCCGAGCCTGGGCCCGTCGGTCTTCCTGTGCTTCGAGTCGCCGATGGACCCCGAGGCCAGCCCGCGCAACACGCTGGTCGGCCATGCGGTGGCGCTGCTGGCCGGTGTCGCGGCGGTCCACGCCTTCCGGTTGACGCATACCGGCGAGTTTGGCGCCGCCTTCTCCGTGAGCCGGGGGGTGGCCGCCGGCCTGTCGGTGGGCGTGACCGAGGGGCTCCTGGTGCTGATCCGGTCCCCGCATCCCCCGGCGGGGGCGACCGCGCTCATCGTGGCCCTGGGGTTGCTGGCGAAGCCGGTGGATCTCCTGGCGCTCATGGTAGGCGTAGTGCTGGTAGTGGCAGCGACCTGGGCCCTCAACCGCGCCCTGGGCATCCCCGTGCCCATGTGGGCACCGCTGTTCCCGGACGAGCACCCCCCGGACGAGCACCCCCCCGACGAGCACCCCCCGGACAAACGGATCCCGGACGAACGGATCCAGGACGGGCGCCCCCGGGGATGAGGCTCACCCGCACAGCGCCACCGCCGCAGCGATGTGCGAAAGGTGCGTCAGGCCCTGAGGGAAGTTGCCCAGCGCCTCCCCCGATGCCGACGACTCCTCGGGGAACAGGCCGAGCTCGTTGGCCGCCGAGCGTGCCCGGTCGAACCACTGCCGGGCCTGCTCACGGCGGCCCTGCAGTGCCAGGATCTCCGCCAGCCAGAACGTGCACGCCAGGAACGTCCCCTCGGTGCCCGGGAGCTGGTCGTCGCTGCGGTAGCGGCGCACCAGGCCCCCGTCCTCCAGATCGGCGGCCACCGCATCGGTGGTGCGCACCATGCGGTCGTCGGTGGCGGCCACGAAGTCCACCGTGGGCAGCAGGAGCAGGGCGGCATCCAGCTCGGCCGAGCCGAACGCCTGGCGGAACACCCCCCGCACCGGGTCGTACCCGTCCCGCTCGACGGCGGCGCGGATCTCGTCCCGCACCCCTGCCCAGCGTTCCACCGGCGCCGGGCTGCCGGTTGCCCGGGCCATGCGGACGGCCCGGTCGAGCGCCGCCCAGCACATCACCTTGGAGTGCACGAAGTGCTGGGGGTTGCAGCGCATCTCCCAGATGCCGGAGTCGGGCTCGGGCCAGAGTTCCACCGCCCGATCGACCACGCTGACCAGGAACCGCCAGTACTCCTCGTCGGGGGAGTGGCCGCGCTCGTGCCAGCGCCAGGCCAGCTCCACCAGGTAACCGAAGGCGTCCAGCTGGCGCTGGCCGGCGGCGGCGTTGCCCACCCGCACCGGGCGGGACCCCCGGTAGCCCGCGAGGTCCACCTCCACCTCGGTGAGGCGGCGTTCCCCGCCGACGCCGTACATGATCTGCAGCGACTCCGCCGATCCGGCGGTGGTGCGCTCGATGAAGCCCCGCAGCCGATCGGCCTCCGAGGTGCAGCCGACCTCGGTCAGGGAGCGCACGCTGAACTGCGAGTCCCGGATCCAGCTGTAGCGGTAGTCCCAGTTCCGGCTGCCGCCGATCTCCTCGGGGAGCGACGCCGTCGGGGCCGCAACCACGGCGCCGGTGGGGGCGAACGTCAGCCCCTTCAGCACCAGCGCCGAGCGCACCACCTCGCCGTGGAACGGGCCCTCGAGGGCCACTGAGGCGCCCCAGGCCTGCCACCAGTCCACCGTGGCCTCCACCCGCTCGTCGAGGGCATCGGGCCCCGGCCCGGTCGGCGGCGACGGGTCGATGTCCTCCGGCCGCCAGTAGGCGACGGAGAGCCGCCGGCGCTCGCCCGCCGCCACCCGCACTGCGCCGGTGAGGTCGTGCGTGGAAGTGCGCTCCAGGGCCATGTCGCTGCTGATCACGAGCGCATCGTTGCCCCCCACCGCACTGAACAGGGTGGGGGCGTGCTGGCGGACCCAAGGCCGGACACCGCCGTAGTCGAAGCGGGGGCGGACCTCGACCGAGAGCGGCACCGATCCCTCCAGGCCCTCCACCAGGCGGATGAGTTCCCGGTGGGCGCCGCCCGTTGCCAGGCAGTCGGTGACCCGCGCCCGGCCCTCCGGGCAGTCAAAGGTAGTCGCCAGCACCAGCGACCGGCCGACGTATTCCCGGCTCGAGGAGAAGTCACCCGAAGACGGCCTGACCTGGCAGCAGCCACCTCCCTCCCAATCCAGCAGCCGGTCGAAGACCGGGCCCGAATCGAAGCGGGGCATGCAGCACCAGTCGACCGCCCCGTCCCGGGATACCAGGGCGGCACCCTGGCAGTCGGACAGGAAGGCGTACTCGCCGATAGGCGGGGGGGAGCCGTCGCTCACGGCCGCCACCGGTCGGCGTCCGCCTCCTTCAGCTCCAGGCCGATGCCCGGGCGGGACAGGTCGGGGCGCAGCTCGCCGCCCGCCGGGGTCAGGACGCCATCGAACAACAGGCGGTCCACCCGGGCGTGGTCGTGGAAGTACTCCAGGTGGCGCAGGTTCGGCACCGCGCACGCCGGATGGGCGTGCAGGGACTGGGCGCAGTGCCCGGAGATCTCCAGGCCGTGCGCCGCGGCGACCGCCGCCGCCCGCAGCCAGTCGGTGATCCCGGCGCACCGCGACGCGTCCGCCTGCAAGACGTCCACCGCCCCCGCGGCGCACATGCGCTGGAAGTAGGTGAGGTCGTAGCCGTATTCGCCGGCGGCGACGTCCGCCTCGATCAGGCCGCGCACCTCGGCGAGCCCCGGGAGGTCGTCGGAGGACACCGGCTCTTCAAACCACGTGACCCCGAGGCCCCCGGCTGCACGCGCCAACCGGACCGCCTGCTTGGCCGAGAACGCGCCGTTGGCATCCACGAACAGTTCCGGCCCGGAGCCGATCGCGTCGCGCGCGACGCGCATGCGGTCCAGGTCGCGCGCCGGGCGGGTGCCCCAGTCGGTGCCGATCTTCATCTTCACCCGGGGGATGCCGAGGTCGTGCACCCAGCCGCCGAGCTGGGCGCCGAGCCGGCCGTCGGTGTAGCTGGTGAACCCGCCGCTGCCGTAGACCGGCACCGTCTCGCGCACCATGCCCAGCAGGCGGGCCAGAGGCAGGTCCAGCAGCCGCGCCTTCAGGTCCCACAGCCCGATGTCCACGGCAGCGATGGCGGCCGACGCCACCCCCGGGCGTCCGGCATTGCGCACCGCGGCCACCATGCGGGCCCAAGTCCCGCCCACGTCGAGTGCATCCGATCCCACCACCTGGCCATGGAGCAGCTCGGTGATCAGGTTGGCGCACGCCGGGCTGCCGTACGTGAAGCCCAGCCCCCGGACGGTGCCGACCCAGGGTTCGGCCACCACCACGGTTGTGGCCTCCCAGGTCATCGTGCCATCGGCCTCGGGTTCCTCCGTGGGGACGGTGTAGACCCGGATGTCCAGCCGATCGATGGGTGCCTCGGTCATGCGCTCGCCGCGCCCCCCGCCAGGTGGTCGGCGCACCGGGCCGCCAAGGCCATGATGGTGAGGGCCGGGTTGGCAGCCCCCTGCGTCGGCAGCACGCTGCCGTCGGTGACGTAGAGGTTGGGGACGGCGAAGCTGCGCAGGTTGCGGTCCACCACCCCGGTCTCGGGACCGGCGCCCATCCGGGCGCCGCCCACCAGGTGGGCGTAGCGGGCGATGGTCACCGTGTCCTGCGCCCCGGCGGCGTCGAGGATCTCCGCCATCTTCTGGCTGCCCGCCCGCATCAGGGCCCGGTCGTTGTCGCACTGCGTGTAGTCGAAGCGGGCGACAGGGATCCCGTGCCGGTCCCGCTCCTCGTCCAGCGTCACCCGGTTGCCGGGCAGCGGGAGGAACTCGCACAGCACGCCCAGGGTGGCCCAGTGGACGTAGTCGCACAGGTACTCGCGCAGCACGTGGCCCCAGTGGCCCTCCGCCACGACGTGCTCCGCCCAGGTGATCGGCAGCGGGCCGATGCACTGCACCGAGTACCCCCGCCGGTAGTCCGCCCGGGGATCGGTCTCGTAGAACGCTTCGGTGGACACCTCGGGCGGCGGCGCCTTGTACATGCGCACCTCCTCCGGGAAGCGCCCCGCGGTCTGGGCGGCCCCCTGGACCATCACGTAGCGACCCACGAGGTCGTGGTCATTGCCGACACCATCGGGGAACTGGCGGCAGGCCGAGTTCAGCAGCAGGCGGGGGGTCTCGATCGCATACCCGGCCACCGCCACGGCCCGGGCGCGCTGGCGGCGCTCGACGCCGTCGCGGAAGTACACGACGCCGCTCGCCCGGCCGCGGTCGTCGATCTCGATACTGCGCACCATCGACCCCGACCGGATCTCGGCCCCGTGGGCCAGGGCGTCGGGCACATGCGTGATCAGCGTGGAGGCCTTGGCGTTGACCTTGCAGCCCTGCAGGCAGAAGCCGCGGTAGATGCAGTGCGGCCGGTTGCCGAAGCGCCCGTTGGTGATGGCCACCGGCCCCACCCGCACGTCGATGCCCAGCCGCTGGCACCCGCGCTGGAAGATCATGCCCAGGCCGCTGACCGGGTGGGGCGAGTGGGGATAGCCATGCGGGTCGCCCCAGGGCCAGTGCTGGCCGGCCACCGGGAGCTCCGCCTCCAGGGCCTCGTAATAGGGCCGCAGCTCCTGGTAGGTGATCGGCCAGTCGGCACCCACCCCGTCGGCGGTGTAGGTCTGGAAGTCCGAGGGGTGCAGGCGCGGCGTGTAGCCGGCGAAGTGCACCGTGCTCCCCCCCACGCCCCGCCCCGAATTGTTGGACCCCAGGGGGACCGGGTCCCCGCCGCCGATGACCCGGGGCTCGGTCCAGTAGAGGGGGTGGGAGCCGGCCTCGTCGCTCACCCAGTCGCGGTCGGGTTCCCAGAACGGCCCCGCCTCCAGGGCGGCAACCTTCCATCCCTTCCGCGCCAGGCGCTGGGTGAGCACCGCCCCGCCCGCGCCGCAGCCGACCACCACGAGGTCCAGCTCTTCCTCGTCGTCGAAGCGCCGCATCGAGGCCCGCAGGGCGTGGTTGGTCCGGCTGCCGTCGTTCGGCAGCAGCCAGGCAGACTCGTTGCGCTGCCGAACAGAGTTCAACGGATCGAGATCAACGGACGGCGTTCAACGGGCGGCGTGATCACTGTCTTGGCGCTGCCGGGCGGCCTCCACGCGCCGTGCCCAGGGCTCGGGATCCTCGGCGTCCACCTCCCGCACCTCCCAGGGCTCCCGGCGGTCCAGGCCGAGTGCCTTGTACCCGCGGGGGTAGGCGGGACCCCCGAAACCCATCTCGTTCCACGCCGAGGGATGCGAGTAAAACCCGGTGCAGGCGTAGCGCATCCACAGATTCCAGACCCGGCTGGCGGGCAGCTCGTGCCACGTTTTGGCCGTGCGCACATTCTCCAGCAGGCGGTTCTGCGCCCGCCGCTTCAGCTCCCAGAAATGCTGCCCCTCGACGGCGCGGGCGTCCTCGTCCAGCGCCGCCAGGGAACGCCGCCATGCCTCGCCGTCCTCCGGGAGGTCGTCGTGGTGCCACCCGTCGGTCTCGCCCTCCGCCAGGCGGGCGTCGATGTGCTCCAGCACCGGGATCCGGCTCTCATCCTCCGGCGGGCCGTCCTGGGCCAGCAGCCGGTCCAGCAGCGGCCGGGCGACGCGCTCCTCATCCACCGTGAAGAAGCGCAGGGGGGGAGGCGGGGCGAGGCGGGCCAGCACCACCCCGGCGGTCACCAGATCCCACGAGCCCGCCTGCTGCAGCACGTCGTAGCCCGGGAAGCGCGGCTTCATGACCGCTCCCGGCGCAGGATGGCAGCCAGCAGGCCCATGCCGCCCACCATGGCGAACAGCAACGGGGCGAACAGCGGCGGCCCCATCTCGACGTTGTAGCGGGCTGCTCGCCAGCCTCCCGGCCGCTGGGCGATGCCCCGCACGTGCAGGTAACTGCCCTGGAGGCCGTTGGCGACCGCCACCGCCGAGACCAGCGGGAGGGCGGTCTTGGCGCAGCGCCGGCTCAGCACACCCGCCACCCCCGCCGCGGCCACCACCGGGGTGAGCGCCACCGGCAGCCACATCATCGTGTTGCCAAAGCTGGCCCGGTCGTGCTCGAGGAAGATCTCCGCCCCGGTCACCAGCGCCGCAGCGGCGGTGAGGCCGGAGAGCGAGCGCTCGAAGCGCCCGTGCTCGATGTTGGCCACCAGGTGGTCGATCCCCTGCGCCGGCGACCCGTGGGGCCGAGGGTGGGCCCGCCGGCGGGGCAGCGTCGGCATCCTCACGACTTCAGCTCACTCAGCTGGTCCCGGAACAAGGTCGAGGCGATGGTCGCCTTGTGGGGCTGGCCCCGCAGGAAGGCCTCGGCGAACTTCTTGGCCTGCTGGTAGGTCACCTTGGGCGGCAGCGGGGGCTCGTTGGGGTTGGTCAGGACATCGACCACCGCCGGCCCGGCATGGGCCAGGGCTTTGGCCACGGCGGGCTCCACATCGCCCGGATGCTCCACCCGCAGCCCGAGGGCGCCGTTGCTCTCGGCGAAGCCGGCGAAGTTGGCGACGCCGTTGTGGCGCACGCCGAACTCCGGGAAGCCCAGCACCATCTGCTCCCACAGGATCTGGCCGTACTCGGCGTTGTTGTTGATGAAGACCTTGATCGGCAGGTCGTGGCGGATGGCGGTCAGGAACTCCGCCATCAGCATGGCGAAGCCGCCGTCGCCGATGAAGGCGATCACCTGGCGGCCCGGGAACGCCCACTGGCAGGCGTTGGCATAGGGCAGCCCGGGGGCCATGGTGGCGAGGTTGCCGGAGAGGAAGAAGCGGCGGTCCCCCCGCATGTCGAAGTGCCGTGCCGCCCAGGTGGCAATGGTCCCCGAGTCGCAGGTGAGGATGGCGTCATCGCCCGCCAGCCGGTCGATGACCCGCATGAGGTACTGGGGCTGGATGGGGTCGCGCTCGGAGTCTTCGAGGGCGGCCATCTTCTCCCGCCAGTCCCGCATCCGGGACTGGGCCGTCTCCAGGAAGCTCCGGTCGGTGCTGCGCTGCAGCAACGGGAGCAGGGCCTGGAGCGTGCTGGCAGCGTCGCCCACCAGCGGCACCTCGGTAGGGATGCGGCTCCCGACGTTCACCGGGTCGGTGTCCACCTGCACCACCCGCACCGCATCCGGCTTGGGCAGGTGCTTGGTGTACGGGAAGTTGGTGCCCACCATGAAGAGGGTGTCCGCCTCCTCCATGGCGTCCTCGGAGGGTCGGGTGCCCAGCAGGCCGATGCCGCCGGTGGTGAGGGGGCTGTCGTCGGGCACAGCCGCCTTGCCCGGCAGGGTCTTGACGATCGGGCTGCCCAGGACGTCGGCCACCGCCAGCAGCTCGGTGCGGGCCCCGAGCGCGCCGGCACCGGCGAGCAGCACCACCTTGGTGCCCGCGTTCAGCACCGCCGCGGCCCGCTCCAGGTCCGCCGGCCTCGGCACTCCCGGGGCGGCGAGATAGGTGGGGGCGCTGGCCGGTGTCCGGGCCGGGGCCACCGCCTCCCAGGGGTTGGTCTCGGCGTCGGCCACCTGGATGTCGTTGGGGATCGTGATGTGGGAGACCGTGCGCCGGGACAGGGCGGTGCGCACTGCCAGGTCCACCAGCGTGGGGATCTGGGCGGGCACATGGACGAAGACGTCGTACTCGGCCACATCCTGGTAGAGCTTCTCGAGGTGCACCTCCTGCTGGTAGCCGGTGCCCAATAGCTGGGTTTCCTGCATGCCGGTGATCGCCAGAACCGGCTGGTGGTCCAGCTTGGCGTCGTACAGCCCGTTCAGAAGGTGGATGCCGCCCGGCCCGGAAGTGGCCAGGCAGACCCCGAGGCGCCCCGTGGCTTTGGCGTAGCCGCACGCCATGAAGGCGGCCGCCTCCTCGTGGTGAACCAGCACGAAGCGGAGCTTGTCCTGGTGGCGGCGCAGGGCCTCCATCAGGCCGTTGATCCCGTCGCCGGGCAGGCCGAAGATGGTGTCGACGTCCCAGGCGATCAGGCGCTCGACCAGTAGTTCCGATGCAAGTGTCTTGCTCATGACCTCGCTCCTTTACTTCCCGTGCGGCGATCGGTGCCCACTGCGCAGGTAGGCGGCCGCGGTTGCGGTCAGCGCCAGACCGCCGGCCGCCCCGGCCAGCGTCGCCCGGTGAGCCGTTGCCCACCATTGCGCGCTGCGGGGGTGGGCCCGGCGGTCGAAGATTCCGTGGGCGCCGTAATCGGTGTCGGCGTCCTGCGGCTTCCAGAGGTTGGCCGGCCGGTCGGGGTCCTTCGGCTGGTCGGTTTGCTGGCTGGAGAAACCCGTCCGGCCCAGGTACCAGTCCAGCGCGCCGGGGAGCACCGCATTGGCGATCAGGGTGGCGGCCGTCGAGGCCCCGACCCACCACTCCCGGCGGTCGTGCTCGGCGGCCCACGCCACCGCCCGGGCGGCGACCTCGGGCTGGTAGATGGGAGGAACGGGCTGCGGGTGGTTGGGCAGGCGGGAGAGCACCCAGCTGAACTGCGGCGTGTTGAGGGCCGGCATCTGCACCATCGTGATGCGCACCTTGCTGCCCCGGTGGCGCAGCTCGCAGCGCACCGACTCGGTGAACCCCTGGATGGCGTGCTTGGCGCCGCAGTAGGCGCTCTGCAGCGGGATGCCGCGGTAGGCGAGGGCCGAGCCCACCTGCACGACGACGCCCCGGTTGCGCGGCACCATGCGGGTGAGGGCCGCCCGGGTGCCGTGGACGAACCCGAGGTAGCTGACCTCGGTGACCCGCCGGAACTCGTCGGGGTCGATCTCGAGGAACGGGGCGAACACCGACGAGAAGGCGTCGTTCACCCAGACGTCGATCGGGCCGAACTCCTGCTCAACGGCCTGCGCCGCGCGGTCGACCTCCCCGGCGTCGGCGACATCGGTGGGGATGGCGAGTGCCCGCCCGCCCGCCTCGGCGACCTCCCGGGCGGCGGCCTCCAGACCGGCGTCCCCCCGGGCCAGCAGGCCGATGCGGGCGCCCGGCCGGGCCATCTCACGTACCACCGCCCGGCCGATCCCGGCCGACGCCCCCGTCACCACCGTCACCTTCGAGTCCACCGACGTCCCGTCCTCGTGCCTGGCGCATCGCTTCCTGCTGCGGATGCCTCATTGGTGCGATGCCCACCGCGGGGCACGGACAAACACCGTTCGGGGAAGTTCTCGAAGCCGACGTCTCACAGGGCGGGCCAAGACTCGGCCGCGCCCGAGAGCCTCTCGACTCCCAACGATGGTAAATTCCGGCTTACGCTCGCAGTTTGATGCCTGCCGGGTTAGCGCTCATAATTCGCGCTCGGGCTCAGACGGAAGCGGGGCTTCAGGTGGCAGGAATTTCGGGGTCGGGCACCGCTGGCTCGACGGGCATGGCCGGGTCGCGGGGGTCCAGGCGGCGCTCGGCCCAGCCGGTGAACCAGAGCACAAGCCAGGCGAAGGCGAGAAGGAGCCCGGAGGACTGCAGCAGGCCGGCCATTGACATGTGCGGATTCTTCCGCTCTCCGGGCCGCGCCAAACCTGGGCCCGGCGAGATGTCCCGGTGCCGGTCAACCGGGCGGCCAGGCACGGTTAGGCGAGGATTCCCTGGGTATATCTGGAACCACGAACACCGATTGAGCCATAGTCAACGGGTGGTCTTTCGCCCGGGCAACGACGGAGGCACCCATGAATAACGATGCCGAGTTTCTGGTACGCGTCCAGCTTCCCCACGCCGGGCTCCGACCCGATGTCGACGTGTCCGCCCTGGACTCCACTCTCGATGTCCGCGTGGGCTACCAGGGCGAGTCCTCTCTGGTCCGCAGCATCCCGCTGCCCACCGAGTGCGGGGACTGCGGGATCCAACTCAGCATCCACCGCGGCGTGCTCGAGGTCCGGGTGCCCGTCCCTACCGGGGGTTCTTAACGGTCCCTGCCCCGAGCCAGCCGGATCCCCAGCCCGACAGGTCTATACTTCTACCTATATAGGTTGAGCTATGGATCGGACCATGGAAAGCAACGATCCCTCGGGCGCTGCGGAGGCGCTGTTCCGGTTGCTGGCGGCGGTGGTTGTGCGCACCAGCAGGGAGATCAGCCTCACTGCCCTATCAACGTTGGCGACGCTGGAGCGCGCCGGCCCCCGGCGGATCACGGAGCTGGCCGCCAGCGAGGGCGTCGCCCAGCCGTCGATGACCGCGGTGGTGACCGCCCTGGAGCGTTCCGGGTTGGTCGCCCGCCGCCGGGATGCGGGCGACCAGCGGGTGGTGCTGGTGGAGCTGACCGGCGGGGGAGCGGGCTACCTGTGTGCCCGCCGGCAGGCGGGGGCCGACACCTTCGCCCGCCTGATCGGCCAGCTGAGCCGGCCCGATGCCGACGCCCTCCGGGCGGCCCTACCTGCCCTCCAAACGCTCGCGGCCCTGGCCGATGAGGAACGCCCCCCGACGCGGCGGGAAGCCCGGCTGGCCGGGGCCGGCGTCCCAGCGGAGGTACCGGCATGAGCGCGCGCCCGCTCCCGGACGGGGAGCCGGCGTCCGCTGCCGCCGATCGTCTGGAGCCGGCGACCGTCGTGGTCGGGCTGGACGGCTCGGAGCCCTCCTGGGACGCCCTGGCCTGGGCCTGCGGGGAGGCGCAGCGGCTCGGGGGCCGGGTACTGGCGGTCCTCGTCAGCCCCGACGCCCCGTCGGCGGTCTCCGCGGCGGCGGTGTCCGGGGTCGTGGCCGACGCCACCGCATTGGACCAGGCTGCTGCCGAGCGGGCCCGTGAGCTGGACCGGGAGCTCACCCGGCGGACGGCGGGCCTCGATGTCGAGATCGCCTTCGTACATACCAAGGGCGACCCCGCCCGAGAGCTGCTCGCCCTGGCGGCCAGCCACCGGGCGGACCTCATCGTCGTCGGGAGGTCCCGGAAGGCCCGCCACCGCATTGCCGGTTCCATCGGGCGCCACCTGGTCTGCGGCCGGCAGGCCCCGGTCGTGGTCATCGTGCCCTGAGGCTGCGCACTAGCCCAGTGTCCCAGTGGCCCAGTGGCCGGGTGGTGCACCCGACGTCGGGGCCGTGCCAGCCAACTGCCGGAGCCGGCCGCAGTCCACTCCGAGCGGCGGCCGGACTCGCCCTGGCGGATCAGGAAGATCGAGGACATAGCGCCTCGCTCTGAGCAGTCTGTGAGTTTTGAGGGTGCTATACGGAACTGAGCACTCACAGACTGCGCGGAGGGTCTGGGCAATCGATCGGCGGCTCGCCGGCGCCTCCCCGGCCGGGGCCTTGGCTAGTCCGCCAGGCCCTCCAGGCGCGGGCGGAGCTCCCGGGCGTAGAAATCGAGGAAGCCGGCCTGGTCGTCGCCGATCTGGGTGACGAAGATCTCGTCGAAGCCCGCCTCGACATAGCGGGTGATCGCCGCGACGTGGCGTTCCGGATCCGGCCCGCAGGCGATCCGCTCGGCCACCATGTCCTCGCTCACCAGCGCAGACGCCTGCTCGAAGTGCGCCGGGACCGGCAGTTCCTGGGCGAGTTCGCCCGGGACCCCGGTGGTGCGCCACCGTTCATGGGCCAGCTTCCGGGCGGCGCCCTCGTCGGCGCCCCAGCACACCTTCAACGCTGCGAGGGTCGGGCCGCGCCCGCCCGCCTGGCGGTACTCACGGATGGAGTCGGCGTCCGGCTTGGTGGTGACGTAGCCATCGCCGATCCGCCCGGCGAGCGCAGTCGAGTGCGGCCCGAAGCCCGAGACGAAGACCGGGGGGGCCTCAGGCGGGCATGAGTACAGCCGGGCCTTCTCGACGGTGTAGTGCGGGCCGTGATGGGTCACCCACCGCCCGCTCCACAGCTCCCGCATCACCTCGACCGCCTCGGCCAGCATGTCCAGCCGGGTGTCCGTGGGCGGCCAGCGGTCCCCGAGGATGTGCTCATTCAGGGCTTCCCCGCTGCCGACGCCGAGCGCGAACCGGCCCCGGGCCAGGAGTGCGGAGGTGGCGGCCGCCTGTGCCACGATCGCCGGGTGCAGGCGTACGGTGGGGCAGGTGACCCCCGTGACGAGCCGCAGGTCGGTGCTGGCGGCCAGGGCGCCGATGACGCTCCACACGAAGGGACTCTCGCCCTGGCTGTCCAGCCATGGATGGTAATGGTCTGAGATCATCACCGACCGGAAGCCGACCGCCGCCGCGCGCTGGCCCGCCTCCACCTGGGCGGTGGGGCCGAGCTCCTCGCTGGAAAGCATGAATCCGATGTCAGGCATGGGTTCGCCACCTTTCGTCTCGCCACTCGTGTCGCCTCTTCCTGCCTATTGGTGGCTACCCAGTCCGAGCGGAAAGAAGCGCGGCTCGAGGGGTTTCGACGAGAACAGACCGCGATGTGGTGACGCTGGTCGCTTCGGCGCTCCGGCTGCCGATGGGCGCAGCCCAAAGCCTGCGCGGGCGGACCTGAAGTTCCTCAGAAACTCCCCTCAACCCCGATATTTGCGCTGCGAGCGAGCGTGCGCTATCGTACTCCGCAACATGTCAGACGTCAGACAGGTTTCAGGCGGTAGTTCCAAGCCCAGCGGCCGGCGTCCGTGACATGTTTGGCGTAGCGGGGAGCGAGCCCGGGTTCTTCACCCTCAGCGGGGAGCTGGACATGGCGGTCGAGGACCAGCTGCGCACCGCGCTGTCCGGGGCGGGCGACCACGATGCCCGGGGGATCATCCTCGACGTCAGTGACCTCACCTTCATGGACAGCCGCGGCCTGTCGGTCATCCTTGAGACCGCTGCGGCCCTGCAGGCGCCCGCGCAGCTCGTCCTGCGCAACCCCCGGGAGAGTGTTCGCCGGCTGTTCGAGATCTGCTTGCCCACCGGACATCCCCGTCTCCGCATCGAGCCGGCCGAAACCGCCGTACCGGCCCAGGCCGAGGCATGAGTGCTGGGGGAGGGACCCTGGCCGAACCCATCTCGCTCGCTGACCGGCTGAAGGCACGCCGGGACACCCTCGGGATCAGCCAGGCGCAGGCGGCCCGTGAGCTCGAAGTCGCCCGGACGGCCTACCGGCTCTGGGAGTTGGAGGCCGCCCGCCCGGCACCCGACCGGTGGCGTCTGCTAGCGCGCTGGCTGGGCGTGTCGATGAGCACGCTCATGCTGTCGGCCGGGCTGATCAGCGAGGAGGAGGCTCAGGTCCAGGCGGATGCGGCCGAGCGCTTCCGGGGCGAGACCGGTGCGGGCATGGACGACTTTGCCCAGCAGTCCGGTGGGGACTTCTTCCGGCAGGCCCAGTCCGTGCTCGACAGGAGCATCGAGCGGGGCGTGCTGACCGCGGCGGAGGCGGGCCAGTTCCGGGACATGTTCGAACGGGTCCGCCGGGGGCTGGCCTCCAGCCGCTGAGCCCAGCACTCCCGCAACCCTCCCCCCGGTGGGGGCACTGAGCCAGGGAACACTGCCGCTATGGTCGGGCGTGCCTGCACGATTGCCGCAGCGCTGGGGCTGGCCGCGCTCCTGGGGACTGCCGACGCCCCGAATGCCGCCGCCGCACTGATCTCGGCGGGCTCCCGGTCCTACTGGCGGGTGGTGGCCTGGGCCATCCTCTGGCATCTCGCCGGGGGACTGCTGGCCGGCTCCGCCGTCGCCGCTACGCTCCTCCATCTGGTCCACGTCCCGCCCCACCTGCTCCAGCCCACGCTGGCCACCGGGTGCGTCGCCGCCATCGGCTTCACGGAGCTCACCACCCGCCGGGGGATCCCCACCAGCGCGAGTGTCGGGCTGGTGGGCGGCCTGGCGGGGGCCGGCCTGGTTGCCGGCGGCTGGCACGCAGTCGAGTGGGGAGGGCTCCGCGGGTTGCGGCTGGTGGGGGTGAACGGCGTCCTGGCCGGCATCGTCCTGGCCCCCCTCCTCGGTGCCGGCGTAGCCGCTCTGCTCGCCGGGCCCGCCCGGGCGCTGGCGCAGCGGCTGCGGCGCCGGTTGGTCGGGGCAGTGCGGGGCGGGGTGTGGCTCGCCTGCGCGGCAGTCGCTCTGGCCGACGGGAGCAACGATGGGCAGAAGGCCATGGCCGTGCTCGCCGTAGGAGCGGGCGGCTCCGGGGTGGCGGGCGCGGCCCACGGACTGTCGCTCGCCGATCGGGTGCCGGTGGCCGTGGTGCTCGCCTTGGCCGCGGGCCTGACCGGCCGCCGGATCGTGCGCCGGGTGGCGCGCGGGCTGGCGCCCATCGATGCGATGAGCGGTCTCGCCGCCCAGACCGCATCGGCGGCGGTGATCCTGGGCTCGGGAGCGCTCGGGCTGCCGCTGTCCACCTCGACGGTGGTCGCCTCGGGCATGGTGGGCGTGGCGACCCCCCGCCGCCGGCGGCATGTGCGCTGGCGGGGCGTGGGGGCCATCGTGGCGGCCTGGATGGTCACGGTCCCGGCGTGCGCCTTGCTGGGTGCCGGGCTCCTGGCAGCGTGGCGGGCGGTGGCCGGATGAGCGGGTCCTGGTGGGAGCGGCTGCTGCGCGCGGCCACCCCCGACGTCCTCGGCCTCCTGGTGGTGCAGAGCCGGGTCAGCGTCGAGGCCGTCGATGCCCTCGCCGAGTGGTCCCAGGGCGGGGACGAAGAGGCAGCCCGCCGGGTGGGCGACCTCGAGCACCGCGCCGACGACGCCCGCCGAGCCCTGGTCGATGGGTTGCAGGGGGTACTCGCCAGCCCGGTCAACCAGGAGAACCTCTACGTGATCTCCGAGCGCTGCGACCGCGTGGTCAACGCCGCCAAGAACCTGGTCCACCAGGCCGAGGCCCTCACCTGGGCGCCGGACGGGTTCGCCGCCGAGATGGCCGACCCCATCCAGAAGGCCATGACCTCAGTCTGCTCGGGCATCGAGCACCTGGGTCATGCCCATGAACAGGCCGCCCGGGCCGCGAGTGAGGCCATCAAGACCTCGCGGGGCGTCGAGCACGCCTACCGCCGGGCCGTCGCCGACCTGGTGGAGGGGAGCGACCTGCGCCGGGCCCTCGCCTCCGGGGAGATCTACCGCCGGTACGCCGACACCGGCCTCCTGGTGGCGGCGACCGCCGACCGGTTGTGGTTCGCGGTGCTGGCCGAGGGGTAGGCCCCACATCGCCGGCGAGCTCGGCGCTGGCAGTCCGCAACGGCACCACGCACACCGCTGCCGCACAGCTGGCGCCCCTCCCGGCCCACGCGCCTCGCCCTACTGCCACAGCCTCGCCAGCTCCCGGTCCAGCCGTTCGATGGCCGGCCGGGACACCTCGTGGCCCAGCCCCGGCCCGTCGTCCGGGGCCGCCGCCGGGGAGAAGCCGTCCGCCAGGCACGCCAGCACCGCCGGCGTGAAGAACCGGGTGACCTGGCTGTAGCCGTGGCCGTCCTCCAGGCCGAAGCGCCGGTGGTGGTAGCGCAGCGGGACATAGCAGTACAGGTGGTTGCGCGCCCGGGTCATGGCGACGTACAGCAGGCGTCGCTCCTCCTCGATGGCCTCCGCATCGCCGGTGGCGAGGTCGGACGGCACATTGCCGTCGGCCAGGTGGATCACGTGCACCACGTCCCACTCGCAGCCCTTCGCCGAGTGGATGGTGCTGATGGTGATGTAGTCCTCGTCCAGGTGCGGCGGGCCGGCCAGGTCGCTGGTGGAGGCCGGTGGGTCCAGGGTCAGCTCGGCGAGGAACTGGCGCAGCGTCCCGCCCGAGGCCGACGCCGCCAGCGTGAGCTGCTCGAGGTCCGCCCGGCGGGCGTCCACATCGCTGTAGCGCCGTTCCAGCAGCGGATCGAGCCACAGGCGCACCCGCTCCACCGCCGCCCCTGCCCGCTCGGCCCCCACCGTCGACGCCTCAGAGACGGCGGTCCCCAGGGCAGCGGCCAGGTCCCGGCTGGCGTCGGGCAGCGGGGAGGTCGCCAGGGCCGCCAGCGGGTGCTGCGAGCCCACCAGGGCGTCGGTGATCCGCCGGGCTGAGACCGGCCCGACGTCGTCCAGGAACTGCAGGACCCGGAACCAGGCCAACTCGTCGTGCGGGTTCTCGGCCAGGCGCAGGAGGCACATCAGGTCCTTCACGTGCGCCGCCTCCAGGAACCGCAGGCCGCCGTACTTGACGAAGGGGATGTTGCGGGCGGTGAGCTCCAGCTCCAGGAGATCGCTGTGGTGGGCGGTGCGCACCAGGACGGCCTGCGCCCGCAGCGGGGTGCCCTGCTCGAAGTGGGCAAGGATGGCGGCGCACACCTGGCGGGACTGGTCGCCCTCGTCGCTGCAGCGGTGCAGGGCGGGCCGGGCGCGGTCGGCCCGGGCGGACCACAACTCCTTGGGGTGGCGCTGGGCGGCCGCGGCGATCACCGCGTTGGTGGCGGCCAGGATCGACGGCGTCGAGCGGTGGTTCTGCTCCAGGATGACCACCTCGGCGCCGAAGCGGGCGGGGAACTCCATGATGTTGCGGTGGGTGGCGGCCCGGAACGAGTAGATGGCCTGGGCGTCGTCCCCGACGGCGGTCAGCCGGGCACCTCCCCGGCACATCGCCTCCAGGAGGTCGGCCTGCAGCGGGTTGGTGTCCTGGTACTCGTCCACGAGGATGTGGTCGAACTGCGCCTGCAGCAGCGCGGCGACATCGGGTACCTCGAGCAGGGCGCCCCAGCACAGCAGCAGGTCGTCGTAGTCCAGCACGCCGCTCACCCGCTTGCGGGCGGTGTAGGCGGAGAAGGCCCCGGCCATCTCGTCCCGCTCCTCGGCGCACCACGGGTAGTGCGCCCGGAGGAGGTCGGTGAGCGGCATGCGGGCGTTCAGGCAGCGGCTCAGGATGTCGGCCAGTGTCTCCTTGCGTGCCCGGCGGCGCCCGGGACCGTCGCCTGCGGCCATCTCGTCGCGCACCAGGGCCAGGAGGTCGGCGGTGTCGGAGCGGTCCATCACCGTGAACTGCGGGGCGACGCCGATGGCCCGGCCGTGGCGGCGCAGCAGCCGGTTGGCGATGGCGTGGAACGTCCCTCCCCAGGCGGCGGCGGCCACGTCCTGGCCCGCCACCTGCCCGGCGCGCTGCAGCAGCTCGCTGGCCGCCCGCCGGCTGAAGGTGAGGAGCAGGATCCGTTCGGCCGGGACGCCGCTGCGCACGAGGTGGGAGAGCCGTGCGGTCAGCGTCGTGGTCTTGCCGGTCCCCGCGCCGGCGACGATCAGCAGGTGGCCCCCGGTGTAGGCCGCCGCCGCCCGCTGGGGCGGCGTGAGGTCGGGGACGGGACGGTCGAGGAACATGTGTTCGCAGGATAGCAAACGCGGCGGTGGCCGGGGAAGCGCTCAGCCACTTGGCTCGTGTCCGAGGGCGCGGGAGCTCGAGGGCTGTGCGGTAACGATTGCTACACTGCTCGTCGTAACATACCCCCCGGGGGGAGAGCGCCCGTGGCCGGGAGCAATGGGGCCCCGGGCCAATGGAGGAGGGGTCGGTCCCTTGGATACCTCGATGTACCGGTGGTTCAACGCCCTGGCCCTGAAGTCCGGGTGGGCGCACGCTCCGGCGGTCGCCTACGCCAAATACGGTGTCGCTGCCTTCGCGGTGCTCCTCGCCGTCGGTTGGCTGCGGGCCCGCCCGAGCCCCGACCCCGCCAGCCGGCTCAGTGGAGTTTGTTGGGCCGGGGCGGCGGCATTGGTGGCGTTGGCTCTCGGCCAGCTGATTGGCCATGCGATCAGGCGACCCCGCCCCTATGCGGTCATTGCCGGGGCGCACGTCCTGATCTCCCGCACCAGTGATTTTTCCTTCCCGAGCGATCACGCACTGGTGGTGGGCGCCGTTGCCGCGGGCCTGCTGCTGGTGGACCGCCGGCTTGGCATCCTGGCCGCGGTCCTGGCGGTGGCGATGGCGGTGACCCGGGTGTACGTGGGAGTCCACTACCCGGGCGACGTGCTCGCAGGCCTTGCGATCGGGGCTGGGGTGGCGGTTCTCGGGGCGCGGCCGGCGTCCTGGCTCCTGGTCCCGGTGCTGCGCCGGGCCATGGCTTCCCCCGCCCGGGCGCTGGTCACCTCGAGCCGCAGCTGAGCGTGGCTGAACCCGCGTGGCGGTTGGTGACCTACCGGCTGGCCGCTGAGCCGTCGCGCCACCGGGTCGCGGTGTGGCGGGAGCTGCGCCACGCCGGCGCGGTGGCCCTCCAACAGGCAACCTGGGCCGTGCCGGCGGGCGAAGGGTTCGACGAGGCCGTCGACCGTGCGGTGGCGTTGGTCGATCGGGGCGAAGGCACCGCATTCGTCTTCGACGTTGTCCCTTCGGCCGAGACCGGTCCGGCTCTCGTGGCGGTGTACTCCCAGGCTCGGGAGGAGGAGTGGATCGAGTTCCTCGCCGAGTGCGACAAGTTCGCCGGCGAGATCGCCGGCGAGATCGCCAAGGAGAAGTTCACCCTCGCTGAGCTTGACGAGGAGGAGCACAACCTGGAGCGGCTCCGGCGCTGGCACCGCCAGATCCGCGCCCGCGATCTTTTTGGCGCCCGCTCGGCGCAAGCAGCCGAACGCCGGCTGAAGGCCTGTGTGGAGGCGCTCGAGGACTACGCCCAACGAGTCTTCGACGCCCGGGGGCGCTGAGGATACGGCCGCCATCACCGATCACATCCTGGGCCTGCGGGGATGGGCAGCCCTGGCGGTGGTGTTCGCCGTCCCCGCCCTGGAGTCCTCCGCCTTCGTCGGGTTCCTGTTCCCCGGCGAGATCGCCGTCCTTCTGGGCGGGGTGCTCGCCTACGAGCACCGGATCAGCCTGATCGGGGCCATCGGGGCGGCAGTGGCCGGTGCGGTCATCGGTGACTCGATCGGTTACGAGATCGGCCATCGCTGGGGCCGGCGCGTCCTGGACGGGACCCTTGGCCGGCTGGTCAACGCGGAGCACCTGGACCGGGCGGAGCGCTACCTGGCCACCCGGGGGGGCAAGGCCGTCTTCCTCGGGCGCTTCACCGCGGCGCTGCGGGTGCTGGTCCCGGGCATGGCCGGCATGGCGGGGCTTGACTACCCCACCTTCCTGGCCTACAACGCCGCCGGCGGTGCCCTGTGGGCGACCGGCTTCAGCCTGCTCGGCTTCGCCGCCGGCAAGAGCTGGCGCACCGTGGAGCATGTGGCCAAGCGGGCCAGCTTGGTCCTCCTGCTGGCCGCGGTTCTGGTCGGTGCTGTGGTCCTGGCCGCGCGCTGGGCGATCTCCCACCAGATGGCCATCCGGGCCTTCGGGGCACGCCAACTGGAGCGCCCGTGGCTTGTCCGGGGACGGCAGCGCTACCGGCGCCCGCTCGACTTTCTGGCTGCCCGGCTGCAACGGGGGCCCGCACTGGGGCTTTCGCTGACCATTTCGCTCGCCGTGGTCGGGCTGGTGGGCTGGGGCTTTGGCGCTATTACCCAGGATGTCGTCGCCGGCGACGACGCCGCGCGCCTGGACCGGCCCATCCTTGCCTTCTTCGTCCGCCATCGGGAGCCCTGGCTCACCAGCGCCATGCGAGCCATCTCCTACCTCGGCTCGGGCTGGGTCCTGGCACCGGCGATCGCGGTCGTGGGCCTGGTGTGGTGGGCCCGCCGGCACCGGTGGCGTCCCGGCGCCCTCCTGGCGGGCGCCTACCTCGGCTCACTGGGACTCTTCGAGCTCGTCAAGCAGCTGGCGCGCCGGCCCCGCCCTCCGGCGCTGCTGAGCGTGGGTCATTTTGCCGGTTACTCGTTTCCCTCCGGGCACGCCACCCAGGCCGTGGCGGTGTGGGAACGGCGGCGGCCCTGATCGCCGGGGTTGCCCCCCATTGGGGCGCCAAGGTGTGGGTATGGGCGGCCGCCGGGCTGGTCGCGCTGCTGGTCGGGCTCTCCCGGGTGTACCTCGGGGCCCACTGGCCAACGGATGTGGTTGGCGCGTGGGCCCTAGGTGCGTTGTGGACCGCGGCACTGCTCTCCGCCGCCCAGGCTTCCCGGACCACAAGCGAAACCACCGGCCGGCAAGCCTCCCAATGGCCGGAGAAAAAAATCTGAATCGAATCGCTGGTCTACTCCTCGCACCGGGCGCCGGGCGACGTACAGGTAGGCCGTCACCCGTGCCCATGCCCGGCCGATGCTCAGGCCCTCGCCCGGCGTCTACCTCCAGGCCGCGAGCACGCCGCCGCTCCTCGGCGCCGCTCTGGCGGAGGGGATAGCTCGGGTTACGAGGATGTCGGTACCGTCAGCCTGATGGCGGTCAGGATGCTTGACCAATGTCCGCGGGGCCATCCCTCGGGGCACAGCGGGCGGCCATGGCGGCGGCTCTAGAATGCGACGCCCGAGCTTCCCTGTCCGGAGGGTGTGGCGTGTCGGTACCGAGTGGACTTCCCAGGCATCTCACGGTCCCGCACCTCGAGGCCGTCCTCGACGCAACCGGGGACGGGATCCTGGTCCGGGGGCCGGACGGCCGGCTCCTGTGGGGCAACGCCGAGGCGGCCCGCCAGCTCGGTATGACGATCGAGGAGCTCCAGGCTGCGCCGGTCGATGAACTGGCGGCCCGCTACGAGGTGTTCGACGCCGCGGGCAGCCCCTATCCGCGGCACCAGTTCCCCGGGCGGCGGGCTCTGAGCGGGGACCCCGGCCCGCTCGAGGTGCTCCTGCGCTTCCGCTTCCCGGGGGCGGGGGCCGACCGGTGGGCCCTCGTGCGGGGCCAGCGGCTCACCGGGCCCGCAGGCGAGGTCCTGGGATCGGTCACCGTCTTCCGCGACGTCACCGCCCGGCAGGAGGCGGTCACTGCCCAGCAGGCGATGGAGGATCGCCTGGAGTTCCTGGCGTCACTCGGCCCGCAGCTCCTGGCCACGTCCCTCGATGCCCGGGGCGTGCTGGAGCTGATCGCCGACTTCGTCGTCCCCCGGCTGGCGGACTACTGCTCGGTCCGGGAGATGCGCGACGACGGCACGGCGAGCCGGGTGGCGCTCCGCCACGCCGATCCGGCGAAAGCGGCGGTGCTCACCGCCCTCGAGCGCTACCCGCCCTGGACCGGGGCACTGATCGCCGACCAGATCCAGGCGGGCCTGCCCTACCTGGCCCCCGAGCTGCCCCGCGAACTCCTGGAGAAAGCAGCCGTGGACGAGGAGCACCTGCGCCTGCTCGAGGCGCTGGACCCGGGATCCCTGGTGGCGGTCCCGGTGCGCGCCCGCGACCGCACGGTCGGGATCATCGCCGCCCTGGCCAGCCGCACGAGCCGGCCCTTCGACCGGGCGGACGTCCTGCTGATCCAGGACCTGGCCCGGCGTGCCGGGTTGGCGATCGATAACGCCCGCCTGTACGCCCAGGAGCAGCGCGCCCGGGCGCAGGCGGAGCGCGCCCGGGCGGAGCAGGCCTTCCTGCTGGAGGTGAGCACGCTCCTGGCGGCGTCCCTCGACTTCGGGGTCGGCCTCGAGCGTCTCGCCGGCCTCGTGGCCGGGCACCTGTGCGACATCTGCGTCGTCGATCTGCAGGACCTGGCCGACGGCACCATCCGCCGGGTGGCCGCAGTGGCCGCAGCCCCCGAGGATCAGCCGATCGCCGATGTGCTCCGCGAGCGCTTCGCCCCGGATGCCGGCGGTAACCATCCAGCGGTGCAGGCCATGCGCACCGGCACGGCCCAGTTCTCCGGGGAGGTGACCGAGGTGTTCCTCGCCGGTGCCACCCGGGATGCCGACCACCTGCGCCTGGTCCAGGAGTGGGGCTTCTGCTCGTATCTGTCGGTGCCCCTGGCCGCCCGCGGGCGCATGTTGGGAGCCCTGACGCTGATGGCCGCCCGCCGATCCGGGCGGAGCTACGCAGCCGCCGATCTGGCCCTGGTCGAGGACCTCGCCCGGCGGGCCGCGCTGGCCCTGGACAACGCCCGGCTGTACCAGGAGACCGAGCTGCAGGCCATGCTGCTCGACTCGCAGAGCGACGCCGCCATCGAAGGCGTGCTGGTGGTGTCGCCGGGCGGCCGGGTGGTGTCCCACAACCGCCAGTTCGCCGAGATGTGGGCCGCCCCCCGCGCGATCCTGGAAGCTGGCGACGCCGATGCCCTGCTGCGCCTGGTCGCCAGCCAGGTCGCCAATCCCATCGCTTTCGAACGCCAGGTCCGCCAGCTCCGCACCGACCGGACCGTGCGCTCGCGCGACGAGCTCGACCTCCGGGATGGGCGGGTCTTCGACCGCTGGACCGTCCCCCTCTTCGGGGCGGACGGGGTGCACCGGGGCCGGGCCTGGTACTTCCGGGACGTGACGGCTTTCAAGCTGGTGCAGGAGGAGCGGGCGCGGCTGTGGAGGGCGGAGCGGGCGGCCCGCCTCGAGGGCGACGCCTCGCGGGCCGGGCTGCAGTTCCTCCTGGAGGCCAGCACGCTGCTGGCCGGGTCCCTCGACGTCCACTTGGCGCTGGCCGGCTTGGCCGACCTCGTGGTGACGGGCCACGGCCGGATGTGGGCCCACCGCTGCGACATCGACCTCGTCGGGGTGGGGGGCGTGCTGGAACGCGTCGCCTCGGCCGGCCCCAGCGCCACCTACGATGGCAGCCCTCTCCCGCCGGGGCATCCGCTGTGCCCAACCGACGGCCTCCCGGCGCATGTCATCCGCACGGCCGCAGCCGTCTCGCTGCCCGAGGCCGACGGCTCCCCGGCCCGGCTCCCGTACGGGGAGCGCGAGACGCTGGCGGGCTACGGCATCGGTGCCTACGTCGGGGTCCCGTTGGTCGCCCGGGGGCAGGTGATCGGTGCCATCGGGCTCGCCCGGGGGCTGGGGGAAGCCGGCGCCTACAGCGCGGTGGACATCGCCCTGGTCCAGGACCTGGCCCGCCGGGTGGCGCTGGCCCTGGACCATGCCCACCTGTTCGACGCCCAGCGCCACATCGCCGTCACTCTGCAGGCGAGCCTCCTGCCCCCGGCCCTCCCGGAGATCCCCGGGGTCGAGCTGGCGTCCCGCTACCGCTCGGCGATCGCCACCTCCGAGGTCGGGGGCGACTTCTACGACCTCTACCCGGCGGGCGCCGAGGCCTGGGCAGTCGTCATGGGCGACATCTCCGGGAAGGGCGTGGAGGCGGCGGCGCTGACCGCGATGGCCCGCTACACGGTGCGGGCGGCGTCCAGGGAGCACCGCCAGCCCCGGGAGGTCCTCTCGCTGCTGAACCAGGCGATGCTCGAGGAACAGTCGAGCGGGCGCTTCCTCACCATCGCCTTCGGGCGCCTGCGCCGCCGGGAGGGGACGTGGCGCCTCACGGTGGCGTGTGGCGGGCACCCCCCGCCCCTGCTGCTGCGGGCGAACGGGACGGTGGAGACCGCCGGGCGGCCGGGGACGCTGCTGGGCTTCGTCCCGAACCCCGACCTGCCGGAGAAGGTGAATGCCCTCGGCCCGGGCGACGCAGTGGTCTTCTATACCGACGGCCTCACGGATGTGCGGGGGCCAGGGGGGACCTTCGGGGAGGAGCGCCTCCGGGCGGCGCTGGCCGAATGCCGGGGCGAACGCGCCGAGGTCATCGCGGGCCGCCTGGAGACCGAGGTACTGGCCTTCCTGAGCGGCGAGGCCCGCGATGACCTCGCGTTACTGGTGCTTCGGGTATCGCCCGACGTGCGGGGCGCTCTCAGTGGTGCTGGGTCACCAGCGGTACCAGCGGCGCTCGGGGCCGTGGGCCACGAGGCCGATGAGCCAGATGGCGAGCGCGATGACGGCGACGATCCACAGTAGGTGCAGGGTGAACCCCAGCCCGAACAGCAGCAGGGTGATGATGGCGAATACTACGAGCAAACCCATCGGATCTCCTTCCGTCTTGTTCAAGGGCGGACGCATTGGTCCTGATTTGTCCCGCCTTACCGACCTTCAATCATGATGATTATGCTTCCCGGGCCAAACGAGTCATCCCGGTCCTGGTGCTCCTGGCTGCCGACGCTCATTGCGAGACATTGACCGCAAGCACACTCCTTTCGCTCTCAGCTACGGCAGGAGGTTTACCCGGGGAAATGCACGGTTAAACCCGCCGTAAGGGCGTGCTCGGGAGAGGCTAAGCTGCCGGTGGAGACGGTGCTGGGGGCTGGGGCTCTAGCCCTCGAGCGGGCGCCGGGCGGAGGTGTGCTTCGCCACCCAGAGGCCGGCCTTGTAGCCCCGCCAGGCGGCGATCGACCCGGTGACGTTGGTGTGCTGCACGTCGCTGCGGATGTGGAGCTTGTGGAGCACGGTGGCGCCCGGGAGGGCGGCCATGCACATCCAGTACAAGCGCCGCCCGGAGCGTACCCCAGCGGCGGTGACGTCCTCCATGTGCACTTCGGAGAAGCCGGCCTGGGAGACCCAGGTGAGGAAGCGCTCTGCGGTGGGGAGCCGGCGCATGGCCCAGGCGGCCTGCCATTCCTGGACAAGAGCCTCCTCCTCCGGGGTGGCCGGCGTCCGGGCCTCGTAGACGTCGCGCACGATCATCCGACCCCCGGGCTTCAGCACCCGGTAAGCCTCCCGGAGAAAGTCCCGCTGGTCGGGGCTGTGGGCCACGCTCTCGCACGCCCAGACGACGTCGAAGGTCCCGTCGGGGAACCCGGTGGCTTTGTAGTCCCGGTGAAGGATCTGCACCCGGTCGTCCAGGTTCCGGGCCTTGACGAAACCCCGGGCGAGACCGACCTGCTCGGGCGAGACATTCACCCCCACAACCCTCGCCCCCCGCTCCGCCGCCATCCAGATCGACGACCCGCCGACGCCGCAGCCGGCGTCGAGCACGTAGTCCCCCGCACGGATGTGCACGGCGTCGGCCATGACTTCGTTGGTCCGCAGGAGGGCCTGGGCGTGGGTGCGCACCCCCTCGTCCCAGGTGCCGAAGTGCAGGCCGAGCACCTTGCGCCCGCCCATCCACAGGAAGCGGTAGTCGGCCCAGCACTCCCGGTAGTAGCGGGCGATGTCCTGCTGGTGGGCGTCGAGTTCGATTTCGGTGACCGGCTTCATCGCCGGCCATTGTCGCGGGTGTGCGGGCTTTCTGTGTCGGTTCCCCGTCAGGATCCGGTGAACAGGTCCCGCATGGCCGGCGACAAGGCGGCTGAGCCCAGCGGGGCCAGGCCCCAGGCGTCCTCGATGGTGCGCAGCAGCGAGTAGTGGTCGTAGCGCACCGAGGTCCGGTAGCCCGCCTTCACCGGGGCCCCGGCGGCGATCGTCGTGACCTGGCCCCCGGCCGCCCCGGGCAGGCCGCCGCCGGCATTGGAACTCCCCTCGTCGAAGGTGACGAACACCACCCCGCCCGGGCCGAGGGCCGACAGGATCTGCGGGACCAGGTTGTGGAGGTAGGCGTCCCCGTGGGCGATGGCGCTGCCGCCACACGAGTCGTGCATGTCGTCGCACAGGTTCGGGGTGACCCAGGCAAATCGCGGGAGCTGCCCGCTGGCAAGATCGGCGGTGAGCTGGGATGCCGGCACGACGTTGCCGCACCCGCTCGACACGATGCTGGGGTAGTAGACGAACGGGTCGTGGCGCACGGCGTAGTTCCCGCTGTCCGAGCGGGCGCACGGACCGGGGAGATCCTCCATGTAGCCCTTCCAGGAAATCCCCGCCCCGGCGAGTTGGTCCGCCAGCCCCGGTCGCGTGGCCTGGCAGCCCGGGCCGGGGTTGCAGTCCGAGCTGATACCGAAGGTCGAGCCCCCGCTGAGGGCGAGGTAGTTGGGCAGGGAGGGGTGCGAGATGGCGTAGTACTGCGTCGCCAGCGCTCCCTGCCCCGCCAGGCTGTTGATGTACGGGGCGTTGGCGTTGCCGATGATCGATCCGTACTCCTCGTTCTCCATGAGGATCACCACAACGTGGCTGAAGTTGGGCAGCCCGACCGTCGGGACGGCGTAGGTGGCCGCCGGTGCCGGCGACGGGGCTCTGGCGGTGGTCTGCGCCGGGCTCGAGGGCTGGGCTGGCGACGTCCCCGGCTGCGAGGCGGAGCCGGTTTGCGGGGAGGGGATGGTGATCGACGTATCGGTGGCCGAGGGCGTCGCTGCGTCGGTGCCGGTCGGGGTGACCCTGCCCGTCGCCGGGGCGGTGCCGGAGGGCGTCGCCGTCGATCGGTGGCCAACGGGCTTCGACCCACCGCAGGCGGCGGCGACGAGTGCGACGAGGCTGAGGAGGGCGACAATGGCCACGCGGGCGGTGGCCGGGCGCCGGGGGAGCAGCATTGCGATCCATGATCCCGACGCAGCCTTGGCCTGGGCTGTGACGGCGGTCGGGGTGGCCTCGGGGGTCCCGCAGGGGACCTCGATCTTTCCTAAACGATCACATCGGCCCACGCCTACCCGGCTCCAGGCCCGCCCCGGCCGCAGCCGGTCAGGCCCGGGTCTTCGTGCCGGGCGCTCGGAGGCCCTCGGCGCCGTTGGCGGGCAGCCACTCGGACGGCGGCAGCCCGGGGGCGATCGGCGGCAGCCCGGGCGGCCCGGTCGCCGTCTCCGGCGGCTGGCTCCCGTTCCCCGGCGCCGGCCCGGGCCCGCCGGTGGCCGTCTCCGGTCCTGTCTCTTCGCCATCGTCGTCGGCCATCGGCTCCGGCCGGGCGGCCTCCACCAGGGCGGGAAGGTCGATCCGGAACAGCGCCCCGCCCTCGGGCCGGTTGGTGGCGGACGCCAGCCCGCCGTGGGCGGCGGTGATGGCCGCCACGATCGACAGCCCCAGGCCCGAGCCGCCCCGGTCCCGGGAGCGGGAGGTGTCCGCCCGGTAGAAGCGCTCGAAGATCCGGGCGCCGTCGTCGGGGTCGATGCCGGGACCGCCGTCGGCCACTTCGAGGATCGCCCGGGCCGCCGGACCGGTGCCCACCTCCGCCACCGAAACCCATCCCGGCGTCCCCGCAGGGGTGTGGCGCCGGATGTTGGTGAGCAGGTTGTCGATCACCTGGCGCAGCCGGTCCTTGTCGCCCAGCACCTCCACCGAGCCGCTGACCGTCAACGTGATCGGCCGGTCCGGCTCAATGACCCGGGCGGCCTCGACCGCCTCGGCAGCCAGGGCGCCCAGGTCCACCGGGGCCTGTTCCAGAGCCCGCCCCTGATCGAGGCGGGTGAGCAGCAGCAGGTCCTCCACCAGCACGCCCATGCGGGCGGCCTCGGATTCGATGCGGGCCATGAGGCGGGGGAGGTCCTCGGGGTGGTTCTCGCCGCCCCGGCGGAAGAGCTCGGCGTTGGCCCGCACCGCCGCCACCGGGGTGCGGAGCTCGTGCGAGGCGTCGGAGACGAACCGGCGCAGCCGCTCCTCCGACGCCCGGAGCGCCTCCTCGGACCGGCGCTGCTCCTCGAATGCGGCCTCGATGCGCGCCAGCATGGCGTTCAGCGTCCGGCCGAGCCGCCCCACCTCGGTCCGCTCATCATCGACCGCCACGCGCTCGGTGAGGTCACTGGCGGCTATCGACTCGGCGGTGGTCTCGATCTCCTGCAGCGGGCGCAGGCCGAGGCGCACGAGCCAGGACCCGACCATCGCCGCCGCCAGCAGCACGGCGACGCCCACGAGGAGCTCCACGGTCACCAACCGGGCGAGGTCGTTCGCTTCGTCGGTGAGTGGGATGCCAACCACCATGGTGATGGTGGGGTCGAGCGCGGAGGCAGGTGCGGCAAGGACCCGGTACCGGGGCCAGCCCCGGCCCTGGGAGCGGAGCGTATGGGGCGTGGCGGTGGTGAGGTCATTGGCCACCGGCAAATTTGCCGGCAGGCTGGGGGGCGGGGTCTTGGGCACCAGGTTGGGTGCCTGCACGGGAGTGCCGTCAGCGTTCAGGTACACGACGTACACCAGGCCGAGAGCCACCGATCGATTTCGGAAATTAGCCTTCTGGAGGCTTTGGGCATCCGCGATGAGCTGAGCATCGACCTGGTGGAGCAGGAAGGAGCGAAACGCGATGTAGGTCGCCGTCCCCACCACGAACAGGCCGAGCGCGACGAGTACCAGCGAGGCTGCCAGCAGCCGGCCCCGCAGCGACATGGGTTCCCTTCCCTTAGTCTCCGGTGCGCAGGCTGTAGCCCACGAGGCGGATGGTGTGGATCAGCGGCGGGCCGAGGCGGTCCAGCTTCTTGCGCAGGTATGACACGAAGGTCTCCACGACGTTGTAGTCCCCGTTGAAATCGTAGTCCCAGACATGATCCAGGATCTGCGCCTTGGACAGGACCCGGCGCGGGTTCAGCATGAAGTAGCGCAGCAGGTTGAACTCGGTGGCGGTCAGGTGCACGGGCTGGCCGTTGCGGCGCACCTCGTGGGTCTCCTCATCGAGGACCAGGTCGGAGAACGTCAGCACCGACTCCGCCTTGGGGCCGCCCCGGGTACGGCGCAGGATCGCCCTCACCCGGGCCACCACCTCGGCCAGCGAGAACGGCTTGGTCATGTAGTCGTCGCCGCCCACCGTGAGCCCGGTCACCTTGTCCTCGGTGGCGTCCTTGGCGGTCAGGAACAGGATCGGGGTCCGTACCCCATCGTTGCGCAGCCGCCGGGTGAGGGCGAGCCCGTCGAGGTCGGGCAGCATGACGTCCAGGACGATGAGATCCGGCTTGAACGTGCCCGCCAGCTTCAGGGCCTCCCGGCCCCCCGCAGCTTCGGTCACCTCGAACCCCTCGTAGCGCAGTGCGGTGGAGACGGCGTCCGTAATCGACGGCTCGTCGTCGACAACGAGGACCCGGGCCTCGGTCATGTGTGCTCCCTCCCTGTGCTGTCAGCCTGCTGTGCAGTGTCGCGCCACTCCCTGTGATATCCCTGTGAACGGACTGTTGTCATGGTTAAGATCAGCTGCTGGCCGGGCGGGAGCCCAGGGTGGCGGTCAGGGTCTGCGACGCGCCGTTGCGCATGACGGTCAGCGTCAACTGGGTCCCCGAGTTGAACTGCTGGATGTCGCCCTGGGCATCGGTGGCGCCGGCCACCTTGGTGCCGTTGATGGCGGTGATGACGTCGCCCGCGTGCAGCCCGGCCGCCGCGCCCGGCGAGTTGGCGTTGACCGTCTGCACCACTGCGCCGCCGTTGTTGGGGGCGTCCTGCAAGTTGACCCCCAGGAACCCCTGGATGCTGGCGGGCACGGTGCCCTTCTCGAGGGACGGCAGCAGCGGCGTGATGCGGTCGATCGGGATGACGAAGGCCACGTTCTGGCCGTCGGTCGACACGGCGGTGTTCATGCCGATCACCTGGCCGTCGGCATCCACCAACGGGCCGCCCGAGTTCCCCGGGTTGATGGCGGCGTCGGTCTGGATGAGGTTGGTCAGCGTCTCCCGGCCCCCGGTGCCGTTATCGGTGGTGAGGGTGCGGTGGAGGGCCGAGATGATGCCCGTGGTGACGCTCGGGCCACCGGGGCTGAGGCCGAGGGCGTTGCCGATGGCCACCACGGGGTCGCCCACGAGGACGTCGGCGGACTTCCCGAGCGGGACGGGGGTGAGGGTGCCGGGGTTCTGGATCTGGACGACGGCGACGTCATCGATGGGGTCCGAGGCCACCACCTTGGCGGGGTAGACGTCGGTCTGGCCCACGGGCTGGACCGTGATGCTGCTGGCTGCCGCCACCACGTGGGCGTTGGTGAGCACGAGCCCCGAGGCGGTGAGCACCATGCCGGTGCCCTGCCCGACCGCGGTCGTCCCGCCCCCGCCCGGGGCCGGGGCGAAGTCGGTGATGAACACGACGCCGGGCTCGACGGCCCGGAGCACCGAGCGGATGTCCAGCTTGGGGGCGGTGCCCGAGGGGGGATTGATGGCGCCCGCCGGGCCCGGGGTGGCCGTCGGGGTGGCGTTCTGCACGGGGAGGGCACCGGCGCCCGCGGGCTGCGCACCTGTGGTGACGACGGTGGCGTGGGTGAGGGCGCCGCTCCACAGCACGGTCGCGGCGATCACCAGCCCGGCGAGACCGCCGCCGAGGTAGGGCAGCCAGCGGTGCTGCCGCATCCACGCTCCGGTCACGGCCTGGATCCCTCCTGGGTGGGGTGGTGTTCTGCTGGCACCTCTTCTAATGCCACCGCGACATCGTCGCAGGGCGGCCTGAGGTCACCGTCAGCATTCCCTGTGACCTCCCTGTGGAACCGCCCGGGTGTAATGGCCCCCGGCCGAGTTGCGGCGCGCGCGTGAGCCAGCACCACTTCCGGAGTTTTCTGTGACGCTGAACCACCTATATGGTGGTTCATGCTCACAAGAATGGGGGGGCTACCTCGCCCACTGCCCGGAGCGCAGCCGGGCGATGCGGTCGGCGGTGGCCGGGTGGGTGCGGAACAGGTTGCCGAAGGCCATCTTGCGCCCGGTCAGCGGGTTGACGATGAAGGCCTGGGCGGCGGCCGGCGGCACGTTCATCGGCACCGCCCGCACGCCGTGCTCGATCTTGGCCAGGGCCGAGGCGAGGGCCTCGCCGTCGCCGATGAGCCGTGCCCCGGAGCGGTCGGCCTCGTACTCCCGGCTGCGGGTGAGCGCCAGCTGGAGCAGGAAGGCGGCGACCGGGGCCAGCAGGAACATCGCCAGCATGCTCAGGGCGTTGTTGCGCCGCCCGCCGCCGAAGAGAAAGCCGATGCGGGTGACCCACAGGATGCCCATGGCGGCGGCGGCCGCCACCGAGCCGATGAGGATGTCGCGGTTGCCGACGTGGCTGATCTCGTGCGCCAGCACACCCCGCAGCTCGTCCCAGGTGAGTGCCTGGAGGATGCCCTGGGTGACGGCGACCGCGGCGTGGCTCGGGTTGCGCCCGGTGGCGAAGGCGTTGGGCTGCGGGGAGGGCGAGACGTAGAGGCGGGGCATCGGCAGGCCGGCCCGCTGGGTCAGTTCCCGGACCACCCGGTAGTATTCGGGCATCTGCTCCTCGGTGACCGGGATGGCGTGGGCCGCCCGGATGGCGATCCGGTCGGAGAACCAGTAGGAGCCGCCGGTGAAGGCGATGGCGAGCAGGAGGCCGACGCTCGCCCCGGCGCTGCCGCCGATCAGCGACGCGATCAGCACGATCAGCCCGCCCATCGCGGCGAGCAGGACGTAGGTCTTCACGGTGTTCTTCATGGCTCTCGATCCATTGCTCTCGACCTCCGAGGCTCTCGATCTCCGAAACGATGGTGCCCTGCTTGGGTTCCGTTGTGCGTGCCCTCAGTGTGCGGCGGGCAACTGTGAATCCTCTGTGGGGATCAGCCGAGACGGGACCAGGCACACGATGATCAGCAAGGCGAGGACCGCCGGGCTGGCGGCGCTGCGTAGGGCGGTGGTGATCCCGGCCAGACCGGCGGGCAGCGGGACCACCCGCCCGGGCAGATAGGCGAGCGCCAGGATGCCACTGTGGGCCAGCAGGATGCGGTGGTAGCGGGACACCGGCAGGAGGGCGAGGAGGGCCCAGGGCACGGCGTCGTACCAGCCGAGGACGTAGGCGGCGCCCAGGGTCCAGGCCAGGGTGAGCACGAGGGCTGCCCGGGCGGCCTCCGTGGTCTGCGTGGTCTGCGTGGTCTCGGAGGCGGCGGGCGGCAGGTCCCGGGCGAGCCGCACGGCCAGCCACACCATCAGGGCGGCGGACCCCACGGCCACGGTGGCGGTAGCCGCCGGGTGGCCCACGGTGTGCTGCAGGAGTGAACGCAGCGGCCGCCAGGGCGTGCCGACCGAGACCAGGCTGGACGCCCGGCGGGCCTGGTTGAAGGCGTGGAGGCCGACGATGGCGTACCCGGCGGCCACCAGGATGGCGGCAGCGGCCACCAGGCCACCCCGGCGCCGACCCCGGGCCGCCCAGGCCCATCCCACCAGTGGGAGGGCGCCGGTCAGCTTGACCAGGGTCCCCGCCCCCCCGATGACCCCTGCCCACAGCGGCGACCGCCGGAAGAGGGCGAGGCCGCCGGCCACAGCCAGCACCACCAGGGCGTCGACGTGGCCCCCGGCCACCACGAGGAGCAGGACGACGGGGTTCAGCAGGAGGGCGAGGAGGGCCTTGCGGCGGCGGTCCTCGTCGGCCCCCGCCACCCCGAGGAGCAGTGCGCCGGCCAGGGCGAAGGCGGATCCGTTGGCGAGGTCGAGCAGGCCGACCGCCCGGCGCCGGTGGCCGCCGGCGAGGGACACCATCGCCTGCTCCTCCCAGGTGGCGAGCGGCCCGTAGATGCTCGGGGTGGCCTGCCAGGGGGCCTCCACTGCCCGGGCGTAGGGGTCGTGGGGCAGCGACGCCGGGACGGTGGTGTAGGGGTCGAGGCCCCGGGCGGCGATGTGGCCGTAGGCGGCGTAGCTGAGGACGTCGGCCGAGGCCACCGGCGGGACCACGACCAGCAGCCCGGTGGCCACCAGGCCCCCCGCCAGGAGCTTCCTCGGGGAAGGGGCCCAGCCGCCTCCGACCGCCGCCCACGCCAGTGCGGTCCCGGCGACGCCGGCGACGACCGCCAGCGCCAGGAGGGCGGTAACCAGCCAGGCCGAGGGGTGCAGGTTCCCGCCGATGGGGAAAGCCCCGGGCGGGAGCGGGATGACGGCTGCACTCGGCCCCAGGAGTGCGGTGGCCACCACGAGCGCCACGGCCGCGGCGATGAGGGTCAGGGCGACCCGGCCCCTGACCTGGGCGAGGCGGGCGGGCGGCCCGGCGGGCTGAGACGTGTGTGCGCCGATGAGCGAGGACAATATCGGCGGCCCGGGCCCGGGGCACCTGCGAGCCCGGTTGGCCCCCTGCCGCCGTGGGAGAGGTTCACCGGGGACGTGGGGGACTTCTGTCCCGGCTAGCGGAACATTTGTCCCCCACCTCGAGGCGGGACCACGGCGGCCGCCGGGCGGGGTTGGGTACTTTTGCTGGAGGAATACGGCAGGTGACCACGCGGGCTAGGTCGTCCTAATCCCCCGAGGTGACTATAAATATCTCCCATTCGGGTGCCGACACTAGCTGTGGGCAGTTTGTCTGGACCTTTACGGGAGCGTGCCACCATGCCGGTTGAACGAGACGAAGAGCGGTTTGCTCGCGCGCTGATGGCGGTGCGTGGCTGTCCCCGGTGCGGGCGCAAACTCCGCAACGGGCGGTGCCCGGACGACGACTGCGCCGCCCGGGGCGACGCGGTGGGTGCCCAGGCGCCCTCGCTCTCGTTCCGGGATGCCCCTCCCGCCACCGGCGGGCCGCTCAGCTGGCGGGCCGAGCACGCCGCCCCCGGCGGGCCGGTGCCGGCCGAGCTCAACGGCTTCAAGACCGCCCAGCTCTTCCAGTCGCCACCGATGGAACCCGCTGGGCCACCGGGTACTGGCCCCCAGTCGCCCGACCCGGCCGCACCCGGGATCCCGCCCTACCTCAGCCCGGCGTACGCCGGCTCGGTGTACGAGGCGTCGCCCTACCGCCCGGCCGGGAACTTCCCTGCCCCGCCGGCCCCTCCGTATCAGCCCCCGTACCACCCGCAGGGACCGGGCTGGCCCCCTGCTGGTGGCGGCGGCCCCCAGATGCCGGGCTGGCCCCCGAACCTGCCCCGCCGGTCGCCCGAGCAGCAGCGCCGGGACAAGCGCATCGGCTTCATTCTGGGGACCGTGGCCCTGGTGCTCATCATCGGCCTGGTGTCCGTGCTGACCTTCAACCACGGCAGCCTGAGCTTCAAGGCGGCGCCCAAAGCGTCCCCCCAGCCCACCTTCCCGGCCAGCTGGGACGCCCGGGTGCTTCCCGAGGTCGGCTTCGTGCAGCAGGACCGCGGCCTGACCTTCAAGCACCCGGTGGCGGTGAGCTTCCTGTCCGATGCCGACTACGTCAAGCAGATGCAGAGCAGCGGGGACAACTCGGGACCGAACCTGGATGCCCAGGAGACCGGGCTGTTCCGGGCGGTGGGCCTGATCCAGGGCAGCGCCGACCTGAACGATGCCAGCAACAAGCTGGCGGACGACGGCACCGCCGCCTTCTACGACAGCACCACCAAGCAGGTGTACGTGCGGGGCACCGACCTGACGTTGGACGTCAAGGTCACCCTGGTGCACGAGCTGACCCACGCCGTGCAGGACCAGTACTTCGATCTGAGCCGGGGCGACTCGATGATCAACTCGGGGGCGCAGGAAGGCTTCCAGGCCCTGGTCGAGGGCGACGCTGTACGGGTCCAGAACGACTACGTCGACACCCTGCCCTCCACCGACCAGGCCCTCTACGAGCAGCAGGACCAGGCCGCCTCCGACGCCGCGCAGCAGAGCCTGACGTCGGTGCCGCCGGCGATGCTGGAGCTGTTCGGCGCCCCGTACGAGCTCGGCCCCGAGCTGCTGAAGGTGCTGGTCAACGAGAACGGCAACGCCTCCGTCGACAGCGCCTTCCGCAACCCGCCCTCCACCGAGCTGCAGTACTTCGACCCCTGGGTCTTCGTCGCCCAGACGCCGGCTGCGCACGTGGATCAGCCCGCCGCCCCCAAGGGGACGAAGAAGTTCGACAACGGTGACTTCGGTGCCATGAGCTGGTACGTGGTGCTGACCCAGCGGATCGCCCCGGCGGTGGCCCTGCCGGCCGCCGACGCCTGGGCGGGAGACGCCTATGTCGGCTACACCGAGAACGGCAAGTCGTGCATGGCAGCGACGGTGGCGGCCACGCCCACCGGCCTTCCGGCGATGACCACCGCCTTCACCCAGTGGGCGCAGGCGATGCCGGCGGGCTCGGTGACGGTGACCCCCGACCCGGCCGGTATCAAGGTCACGGCGTGCGATCCGGGCACCGCGGCCGGCGTCGCCCCGGTGGCCACCGCCCAGGATGCGCTCGTCGTGCCCGTCACCCGCACCGAGTTCACCATCGGTGTCCTCGCCGGCGGTGCCCCGCAGGCGTTCGCCCGGTGCAGCGGCACGAAGGTGGCGGAGGGCTTCAGCGAGCAGCAGCTCGAGGACCCGTCGTACTTCACCTCCCGGGCGGGGCTGACCAAGGTCGCTCAGGTGGTGGCTCCCTGCCGGTCGGCGGCGGGCCTGTCGTAGCGGCACCGGCCGCAGGGGGGAGCCCGGGGGCGATACCGGCGAACCCGGGCGTCCACCAGGCGAAGCCCCCGGCGTCGATCACGTAGCTCTCGTAGCCCTCGGTGGCCGCCAGCTCGGCGAGCCACCCGGGGGCGGCGAGACCCATCGCCAGGGCAGCCGTGGCGTAGGCGTCGGCCAGGGCCAGATCAGCCCCGACGATGGTGACCGAGGCCAGCGCGGTGGCGGGGCGGTTGGTGTGCGGGTCGTAGATGTGGTGGCCGCGCTCGTAGGTGCCGCTTGTGGCCACCGCCCCGTCGGTGATCTCCACCACAGTCGTCAGGGCGTCGGGGTGCAGCGGGTGGACGATGCCCACCCGCCACGGGTGCTGCCGGGTCCCACCACACACGGCAACATCGCCGCCCGCGTTCAGGCAGTGCCGGTCGACACCGTTGGCACGCAGCATCGCCGAGGCCTGCTGGGCTGCCCAGCCCTTCACCAGCCCCGACGGGTCGAGGGCGCCGGCGACCGCCCGGACGTCGAAGTAGCCGCCGGTCCGGGCCTTGAGATCCTCGCACCGGGCGAGGATCGACCGGACGTCGGCGCTGGCGCCGGCGAGGTCGAGGTCGCCCCGTTCCAACCGGCTGATCTCGCTGTCCCAGCGGTAGGTGCTGAAGATGGCGTCCACCCGGTGGAGCCAGTCGAAGGCCCGGCGCACGGCGGGGGAGGGGTCGGTCCGGGGACCGAAGGGGCGGACGTCGAGGGTGACGACGGTGCCCATGACCTCTTCGCCCCAATGGGTTGCTGATGAGGGGGCTCGGTTGGCGGTCAGACCCCCGCCTTCGTGAGTGCCGCCTGCAGGGACTGGGCGAAGGAGTAGCTGGTGTAGGTGGCCCCCGAGATGGTGTCGATCTGGGCGCTCTGGGCGGCCAGCGCCTCCCGGCGCAGCAGCGGGCCGGCCACCGAGGATATGTAGGCCGACCGGGCCCGGTCGGTGGGCAGCTCCGGGGTCTGGACGTCGGTGATCTTCGATCCCTGGAGGGTGAGCACCACCTGCACCGGGCCGAACTGGTTGGTCTCGACCGGGCCGGAGACGGTATGGGCTGCCGTTGCCGGCGGGGCGGCGGCGGTGGGGGCCGGCGGTGCGACCGTGGTCGGCGGGGGGGCCTCGGTGTCGGGGCCGGGGGTGGGCGAGGCGCTCGCCGCCGGAGGCGAGGCCCCGACTGCGATGCGGAGACTCTGCGGGGCGGAGGAGGTCTTGTAGCGCAGCAGCCCCACCACCAGGACGGCGGTGACCAGGCTGACCAAGAGAGCACGTCTCATAGCTCGAAATCCTCCACGTGGATATGGCGCCGGGGGATCCCGGCGTGACGGAGGCCGGCGATCGCCTGTTGGCGCATGCCCGCAGGCCCGCAGACGTAGGCGTCGTGGCGGTCGATCCCCGGCACCAGCCTCTTCAGGGTGGCCGGGTCGAAGCTGTTGGCCCGCTTGCGCCGGGGACCCACCAGGTAGTGCACCTGGGCGCCGGTGATCGCCGCCAGCTGGTCGATCTCGTGCCGGAAGGCCAGGTCCGCGTCGGAGCGGGCCCGGTAGAGCAGGGTCAGGTCCCCGGGGCGGGCCGGCAGGATCTCCAGCATCGCCCGCAGGGGCGCGATGCCCACGCCGGCGCCCACCAGCAGCACTTTCCGGCGGGTGCGGCGGGCCTCGGTGAAGGCCCCGTAGGGACCCTCGGCAAAGACACGGGTGCCCACGGGTACCCGTTGCAGATCCTCGGTGAAGTCGCCGGCCGCCTTCACCATGATCCGGAGCCAGTTCCCGTTCGGTGCCGCCGACAGGGAGAACGGGTGGGCCTGCCACCACCCTTGCCGGGTGAGGAAGCGCCACAGGAAGAACTGGCCGGCATCCACCTCGAGGTCGTCCAGATGGCGCCCGCCGATGTAGATCGAGACGACGCCGGGGGCCTCGCGCACGACGTTCACCACCCGTAGCCGGTGGCGAAGGGCGTTACGCAGCGGGAGGGCCACCCGGTAGGCGAGCAGGTTGCCGAAGGCGATGACGTACAGCGCGATCCACAGGGCCCGGTTGGCCGGGTAGGTGACGAAGTCGTTGCCGGTGGCGAAGACGTGGGCGAAGGAGAGGGCGATCGCCAGGTAGATGTACAGGTGGATGAAGTACCAGGTCTCGAAGCGCAAACGCCGGCGGGCCGCCCGGGCCGAGGCGATGCCGACGGCCACGAAGATGCCGAGGGCGGCGGTGGCCATGAGGACGTCGGGATAGCTGAGGACCACGACGCCGGTCTCATGCGGGATCGAGGCGTGGTCGGTCAAGGCGTAGCCCCAGATGGTGAGCACCGTGTGCGCCACCAGCAACGAGATGGCGTACTGCCCGTTGCGCTTGTGCCACACCGCCAGGCGATCCATCCCGATGAGGCGGTCCAGCCACCGCACCCGCCCCATGAGCACCACCTCCACCAGGACGAGGTAGGTGCCGAGCAGGCCCGTGATCCGCCCCGCGGCGGTGAGCTGGGCGCCGAGGCCGGTCAGGGAGGCGGCCAGGGTGTCGTGCCACCACAGCAGCAGCACCACGGCACCACCCACGCCGACCAGGGCGAACACCAACCCTTCCCGCACGGGCTGGGGCAGGCTGGCGAGCGACCGGATGCCGGTCGGCGGGCGGTGAAAGGGGGGCGACGCTGCCTGTGCCATCCCGGCCAGGATCACAGGGCAAGGTGAACCGTTGCTGGGACTTGGCTTAGGGAAGGTTGTGAGCCGCGTCGTGCCCCGCCCGGCCGGTACCCTGCAGGCGTGGCGACTGAAGAAGGGGGTGGGACGCCGGCTGCGGAGCCGGCAGCTCCTGCTCCGACACCGGCTCCGGCGAAGAAGCGCCGCCACGGCCTGATCACGCTCGAGGTACTGACCGTGCTGATCGTGGTGGGGCCGATCGTGGCCGTCATCATCGCCCACAGCGGGCGCACCACCCCGCCGCCAGGGACCTTCTCCATCCAGGTGCGCAATGACGAGGTCAACACCCTCACCGTCCGGACCTGCGCCCGCGGATGCGCGTCGGGGAGCCCGTCGCTGGTACTGACCCCGGGGGCGTCTGCCCAGCTCTCGGTGTCGTCCAAGGGCGTTGTCAGCCGGTTCTACGTCATCGATTCCACCGGTTCGGTGTCCGGCTGCCTGCCGCTGCTGTTCACCCGCAAGGTGTCCAACGTGACCGTCCTCACCAGCCAGGCCGAGGCCTGCCCCGGGTCGCCCTTGGCGGAGCCCTAGACTGCCGCAGGTGTATGCGGACGCCATCGTCGACCTGCGCCGGGCTCGCCGGCGCCGTCGGCTCCAGAAGATCAATGTCTCGGAGGCCCTGTACCGCGGCTACCTGACGGTCATCTGCGTCGCCGCCGGGGTCTGGGTACTGGCCAACCTGCCCAAGGACACTCACGTCAACCCGCACCACGTGGCGGTCGCCGCCGCCCACGGGCCGGCGGCCGTCGGCCTGGTGGTCGCCTTCGCCGTCGTGCTGGCCATCCGCTCCGGTTCCCGGGGCGGCCCGCTGGTGCTCGAGGCGCCTGACATCCAGCACCTCCTGCTGGCCCCCCTGCCCCGGGTCGAGGTCCTGCGGACCCCCGCCCTGCAGCGGATCCGGACGATGGTCCTGGGCGGGGCGGTCATCGGCGCCGTGGTGGGACTCCTGGCGTCGAAACGGTTCCCCAAGCTGCCGGTGGCCTGGGTGGCTTCGGGAACTGCCGCCGGGGCGATCGCCGGGGGCCTGATGGTGGGCGCCGGACTGTTGGCGTCGGGGCGCCGGCTGCGCCCGTGGCTGGCGTCGCTGATCTCCCTGGCGGTGCTCGGGTGGTCCGTGCTGGATCTGCACTTCCACGTCGAGACCTCCCCGATGACGTTGGTGGGGCGGGTGGCCCTGGCCCCGATCGTTGGCGGGGTGTGGTCATGGGCCATCGTCCTGCTGCCGGTGGCGGTCATCGCCCTGGCGCTGGTGGCGCTGGGCGGGATCTCGCTGGAGGCCGCCATGCGCCGGGCGTCCCTGGTGGGCCAGCTCCGGTTCGCCCTGGCGGTGCGCGACCTGCGGACCGTGGTGGTCCTCGCCCGCCTGCTGGCCGAGGAGCGCCCCCGCCGCCGGCCGCTCATCCGGCTCCGGCCCTCGTCGGGCACGTTCTGGGCGGTGTGGAAGCGGGACTGGCAGGGGCTGCTGCGCTGGCCGGGCGCCCGCCTCATCCGGGTCGTCGTGCTGTCGGCGATCGCCGGGGCGGCGCTGCGGGGCGTGTGGGAGGGCACCACCCCTCTCCTGCTGGCCGCCGGGGTGTGCCTGTGGCTGGTCGGGATGGATGCCGACGTGGGCCTGGCCGGCGAGGTGGACCGATCCGACACCGCCAAGAGCCTGCCGGTCGAGCAGGGCGAGCTGCTCCTGCGCCACGTCCCGGCCAGCGTCGTGGCGGTGATGCTGGTCGCCGGGGCCGGGGGGCTGGCGGGAGCGCAGATCACCGGGTTCAGCGCCAAATCGCTGCAGTTGGCCATCGTGATCCTCCCCGTGGCCGCAGTCGCCGCCGTGGCGGCGGCGGCGGTGAGCACGGTGCGCTCGGTGTACGGGTCGGGGAGTGGCCTGTTCGCCTTCTCCCCCGAGGCAACCGGCATCACGGTGGTGATCCGGGAGATCCTGCCCCCGGCGATCGCCACGACCGGAGTCCTGCCGGTGTGGGCCGCCCACCACCTGGCGAAGCGCCCGGCAGTGGAGCTGTCGGTGGCGACCTCGTGGGGCTGGCTGCCGCTGTTCGTCTCCGGGCTGGTGGCGGTGTGGCTGTCCTACCGGGGGCTGAAATGAGCAAGCTGGTGGTCGTCGATGCCCTGACCAAGTCCTACGGGGACCTGGTGGCGCTGGACAAGGTGTCGCTGTCGGTGGCCGAGGGCCAGCAGGTCGCCCTGCTGGGGCTGAACGGGTCGGGGAAGACCACCCTGCTGCGCATCGCCGCCGGCCTGCTGGAGGCGACGTCGGGCAAGCTGCTGATCGACGGCTTCCAGGCCGGCACGCACGAGGCCCGCCAGGCGGTGTCCTACATCCCCGATGCGCCCGTGCTGTACGACGACCTGAGCGTCAACGAGCACCTGGAGTACATCGCCCGGCTGCACGAGACCGAGGGCTGGCAGGCGCACGCCGACGACCTGCTTTCCCGGCTCAACCTCGCCCACCGGGCCGAGGACCTGCCGTCCACCTTCAGCCGGGGTCTGCGCCAGAAGGTGTCCATAGCCCTGGCATTCGTGCGCCCCTTCGACGTGATGCTGGTGGACGAGCCCTTCGTCGGCCTGGATGTGCCCGGCCGGGCGGCCCTCCTGGAGCTGCTGCGCACCTCAGCCGAGGACGGGGCGGCGATCATCGTGTCCACCCACCAGAGCGAGTACCTGACCCAGGCCACCCGCTGCGTCGGCCTGCGGGACGGGAAGCTGATCTACGACGGGAAGCCCACCCAGAAGGCCGAGGCCGAGATCCTGGCGTGAGGGGTTGCTTGGGCCGGGCGGGGGGGCCCGTCCGCGTAACGTTTTTATCGAGGGGTGATAAAAACGTTCACGAGCGGCCGGAATGCGGGGGCCCGTAGCTCAGTCGGTCAGAGCGGTGGACTCATAATCCATTGGTCCCAGGTTCGATCCCTGGCGGGCCCACAACTAACACTAAATGTCCTGGGCAGAGGCCCAGTTTCGAGTGTCCGTTCATCTCGGATGCTACCAATGTCACAGACCAGTGTCACCCGGCCGCTTCTCGATGGTGAGGGGACGCACCGGCATCGGTTCCCCGGTACGCGCGAGGGCGGCTCGATCCATTCCCCTGCGCACGGCCTGGGCGAAGACCTGGGGATCCACCGCCGGCGGTGCCTCAACCAGCGTGGCGCGGCCCTCGTTCGCGGCGCGGTAGGTCACCTGCTCTCCGAGATAGCCCGCAAGCTCGGCCCGGACCTGATCAATGGCCACGTCGCAGACCAAGACTGCCCGTTCACCCTCAAATGTGCACATAGCATCTCCTCCTAAGACCGCTCATCCGGGCGCTCCCCAGCCATCCCGCGGGCTAGTGTTGACGAACATAATTTTAATGGGAAGCGTCCTATATACTAGCCGTCGTGGCGATCTCCGGCCCAGGTCCAGGCACTGACCCCAGCATCCGGCGCCATCACGCGCTCGGGACGGCGAGCCGGGCCGGGCTCCTCGACGTCCTCGGGCGGACACCGGGCGGGGTCGATGCGAAGCGGGCCGCAGCCGCAGTCGGCCTGCATCACACCACCGCCCGCTGGCACCTTGAGCTGCTCGTTCACGAGGGCTTGGCCAGGCGGCGGACGGAGGAGCGGTCGGCGCCCGGCCGGCCCAGGGTGCTCTATGAAGCGATCGCAGATGAGCAGGTGGCGCAGCCCTCGGGCTACCAGCTGCTGGCACGGATCCTCTCCAGCTACGTTGCCACCGCTCAGGATCCCGCCGCCACCGGGAAGGAACTGGGGGAGACCTGGGGCCGCTTCCTGACCGACCGGCCCTCGCCGCTCGAGCGAATCTCCGCTGACGATGCCCTCGGCCGCCTGCTCGCCCAGTTCGCCACCTTGGGCTTTCAGCCCGAGCTGACGAGCGACGGGACCGGCGACCACATGCTGCTCCATCGGTGCCCCTTCCGGGAGGTCGCCGCCGAGCGTCCCGACCTGGTGTGCTCGATCCACCTCGGCTTGATGCGGGGAGCGCTGGCCGAGCTGGGCGCTCCCGTCACCGTCACCAAGCTTCTTCCCTTCGTTGAGCCCTCCCTGTGTGTGAGTCATCTGCAGCGGACGGCGTAATGGCCCCGTACCCACGGCAATGTCAGCCCCGAAGGAAAGGATGCGAGCCGGATGGCCTATGTGATCTGTGAGCCGTGTATCGGCGTCAAGGACCGCGCCTGTGTCGACGAGTGCCCGGTCGACTGCATCTACGAAGGGCCGGATCAACTCTTCATCAACCCCGAGGAGTGCGTGGACTGCGATGCCTGCCTACCGGCCTGCCCGGTGGACGCCATCTACCCGGCAGACACCGTTCCCGCCGTCTGGAAACGCTACATCACCCTGAATGCGCAGTTCTTTTCCGACAACCCGGAGGCCAGCGGTGGTGCTTCGGAAAGTCCGTTCGCGCCGAGCGAGGAGCGCGGCGGCTAGACCTACGGCCGGTGGGGACAGGTCGAAGGCCAACAGAAGGGGGTGGATGGAGGCAGTTCGAGCACGTCACGGGAGAGCCAGCCCTGGCGGGTCGCCGGGAAAGGAGGAACAGGTATGAGAACAGTTGTTGTTGCCCTGAGCCTGCTCGCATTGTTCGGTGCGGGCTGCACCAAGACCAATACAGGGCTGGCCACCCCGCGTGAGAGCTCCCGGACAACCGTCGGCGCCACACCCGCCAGCACTGCGGTGCCACTCCCGACCCCCAGTGGCCCGGTCACTGACAAGGGCCATGTTGACGACACCAATCAGGGAGCCAACGTCTCGCTGGAGATCAATGCCGCCGACAACTACTTCACCCCGACATTTGTTGAGGTAGCACCCGGTGCGACCGTCCATGTGACCGTCAAAGACACGGGAATAGGCGTTCACACCTTCACGATCCCCGGCACCAACACCAACATTATTCTCAATCCTGGCCAGTCCGGGGCCGCCACCTTCACGCTCCCCCAGACGGGATTCCTGACCTTCATCTGCTCCTATCACCAGGCACTCGGGATGCAGGGGGCGTTCTATGTCCCATAGCCTCCCAGCGGCCTCGGAAATCGACATGGCCCGTGGGCTCCCGCCAGGGCTGGCCGGTTGGCGATCCCGCCGATGCTCACCGCTGCTGTTATAAACATGCGGGTGGACGGCAATGACCACCCAGTCCGGTAGCCCGGAGGCCGCACTGCCGGCCGCCGACCAGACTCCGGGCGACGTCGCCGGGTACCGGGCCCGTCTGTCGCAGGGCGGGAACGCCATCGACCCCGAGACCTGGGCGGGCTCGTTGCCGACTGCCCAGGGGATCGGCCCTCGGGTGCGCCTCGGGCGGGACCGGTGGTTCAACCTGCTGTGGCTGTTACCCATCGGCTTCGTGGGCCTGATCGTTGCCGTTGCGGTCGCCCAAGGCTTACGGCACGTGCCCGCGGTGCAGCGGTTCATTGGCCGCTACCCGGGGATGGTGGCCTCGCCGGACACCCGCCCCGGCCTGCCCTGGTGGGTGGATGCCCAGCACTTCCTCAACGTCTTCTTCATGATTTTCATTATCCGGGCGGGCATCCAAATCCTGGCCGATCACCCCCGGCTGTACTGGACCCGGCACAGCACCCCGGGCCGGGACTGGTTCCGCTTCCAGAGGCCGGTCCCGACCGACCCGCTCTGGACGGCAAAGCAGGACTCGGTCGGCCTGCCCCGCCATCTCGGCCTGCCCGGGCTCCGTCATTCGATCGGCCTTGCCCGCTGGTGGCATCTTGGGGTCGATGTGCTGTGGCTGGTCAACGGAGCTGTGTTCTACTTGCTGCTGTTTGCGACGGGCCAGTGGCGCCGGATCGTCCCGACCACATGGAAGGTGTTCCCAAGCGCTGCGTCCGTCCTGATCCAGTACCTCTCGCTGCACTGGCCGATCGAGAACGGCTGGGCGGCCTATAACGGCTTACAGCTCCTGGCTTACTTCATCACCGTGTTCGTGGCGGCTCCGGCCGCTCTCATCACCGGCCTGGGCATGGCCCCGGCGTTGTCTACCCGGTTGAAGTCCGTCAGCCGCCGGCTGTCGATCCAGGTCGCCCGCTCGCTGCATTTCCTCGTCCTGTGCTGGTTCCTGTTCTTCATCGTCGTCCACGTCACCCTGGTGTTCAGCACCGGCCTGCTGCACAACCTCAACCACATCTACGCCGTGCGCAACGATGCCAGCTGGGTCGGCTTCGGCGTCTTCTGTTGCTCCATGGTCCTCCTGGTGGTCGCCTGGGTCGCGGCCACCCCCTTCACCCTGCGCCATCCCCGGGTCGTGCAGCGAGTCGGCTTTGCCCTCGTGGGCCCGTTCCAGCGACTCTTCGAGCACGTCGACGCTAGTCCCGGCCAATACACCGAGAGGGACCTCTCCCCCTACTTCTGGCACAACGGCGCCTTCCCCACCACCGCGGAGTACCAGCGCCTGTTCGACGGGGGCTTTGCAGACTGGCGGCTCAAGATCCACGGCCTGGTCGGCAACCCGGTCGAGTTGACCCTCGATGAGCTCCGGGCGCTGGAGCCTCACGACCAGATCAGCCAGCACTTCTGCATCCAAGGCTGGTCGGGGATTGCGAAGTGGAGCGGCGTCTCCATGCAGACCATCCTCGAGCTGGTCCGTCCCGCTCCGGAGGCCCGCTGGGTAGTGTTCTACTCCCTGGGCGACGGTCCGGACGGAGGCTTGTACTACGACGCCCACCCGATCGAGCAGATGCGCTACCGCCTGACCATGCTTGCTTACGAGATGAACGGCCAGCCGCTGTCCTATGGCCACGGTGCTCCGCTGCGGCTGCGCAATGAGATCCAGCTCGGGTTCAAGCAGGTCAAGTGGCTAGCCGGGATCGAGTTCGTCGCCAACTTCTCGGAGGTCGGGGGTGGCTACGGCGGCTACAACCCGGACCACGAGTTCTTCGGCTACCGGCAGTCGATCTAGTCCTTCTCAGCGGCGGTGGCGAGGCGTGTCTGCCGTAACAAACCCGTTGCGCTAAAGACGCCAAGGTGCGCTTCTGGGGGAGCGTCTGAGGCTGACGAGAGTGTTCGCCGACTCAGGCCAGGGCCTGGTACTCCTCGTCGCTCAAGGCGATCTCCAGGGCAGCCAGGTTCTCCCGGACGTGCGCAACCGAGAGCGTGCCGGGGATCGGCAAGGTGGTGGGGGAGCGGTGGAGCAGCCACGCCAGGGCGATCTGGGTCTCGGTCGCCCCATGGGCCTCGGCGATGCGGGCGAGGGCCGGGTGGCGCCCGTGCAGCGGGAAGTAGGGCACGAACACGAGTCCCTGGCCGGCGCAGTAGTCCACGACTGCATCCCACTTGCGCTCCGACAGGTTGTAGTGGTTCTGCACCGCGGCGATCGGGGCCACGGCCTGTGCCCGCTCGATCTGCTCGACGCTGACCTCGGAGATCCCGATGTGGCGGACCTTGCCGGCGTCCTGGCACTCCTTGATCGCTCCGAGGCTCTCCTCGAGGGCGACCTGCGGGTCGACCCGGTGCAGGTAGTACAGGGCGATCGCGTCGGTGCCGAGCCGCTGGAGGCTCTCCTCGATCTGGGCCCGCAACACCTCCGGCCGGCCCTCGCCGGGGCGGAAGCCGCCCTTGGTGGCCACCACAACGCCGTCCGGGTCCGGGCCGAAGGCTGCCCCGATGGCCGACTCGCTGTCCCCGCCCTGGTAGAGGTGGGCGGTGTCGATGTGCCTCAGGCCTTCGCCTGCCGCCGCCCGGATAAAGGCCTGGTTGGCCCCGGTGGAGGTGAGCCGGTTGGTGCCCAAGCCGATCCGGGGAACGTCGCTGTCGCCGAGTTGCACGGTCCGGTTCATGTCGCATTCTTACCCGGCTGGTGCCCAGGTCCCCCGGCCGCCCGCTGGGCCCTCGGCCCTCACGCCAAAGGTCTGGTTTGGGCTGCACGTTCTGGGGAGGTTCTGGTCCCATCTCGGGCCAAAAACCTCCCCAGTCCCCCCATGCCATCGCCAGGCACCGCGCCCCAAGCATGACGACGAGACGGCCGGTCAATGGGCTGCCTGGACGGGGCTGTCCCCAGCAGATTCGCACCCGGCTTTTCGTGTCAGTCCGGGTCGCGACCAGGCCCGGCCCGCCGTGCGGACGGCTAACCTTAAGAATTGCTGGACAGCCTGTGGCGCAATCCCCTATCCTGGACTCTCCTGTTACTTCGGGCGAGACGAGGTTGACCCATGAGCGCCACCGCCGCACGCCTGCTGACCACCGCCGTTCCCCCGTCCCTCGTCCGGGTCGCACCGCGGGTGCGCCCGAATGTCGACGCCATGAGCTCCACGCAGCTCGCCAGCTTCCGCCAGGCGTTCTCGGGTGCCATGGGCGTGAACGACGACCGTGGCTTCCAGCACCAGGCCGGCATCCACGGCCTGCCGCTGCCGATGTACTGCACCCACGGCAGCCCCCTGTTCCTGCCCTGGCACCGTGCCTACCTCTACTTCTTCGAGCTGGCCCTCCAGGACCAGGTGGCGGGTGTCAGCCTGCCCTGGTGGGACTGGACCAGTGCGGCCTCGCACCAGCACGGCCTCCCGGCGGCGTATACCGACACGTCAGGCAACAACCCGCTGACCGGGTCGGCGATCAACGCCCAGGCGGTGCAGCAGGGCCCCAGTGTCGGTATCCAGCACCCCCCGACCCACACGAACCGCTCGCCCAGCCCGGTATCCGAGCTGCCCACGCCCGCGGACGTCACCTCGGTGCTGGCCCTCGGCGACTTCCTCGACTTCTCCACGCAGGTGGAGCAGATCCACAACAACGTCCACGTCTGGGTGGGCGGAACGATGAGCGAGATCCCCCTGGCGGCCTACGACCCCGTCTTCTGGGCACATCACACCATGATCGACCGCCTCTGGCGGCTCTGGCAGCTGAAGCACCCCACGGCCGGGGTTCCGTCGGGCCTGATGAACGAGGCGCTGCCTCCGTTCCCGATGACCGTCAGCCAGACGCTATCGGTCACCACGCTGGGCTACGACTACGCCACGGCCGTCGCCCGGCTCCCGATCCCGATCGCCAAGCTGGCCCAGGCCACCTTCGTCCCGGTCCCCGGTCCCGACCCGGGCCCCGAGGTGCCCGGCGTGACCCAGGTTGTTGAAGGGGGTGCTGCGCAGTGAGCGACGCCACGGTCGCCGAGACGATGGACCTGCCCATCGGCCATACCGAGTTCCGCCGGGCCGACCTGGTGTTCGTCGGGGTGGACCACTCCGGGCCCAGCTACAAGATGGTGATCCGCATGCTGGGCCACGACGCCAGCGGTGCCCAGGTGGCCGACGTCGAGGCCGGCTCGTACACCATCTTCGGCCACGGGGGCTGCTTCGGCGACGAGGGCCACTGCGACGTGCGGGCGCCGGTGAGCAGCTTCGACTACCGCCGGCCGCACCAGCTCTCGCCCATCGCCGTGGTGGTAGTGATCACCGAGGCGCTGAAGTCGCTGGTGCGGGCGGGGGCGACGCAGTTCCGCATCGCCGCCACGCCGGTGGTGAAGGAGAGCCCCTTCGCCAAGGCCGAGGATGCCGAGGGCATCACCCTGCCCGAGGAGATCGAGCTCAGGATCTACGACTGACCGCTCCCGGCCTGCGGGCCGGGCACGGATCCGCCTACGGGCCGGGCACGAAGGTGAAGAGGGCGGACCCGCTCTCGTTGGACGGCACGCCGGCCACCTGCACGGTGACCGGGACCTGTCCGGCCGCGTGCGGCGGGGCGATGGCGATGATCTCGCCGTCGGAGTCCACCGCCACCTCGGGGCTGGCCGACTGCCCGAACATCACGGTGGCGGGCCCGTGGCTGAAGCCGGCCCCGGCGATCCCGACCGTCGTACCGCCGCCGACCCGCCCGGTGGCGGGGGAGATCGCGGTCACGACCGGACCCTGGTGCGCCGCAGGGGACGGAGATGCCGCCGGGGACGGGCGCGGGGACGTCTTCGGGCCGGGCGACGGTGAGCGGGCCGGGCTCGGCGACGGAGCAGGCGAGGGCGCCGGACTGGCAGCCGGGCTCGGTGAGGGGACCGGGGGTGGGCTCGCCGCCGGCGAGGGGGTGGGGGGGACGAGGATCGGGTAGGGCGACGGCGAGACCGAGTCGACAACCAGCGGTGAGGGCGAATGCTGGGCGGCGGTCGGTAAGCCATGCCCCCGGGCCAGGGCGGCGACCGCCACCACGGCGATCATCGCTGCGGCCCCCGCCAGCACCACCGTGCGCCGGGGCTGCTTGGCGAGGTGGCGCGGCCCCAGGGCAGCGGTCATCCGCCTCTGGGTCTGCGCCCACAGGCCCTCGGGGGGCTCCACCCCGGCGACGTTGGCATGCAGTGCCGCCCGCAGGCGCTCCTCGAAGTTGTCGCTCATGGCTCGGGCTCGGAAGCTTCGACGTGCGCCGGTGCCTCGTCGCCCACTGCATCCGGGGCCGCGTCGAGTTCCGCCACCGCCGACGATCCGGCGGCCTCGGGCCCCGGCTGGAAATCGGTCTCCGGCTCGGATGCGGTCCCCGGCAGCAAGCCCGCCGCGGGCTTGTCGGCTGCGACCTTGTCGGCTGCAGACTCCTCAGCCGCACGGGCGTCGGCCGCAGGCAGGTCCGGTGCCGGCTCCGGGTCGGGCTCGGGCGCGCTCGCCTCGGGCTCGGGCGCGCTCGCCTCGGGCTCGGGCGGCGCGGGCGACGGATCCGCCTCAGCTGCGGGGAGGCCGGGCTCCGCACGCGCCTCCACCGGCGGCTCCGGGACGATCACGGCTGCCGGCTCCGGCGCAGGGACGTCGCTCCCAAGCTCCGGCGTGGCCGGCTCCTCGGCCATCGCCGCCGCCGGTGGGCCCGGCTGGCCCTCCACCACCGGGGGTGCGTCATCGATCTCGACCCACGACTCGGCGTCCCCGACCGCCTCGGGCTGGGTGATCCACGACACGTCGTGCCCCGCCTCGGGCGGGGGCGACGGGGGCGCAGCCCGGGGCCTGCTCTCGTCGGGCAGGGCCAGGGCACGGCGGAGCTGGCGCACGCCCTTCTTGCTCTCCGCCTTCACCGTCGACAGGGACAGCCCGGTCGCCTCGGCGGCGTCCACGGGGGAAAGGTCGGCCTGGTAACGCAGCACCACGAGGGTGCGCCGGCGGAGCGGGAGGGCCTGCAATGCCCGGCGGATCGGGTCGTCCCCGGGCGAGCCCGGGGCGGGCGGCGCCTGGCCTCGGGTCCGGCGGAGGCGGGTGTTGATCTCCCGCACGATCGTCCTGCGCACCGCCGCGAGGTCGGCCGCACCGCCGGCCTTCGCCCGCGGCCAGACCCGGGCGAACCCTTCCGCCACCACCTCGGCGGCCAGGCGGGGATCGCCGCAAATCTGGAGTGCCAGGCCGTACATCGAGGCCTCGTGTGCCCGGAAAAAGGCCTCGAAGGCGGCCTCGGTCTGGCCCTGGGCGGGGTCCGTCTGGCTCATTGTGGGTTCCGGCGCAGCCATCTGGTCAAATCGACCAAAGCTTAGCCCAGCCGCGGGCAGAAGTACGGGAAATCGTGCAGCAGGCTATGCGTGACCCTGGGCTGCGGCGTAGGCCGCCTGGGCTTGGGCGAGGTGGTCGGGCAGGTGCCCGGTGAGCACCCGCTGAACGACCTCCGGCAGTGAGATGGTCCCCCACACCTGGTGCACGCCGGTGGCCGACCACCCGGTATCGGGGATCGCCGCCAGCTGTGAGCTTGCCTGGGCGCCCGCTTCGGTCATGGCCCGCACCATGTCGACCACCGAGTCGTCCTTGTGCTCGGCGACGTACCCGGTGCGGACGCTGTCGTCCAGGCCCCGCCCGAAGGACCGGCCAGGCTCGGCGGCGAGGGCAACCATCACGTCGGGCCAATAGCGCAGCACCTCGGTGACGTGGGCCATGAGCTGCATGACGGTCCATTCGGTGTCGGCGGGGGCCACATAGAGCAGCGCCGGGTCGGCGGTGCCCAGCCACGCAGTGATGGCGCCCACCTGCTGGTCGAGCGCCGCCGCCACCGAGGGACCGTCCATTGCCGCGCAGGCTATACCGACTGCCGGTCGGCGTTGGCGGCGATGGCGGTGCGCAGCCATTCCGCCAGCCCCGGGGCCAGCTTCTCGTAGTTGGCGGTGAAACGGGGATCATTGACGTACATGTCGCCCAGGCCCCGGTGCATCGCCGGGGGGCAGTCATAGAACCAGCGGGAGATGTGCTGGCGGTGCTCCTCGGCGAGGTCCATCGCCCGCCCACTGGCCGGCTCCGCCCCCGCCCGGAAGGCCTCGACGATGCGGCCCTCGTTCGCCGAGCTCTCCGCCTTGATCGCCAGCCAGTCCGCTTTGGTGTGGGTCGAGACCCGGCGCATCGACTGCTGGTAGGCCTCGGTCTCGCCCCACCGCTCCTCGGCTTCGTCGGCGTACTCCTCGGGGACCCGGTCGCCGAAGATCTCGAGGCGCTCCTCGGGTGTCAGTTGAATGCCCATGTTGTATGCCTCCATTTCCTTCTCGACGGCCGCCACCAGGTCCTGTAGGTGGGCGATCCGCCGCCTGAGCAGCCGGTGCTGGCGGCGCAGGTGCGACCCAGCGTCGGCGAGGTTGTCATCCAGGATCCGCCCCACATCGGACAGGGCGAAGCCGAGTTCCCGGTAGAACAGGATGCGCTGCAGCCGCTCGATGTCCTGGCCTCCGTACCGCCGGTAGCCGGCGGGACTCCGCACGCTCGGCGAGAGCAGCCCGATCTCATCGTAATGATGTAACGTCCGGATCGTCACACCCGCGAGCCTGGCCACCTGGCCGACCGTCAAGCTGCTGGCTACCACGAGGTCATCGTAGAGCCTGACGTAACGTGAGGGTCAAGCGATTGTCGCTGAGAACTCTGGTGGCTACCCGGCGGGGACGGCGACGCCTTGCCCTGCGCCTGCTGATCTAGTCAGGCCCCCCAGGCGGCCGAGTGGAACGCCCAGGCGTCGCCGATGATCGCCTCCAGGCCCGGTTTGCGGGCCTCCCAGCCCAGCTCGGCCCGGATGCGCTCGCTGGAGGCCACCAGCACCGGGGGGTCGCCGGCCCGGCGCGGCGCCTCGACCGCCGGGATCTCCCGGCCCGTCACCCGGCGGGCGGCCTCGATCACCTCCCGCACCGAGTAGCCCTCCCCGTTGCCCAGGTTGTAGATCGCATGCCGCCCGGCCACGCAGGCGTCCAGGGCCAGGAGGTGGGCTTCGGCGAGGTCCTCGATGTGGATGTAGTCCCGCACCGCAGTGCCGTCGGGGGTGGGGTAGTCGGTGCCGAAGATCGAGACGCTCGGCCGGCGGCCGGCGGCGGCGGACAGCACCAGGGGGATGAGGTGGGTCTCGGGGTCGTGGCGCTCGCCCCGCCCGCCCGAGGCGCCGGCGACGTTGAAGTAGCGCAGGCTGACCGCCCCCAGCCCGGCGGCCGCCGCCTCGAAGCCGATCGCCATGTCCATGGCTAGCTTCGAGGCCCCGTAGGGGTTGGTGGGGACGGTGGGGTCGCCTTCCCGGATGGGGGTGGTGGCCGGTGCTCCGTAGGTGGCCGCCGTGGACGAGAACACGAGCCGGCCGACCCCCGCCTTCCGCATCGCGTCCAGCAGGTTCAGGGTCCCGACGATGTTGTTGCGGAAGTAGAGCGTCGGCTGCTCCACCGACTCGCCTACCAGCGAGAGGGCCGCGAAGTGCAGCACGGCGTCGAAGCCGGTCCCGGCCACGGCGACCATCCCCCGGGCGTCCAGGAGGTCGATGTCGAGGAAGGCCGCCCCGTCGGGCACGGCATCGCGGTGGCCCCGGCAGAGGTTGTCGGCGACCACCACCTCGTGGCCCCGCTCCACCAGTAGAGCGCTCACGATGCTGCCGATGTAGCCGGCACCGCCGGTGACGAGGATCCGCATACGGCGCCCGATCTTACCGGCGAGTTTCTGGCGACGGCCGCCCTGGCCGTGGTGCCGGGATGCTCCTATCGATAGTCAAGCGGCGGCGGCGACCGGTTGGGGGGACTTGGCGAGCAGCGCTGCGTTGGACTGCCGGTCCCCCCCGGTTCAGGCGGTGGCGGACCACCCTGCCGCCGGAGGCCTCGGGGGGCGCCGCCGCCCACAGCTTTGGCGACATCATTCGGGGGACATTCGTCACACTACCCGGGACAAATGTCCCAGACATCCGCGAATCGGAGCAACACACCCAGGCCTACACACCCAGGCCCACCGCTAGAACTGTGGCCAGCCGGGCGGTGCCTCGGGGGCTGTGGCGGGCACGGCCCTCGGAGGCGAGCAGGATCCGAATCCGCGTGGGACCGCGGTACCGCCGCACCGCGGCCAAGAGAATGCCGTCCGGCCTGACAGGAGTGGGATTAGTTCTCTCTCAGAGAAGGGGAAATGCCGGGAAACCGGTGGATTGCCGCAACTCCTCCCCCGCCCGGGTGATACCTTGAGCCCTGGACCGAACACGGGGGCGAGGTCTGCTCACCCGAATGCGACCGGCTTCCGGGACTCCACCGTCGGAGAGGAGAACGCCGTGCCGCAACGCCCACACCGCTTCACGAGGTTCAAAAGTATCGCCGTGCTCGTCAGCGTGTCACTCGTGGCAGCCCAGGGGCTCCTGCTGGCGGCGGCCGAGACCGCACACGGCGCCACCGCCAACACCACCGCCGGGACCATCACCGAGTTCCGCCCGGCGGGGATCTCCCAGACCGCCACGAGCGACCCGCTCGGCATCACCACCGGCCCGGACGGCAACCTCTGGTTCGTCGACGCCGGCGCCAGCACGATCGGCTTCATGACGCCCGACGGCACCAGCGTGCACGAGCACGCCACCAACACGCCGAACGCCACACCCGTGGCCATCACTTCCGGCCCCGACTCGCGGCTGTGGTTCACCGAGCTGTCGGGCAGCGTCAACCAGGTGGGCCGCCAGACTGCGGCGATCCCCGGCATCCAGAACGAGTTCGGCATCAACAAGGCCAACGCCCTGCCGACCGGCATCGTGACCGGCCCGGACGGCAACATGTGGTTCACCGACTTCGGCAACGCCACCATCGGCCGGATCAACCCCAACGCCGCGGTGGGCAGCCAGGCCACCACCTTCCCGATCACCAACCCCGGGCTCGCCCCGATGGCCATCACGTCGGGCCCCAACGGCCACCTCTGGTTCACCGAGCAGGGCGGCACCGCCCCGGGCGGCAAGATCGGCGAGATGACCACCGCCGGAACCATGGTGAGTGACACCCAGGCCACCAGCGGGGCGAGCGCCGGCATCGCCGGCATCACCGTCGGCCCGGACGGCAACCTGTGGTTCACCGAGCAGAGCGCCGGGATCATCGGGATGATGACCCCGCAGCACGTGGTCCACGAGTTCCCGAGGATCGCCGGCACCCCCGCCCCCTCGGCGATCACCGCCGGGTCCGACGGTGCGCTGTGGTTCATCGACCAGGGCAACAACGCCATCGGCCGGATCACCACCGGTGGCACGGTCAGCGAGTTCCCGGTGCCCACCCACAACGCCTTCTCGCCCCGGGTGCAGCCCACCGGCATTACGTCCGGGCCGAACGGCAACATCTACTTCACCGAGAACGACCAAGCGGCCGCCATTGGCGAGGTCAGCGTGGGCGTCGGGGGCGCCGGCCAGGTCCAGGCATCGCCGACCAGCATCAACTTCGGCAGCCAGACCGTGGGCTCGAGCAGCTCGCCCCAGACCATCACGCTGTCCAACGGGACGACGTCGACCGTGACCCTCAACCCGGTGACCCTGGGCGGGACCAACCCGGGTGAGTTCGCCCTGGCCACCGACGGATGCAGCGGGGCGACGCTTCCCGGGGGCCAGAGTTGCTCGGTCAGCGTGTCCTTCGCCCCCAACACCACGGGCACGTTCTCGGGCAGCGTCGGGTTCTCCGAGGCCGGCGGGGGGTCCCAGTCCGTGGCCCTCTCCGGGACCGGCGCCTCGCCCAGCGGCGGTGGCGGTGGCGGCGGCGGTTGCTCCGGCGGCCTTCTCGGCGGCCTTCTCTCCCTGATCCAGAACCTGCTGCACGCGCTCGGTCTCGGCTCCGGCTGTTAATAGCGAGCCCTTAGGCGGAGCCGAGGCACACCGGCTGGCGGAAGCTGACGCCGGTGTGCCTTGGCGCCGCTGGGGGCCGTACCTGGCTGAGCGCGCCTGGGGGACCGTCCGGGAGGACTACAGCGCCGACGGCGACGCCTGGGCCTACTTCCCGCACGATCACGCCCGTTCCCGGGTCTACCGCTGGAACGAGGACGGGATGGCGGGTTTCTGCGACGACCGCCAGTTCCTGTGCCTGGCCCTCGCCCTCTGGAACGGCGCCGATCCCATCCTGAAGGAGCGCATGTTCGGCCTCGCCGGGCCCGAGGGCAACCACGCCGAGGACGCCAAGGACTACTGGTTCTTCCTCGACGGCACGCCGACGCACTCCTGGATGCGGTGGCGCTACCTGTACCCCCAGGCACTCTTCCCCTTCGGCGACCTGCTGGCCGAGAACCGGCGCCGGGCCCGCTCGGATGCCGAGCACGAACTGCTCGACACCGGGGCCTTCGACGGCGGGTACTGGGAGGTGACCGCCGACTTCGCCAAGGCCGATCCGGAGGATGTCTGCCTCCGCATCCGGGCGACCAACGTGGGCGACGCCCCCGCCACGCTCCACATCATCCCGACCCTCTGGCTGCGCAACACGTGGGCCTGGGGCCGGGACCGGCGGCGGGCGACCCTGCGGGCCGGCCAGGCCCACCAGAGCCGACAGTCCCACCAGGGCCGAGGGTCCCACCAGGGCCGAGAGCCCCGCCAGGCCCACCAGGGCCGCAGTGGCACCATCGTCTGCGAGGGCCACTCCTGGCTCGGCCCCCGGATGTGCGCAGCCGCGTCGCCGGATGCCGGCGAGGGGCGGCTCCTGTTCTGCGAGAACGAGACCAACGCCGCCCGGCTCTGGGGGGCGGCCGCCTCGCCCCGGTACCCGAAGGACGGGATCCACGACCACATCGTCCGGGGGGCAGCCACGGTCAACCCCGACAAAGTGGGGACCAAGGCAGCGGCGTGGTTCACGGCGACCGCCGCCGCCGGGGCGACCGTCGAGGTCCGGGTCCGCCTCACGCCCGCCCCCGACGGGCCGGATGCCGGGGAGGCCCCGCCCGACCTCGGCCCGGGGTTCGAGGAGGTCATGCGCGTGCGGGAGGCCGAGGCCAACGAGTGGCACGCCGGGCTGGCCGCCCGGGTCGGCCGCCTGCCCGACGGCGCGGCCCCCGTCCTGCGCCAGGCGGCGGCGGGGATGCTGTGGTCCAAGCAGTACTTCCACTACGACGTCGCCCACTGGCTGGAGGGTGACCCGGGCTGCCCACCACCACCGCCCGGGCGGGGCGAGATCCGCAACGGGTCATGGCGCCACCTGTCCAACTCCGACGTGATCTCGATGCCCGACACCTGGGAGTACCCCTGGTACGCCTCCTGGGACCTCGCCCTGCAGTGCATCGCCCTGGCGCACCTGGATCCCGGCTTCGCCAAAGACCAGCTGGTGCTGCTGTGCCGGGAGTGGTTCATGCACCCCAACGGCCAGGTCCCGGCCTACGAGTGGAACTTCTCCGACGTCAACCCCCCGGTGCTGGCTTACGCCGCCCTCCGGGTGTGGGACCTGGACGGCAGGCGGGACTTCGACTTCCTGGAGCGCATGCTGCACAAGCTGGCCATCAACTTCACGTGGTGGGTGAACCGGGAGGACCCCACCGGGACCAACGTGTTCGCCGGCGGCTTCCTCGGGCTGGACAACATCGCCCCGTTCGACCGGTCGAAGCTCCCGCCGGGCATGACCCTGGAGCAGGCCGACGGCACCGGCTGGATGGCGTTCTCGGCGCTGACCCTGATGGCCCTCGCCCTGACCCTGGCGGCCAACGACCCGACCTACGAGGACCTGGCCACCAAGTTCTTCGAGCACTTCACCTACATCGCCGTCGCCCTCGACGCCCAGGGCCTGTGGGACGAGGAGGACGGGTTCTTCTACGACCTCCTCCGGCGCCCCGAGGGGCCGCCCGAGCGGGTACGGGTGCGGTCGATGGTGGGTCTGATCCCGCTGCTGGCGGTGGGGGTGCTGGAGCCCGAGACGCTCGAGGCCCTGCCCGGCTTCCGGGCCCGCATGGAGTGGTTCGAGTGGCACCGCCCCGCCTACCGGTCGGCCGTCGGCCACAGCCGGATCCCGGGCCACCAGGACCGGCGGCTGCTGTCGATCGTGTCCCCCGAGCGCCTCGTGCGCATCCTCGGGCGGCTGCTCGACGAGGAGGAGTTCCTGTCGCCGCACGGCATCCGGGCGCTCTCCCGGTGGCACGCCGAGCACCCCTTCCGGCTGCGCATCGACGGCATGGAGGCTGCCGTCGACTACGAGCCCGGGGAGTCGCAGAGCGGCCTGTTCGGGGGCAACTCCAACTGGCGGGGGCCGGTGTGGTTTCCGCTCAACCACCTGATCATCGCCGCCCTGCGCCACTTCGACGCCTTCTGCGGGCCGGGTTTTACCGTCGAGTACCCGACCGGCTCGGGGGTCCAGGCCACCCTCCGCCAGGTGGCCAACGACCTCTCCCGCCGGCTGCTCGGGCTGTTCACCGAGAGCCCTGACGGCCGGCGCCCGGTCCACGGCGGCGTCAGCCGCTTCGACGAGGATCCCCGCTGGCACGACCTCATCCCCTTCCACGAGTACTTCCACGGGGACACCGGCGCCGGGCTGGGGGCGTCGCACCAGACCGGTTGGACCGGGCTGATCATCGACCTGCTGCTCCACAAGCCAGCGGCCGGTCTCCCCTGACCGGAACCTGCTGCGGGATCGAGATCGGGACGAATCGGTCAGGCAGCGGCGGGACCACCTGGTAGGGTCAGGGCATGAGCACCCCTGCCGAGCCTCCGCCCACAACCCCCGCCAAGCCCCCGGCCAAGGCTTCCGCACGGCGCACAGCGGCACCCCCGAAGGTGGCGGGGCCGGCGGCGCCCGCCGCAGTCCCCGTCGAGGTGGCCAGCGCCGTCCCGGTGCCCGTCACCGGGGCCACGACGCTCGCCATCGATATCGGTGGGACGGGGATCAAGGCCTCGGTGCTCGACGCCGGGGGAGTCATGCTCGTCGACCGGGTGCGGGTGCCCACGCCCTACCCGCTGCCGCCCGACCGGCTGGTCGCCACCCTCGTGAAGCTCGTGGGTGCGCTGCCGGCATTCGACCGGGTCTCGGCCGGCTTCCCGGGCATGGTGCGGGGCGGCGTGGTGCTGTCCAGCCCGCACTTCGTGACCGCCAGCGGCCCGGGGACCAAGGTGGTGCCCGACCTGGTGAAGGCCTGGCAGCGGTTCGACCTCGCCGCCGCACTCACCCTCGCCCTGGGCAAGCCCGCCCGGGTGGCCAACGACGCCGACCTGCAGGGGGCCGAGGTGGTGTCCGGCAAAGGGTTGGAGGTGGTGATCACCCTCGGGACGGGCCTCGGCACCGCCCTCTTCGACAACGGCCACCTGCTGCCCCACATGGAGCTGGCCCACCACCCCTTCCGGAAGGGCGAGGACTACGACGAGCAGGTGGGCGAGGAGGCCCGCAAGCGCATCGGGGACAAGAAGTGGAGCAAGCGGGTGGCGCGGGCGGTGCAGACCATCGACGCCCTGCTCTTCTTCGACCACCTCTACGTCGGCGGCGGCAACAGCCACCGGCTGACGGTGGAGCTGGGCGACCGGGTCACCATCGTCGACAACGTCGCCGGCATCACCGGTGGCATCAAGCTGTGGGACGTCTAGCGCTGCTCTCGAACCTCCTCCTCTAGAACCCTCCTCCTCTAGAACCCACCCCCGCTGAAGCCGCCCGGGCCCTTGAGCCCGCCGAAGCCCCCACCCAGCCCGCGGCCACCGGAGCGCGGCATCCGGCGGGGGCGGAAGGCCCCGCTGAGGTCGCTCTCGCGGAACGGGCCGGACAGCGCCCCGGTGGTGGCGTAGCGGTACAAGGCGGCGTTGAAGATGCCCGACATCACCGACCCGAGGCTGAAGACCGCCAGCAGGCCGACGGCGCCCACCGCGATCCCGATGGCGGTCGCCCCGGTGGCGGCGATGGCGACGGCGGCCATGATCGGGAGCAGCATCAACAGGAACAGGGCGAGGCCGATGGAGCCGTTGCCCACAAACTGCTCGCCCCAGCGCTGCTTGAACAGGGAGCCCGAGCGCTTCACCGATCCGAAGACACCGAAGTCCTCGTAGAGCAGCACGGGCACCACGAAGAACGTGACGACCCCCCAGGCCACGCCCACCAGGAAGATGGCGATGCGCCCGAAGATGCCCGCCTTCTGCTCCAGCGCCCGCAGCACGAGCCCGACAGTGGCGGAGACGACTGCCCAGCCCAGGATCTTGTGGATCTTGCTGAAGGCGATCCCGAAGGCCTCGGAGAGGGTCGGGTCGCCGCCCTGGAGGCGGATGGTGGCGGCGGCGACCACCGCCGAGCTGAAGAAGATCCCGATGGCATACACCGCCACGTAGTAGATCGCCAGGAGCAGCCACTGCACGGCGTTGAGACCGTGGCTGGCCGAGGTGGAGTTGAGCGTCACGTGGCCGATGCTCGCCACGCCGCCCAGCAGCGGGATGGCGGCCAGGACCATGCACAGCATGGCGAGCAGTGGCAGCACCAGCAGCTCCTTGTCCTGCCTCAACACGTCCCAGCTGGCCCGGAGGATCCGGAAGCTCCGCTCCCATACCCCGCCCATCGCACGCCTCCTTCTAGGGGTGACTACTCCTCCTCACGATATCGGCGGAATCTGTGACTGCGTTGAGGAGGCCGGGTCCCTCGGGTCCCCCATATGGTCGATGTGCCGGGCTAGCCCGGGCGCCGATACCTACGGTATGGGCGAGGGACGCCGGCGGATGCGCAGGGTTCTCTCCGGAGACCGGGGGGCCATGCGCCACATCGCCCTTCTTGCGCTGGTCAGCGCATCGCTGGTGTTGATCGTGAACTGGAACGGCACAGTCGGGTGCGGGTTCCGGGACACGGCGGCCAAGATCCCCTACCTCGCCGACGGGTCGAACCTGGCCTGCTAGAAGCGGGTTAGTCGCCCGCCAACGCCCGGGCGATCACCAGCCGCTGGATCTCTGAGGTGCCTTCGAAGATCGTGTAGATCTTGGCGTCCCGGTACCACTTCTCGACCGGGAAGTCGCGGATGTAGCCGTAGCCGCCCAGGACCTGGACTGCCCGCTCGGTCACCCGGACGGCCACCTCGGCCGCCTTCAGCTTGCTCATCGATCCCTCGGCGTGGACATAGGGCGCCCCCGAGGCCCCCATCCAGGCGGCCCGGTAGGCCAGGAGGCGGGCGGCGTCGATCTCGGTGGCCATGTCGGCGAGGATGTTGCCCACCGACTCGTGCTCGATGATGCGCTTGCCGAACTGGGTGCGCTGCTTGGCGTAGTCGAGGGCGAACTCGAAGGCGGCCCGGGCGATGCCCACCGCCGAGATGCCCACCAGGGGCCGGGTGACCTCGAAGGTGCGCAGAGCCGAGGACGCCCGGCCGCTGGACTGCCCGGACCGTGCCCGGGCCAGCCTGGCCTCGAACTTGTCGATGCCCCCCAGGATGTTGTCGACCGGGATCCGGACGTCGTCGAGGAGCAGCTCGGCGGTGTGCGAGGCCCGGATGCCCAGCTTCTTCTCCTTCTTGCCTTGGGCGAAGCCGGGCGTGTCCCGGGGGACGATGAACGAGGCCTGGCCCCGGTGGCCGAGCTCGGGATCGACGGTGGCCACCACGATGTGGATGTCGGCCAGGCCCCCGTTGGTGATGAACACTTTGCGGCCGCTGATGACCCATTCGTCGCCTTCCCGGCGGGCCCGGGTGCGGAGGCTGGAGACGTCCGAGCCGGACTGCGGCTCGGTGACGGCGAAGGCGGCGATCTGCGGGTCGTCGGGCGTGCCGATCATGCGGGGCGCCCAGGTTTGCAGCTGGTCCGGCGTGCCGCCGCTCCACAGGGCCATGAGCGGGAGACCGGTGCCGCTGATGGCGAGGGCGATGCCGGCGCAGCCCCAGTACAGCTCCTCCATGATGAGCGGCAGGGTGAGCCCGCTGGTGTCGCCGGCGGCCTGGTAGTAGACGTCGAGGGAGTAGAGGCCCACCTGGGCAGCCTTCTTCAGCACCTCCCAGGGGAACTCCTCGGTCTCGTCGTAGTAGGGCGCGACCGGCCGGATCTCCTTCTCGGCGAACTCGTGGGCCCACTTCTGCAGGTCGCGCTGCTCCTCCGTGAGGCCGAATTCCATGCCGCTCCCCTCTCTGTCCGTCTCTGCCCGGCTCTGCCTGACTCTTCTGGGCTCTGCCCAGGGTTCGTTGCGCCAGTCCAGGATCGCGCTTTGCTGCTGTGGGAGTCTGCGGCGGTCATGGACGAGGGGCTCCCGGCGATCTCGGCGGCGGTGGTGTCCTGCCGGCGCTGCCCCCGGCTGGTGGCCTGGCGGGAGGCGGCCGCCGCTGCGCCGCCCGCCCGGTTCCGGGGCCAGACCTACTGGGCGCGCCCGGTGCCCGGCTTCGGCGATCCCGCCGCCCGCCTGCTGATCGTGGGGCTCGCCCCGGCGGCCAACGGCGGCAACCGGACCGGGCGGATCTTCACCGGCGATCCCTCGGGCGACTGGCTGTACCGGGCGCTGCACCGGGCGGGCTTCGCCAACCAGCCCACATCCCGGTCCACCGACGACGGCCTGGTGCTGACCGACTGCTACGTCACCGCGGTGGTCCGCTGCGCCCCGCCGGACAACAAGCCGCTGCCCGAGGAGCGGGACCGCTGCCTGGGCTACCTGTCCGCCGAGCTGGCGGCCCTGCCGTCGGTCGAGGTCATCCTCGCCCTGGGCGGTTTCGGGTGGGACGGGGTGCTGCGTGCCCTGGGCGAGCGGGGCCGGGGGCGCCCGCTGTTCGGGCACGGGGCGGTCGCCCCGGTGGGGGCGGGACGCTACCAGCTGCTGGGCTCGTACCACCCCTCACAGCGCAACACGGCCACCGGGCTGCTGAGCGAGGCCGCCTTCGACATGATCTTCACGACGGCCCGGCGGATGCTGGGCCTCCCGGGCCAACCCATGAGGGGTTGACATCTTCGGCCTCGGCCTGCTCGGCCGCGGCGGCCGGCGGGAGCAGGGGAGGCCGGGGCCGGGCGGGGACCCGGGAACCGCCCGGGGGGTCATCGCCCTTCGGAGGCTCCTCGTACAACCGGTCGCCGCACGGCGGGTCGTAGAAGCGCTGGAGCTCGGCGGTGATCTGTTCCCGCATCGAGCGGGTCGGGCAGCGCAGGAAGGCGGCGACGGCAAGTGCCTCCCGGGAGCCGGCGAACTGCACCCAACAGCCGGCGAACTTGCTCTCCCAGGGGAAGCCGTCACCGGCCAGGTTGTCGCTGTGATCGATGTGCAGCACCGTCCCCGGCTCCGGCTCGGTGGCGAACTGGGCGCCCGCCCCGGCCAATACAACGGCGTAAATGGCGCCCTGATCCGGGACCCTCCAGGTGGTCAGCGGGAACGGCCCTTCGAAGGCGTACCCGACGACCCCCCGAGACGGATCACACCCCAGGATCGCGTGCCTCGGCGGCGGGCGCCATCTCGGGCTCGGGCGCGTCCGATGCTTCCGTCCACCACCCCGCCGCCACGCCCGCCAGCACGGCTGCGCCCCGGGCGGCGGCGTAGTCGCCCGACCGGGCGTCGGCGAGGCGGGCCAGCGGGAGCCCGACCGCCGCGGTCTTCGCCTGCAGCCACGGGATGCTGCGTGAGCCGCCGCCGATCACCACGACCCGGTCCGCCTGCGCCAAGGCCCGCACCCGGTGGACGGTCTCGGCCGTCCGGGCCGCCAGCGCTTCGAGGAGGCCCCGCCACACGGCCCCCGGGCTCGCCTCCGGGAGGGCCACCTCGGCACCTGACTGCAGCACGGGCAGCAAGGGAGCGGCCTCGATGGGCTGCGCCCCCAGGGCGAGGGCGTCCAGTTCTGCGAATGAGCACCCCAGGAGCCCGGCGGCCCGGGTGAGGATCACCCCGGCCCGGGCGGCGCCCCCCATCACCGTCCACCCGGCGCCCCCGAGCGACACCGACACTGGCGTCCGGCGGTGCAGGGCCACCCGCAGGTCGGGCCGCCCGGCGGCGGTGCCCACGACGGTCTCGGCGGTGCCGACCGAGTTCACCAGGTCGCCCGGCCCCGCTCCGGCCCCGAGAGCCCCGGCGAGGTGGTCATGGCCGGCCAGCGTGACCGGGACGCCCCCGGGGACGCCGAACGCCGCCGCCGCCTCCGCCGTCACCCGCCCCATCGTGCTCCCGGCCGGGCGGACCGGCGGGAAGACCGTCGTCGAGAACCCCGCCGCCCCGGCGATGTCCTCCAGCCACTCCTGCTCCAGGACGTCCCAGCAGCCGGTCCGGGAGGCCAGGGAATGTTCGGTCGTCTCGGCCCCGCTCAGCCGCCACAGGCAGAGTTCCGGCACACCGAGCCACCGGGCAGGTTCGGGGCAGCCGTGCTCCCTCAGCCAGCCGAGCTTGGCCACCGTCGACACCGGTCGGGGGCGCTGGCCGGTGCGCAGGCCGATGGCGTCGCCGAAGGCAGCCTCCAGGTGCTCGCTCACCTCCGCACCTCGGGGGTCGTGCCAGGCAATCACCGGTGCCAGCGCCAGGCCGCGGGCGTCGAGCGGGGCGCCGCACTCGGCCATGCCGCAGATGCCGATGGCGGACACATCGGCGACCGCCAGGCCGAGTTCCTCGATGACGCCGGCGAGCCCCGACCACAGTGCGTCGAGGCCCATCTCGGTGCCGGCCGGGGTGTCGGCGAACGGCGTCGGAACCGCTGCCCCGGCCTGCGCCGCTCCGCTGCGGTCGATCAGCAGTGCTTTGCACCGGGAGGTCCCGATGTCGATGCCCAGCAGGAGGCTCACAGGGCCCTCTGGGCGGCGCACGCCGTGCCCAACCGGCGGAAGCCCACGCTGGCGTACAGCCGGGCGACCCGGGGGCCCTGGGCGGTGAGCAGGAGGGTCGTGACGCCGTGCCCGCCGGCGTGGCGGGCGAGGAGGGCGGTGAGCGCCCCGGCCAGGCCCCGCCGCCGGGCGGAGGGCAGCGTGGCCACCGCCAGCACCTCGGCGGTGTCGCCCACGGGGTGGTAGGTGGCGGTGGCCACCACCCCCTCGCCCGGGAGCTCGGCCACCGCGGTGACGCTCGCCCCGCTGAGCAACCGGTAGCGGAGGTGGGCGGCCAGCCCGGGTGCCAGGGCCGCGGCGGCCCGGTCCCGGTGCGCCGGACCCTCCCCGCCCGGGTCGGTGCCACCGGCCTCGAAGGACACCTCGGCGACGGCCCGGGCGGCCACCACCGCATCCTCCAGAGGGTCGAGCACCCGCAGCGTCGCCGGGGCGGGGTCCGGGGACTCGACCCGGGCGGGATCGGCGACCATCAGGGGGTGGGTGGTCACCGACCAGCCGCTGACCGCTGCCATCCGGGCCAGCTCGGGGCGCACCTCGGCGATCCATTCGAGGGCCGGGTCGACGCCCGCGTCCCCGAAGCGCGCCAGCACCTCGGCAATGTCTTCGGTCCACAAGCTGCGCTTCAGGTCCGACCGGGGCCGGGCGTAGTAGGGCCAGGGCGCCCGGCTGAGGAAGAGCCGGAAGGCGTCGGTCTCGACCAGATCGGAGTCGATCCGGGGGGCCAGGTCGAGGTAGGCGTCGGCGGCGACCAGCTCGCCGGTGGGCAGGGGGGCCATGCGGGGGAGCGTAGCCCCCGTCCCGCTACCCTGGCGCCGTGGATGCAGACAGCGGAGCCCGCGGAGCCAGCGGCGAAGGGAGCGCAGCCTGCGGCGAAGCGACGGTCCAGGGGGTCGATCGGCTCCGGTCAGAGCTCGGGGTGCAGTTCGCCCCGGTCCGGCGGCTGCTGCGGATCCTCGGCGATGCCTCCGGTGCGGTGACCCTCGGCGAGCTGGTGGAGGGCAGCGGCGTGCCCCACCGCCGGGTGGTCGAGGTGCTCGAGGGCCTGGGCGTCGCCCCGGCGTCGGGCGCGGTGGGACCGCTGGAGCCGGACGCCCGGGCGGCGCTGCGCTCCGCCATCGCGGTGGGCACGGCACCGCGGGCCCAGGAAGTCCACATGATCCTGGAGGAGATGGCCGCCACCCGGCCGCCGTCGGTGTGGAACCTGGATCACGTCCCGGCGACCACTGCCACCATCCTCGCCCGGGCCGAGTACCTGCTGGAGCACTACGAGCTGGCGGGGGCACGCCTCGTGATGCTCGGCGACCACGACCTCACCGGCGTTGCCACCGCGCTCCTGGCGCCGCGCGCTCAGGTCACCGTGGTGGACATCGACCAGCGCCTGCTGGAGCACCTCGACGGCGTCAGCGACCGGCTGGGTCTCGGACTCCGGTTGGTGGCGGCCGATCTCCGCCTGGGTCTTCCGGCATCGGTGGCCGGCAGCGCCGACCTGGTCTTCACCGATCCTCCCTACAGCCAGGAGGGCATCGAGCTGTTCGTGCGCCGGGGGGTCGAGACCCTGGGCGAGCGCCCGGGGGCATCGCTGCTGTTCTGCTACGGCGTGAACGACCGGTCGCCCGACCGCCTCATATCCGTCCAGGAATTCCTGACCCGCCAGCACCTGGTGCTGGAGGCCCTCCTGCCCGGCTTCAACCGGTACGAGGGCGCCCACGCCATCGGGTCCAGCAGCGCCCTGTGGGTGTGCCGTCCGACGCGTCGTACACGACCCGCCCTGCAGGCGCTGGCCCGCAAGGCGGCGGACCCCCGCATCTACTCCCGGGGGGCGGCCAGCACGCAGAGCGCCGCCCAGTCGTTGCCGCCGCCCGTAGCGGAGGCCCTTGCCGCCCGGGAAGGCGCGGGGGAGTGGGTGCGGGCGCAGGATCTCCTCGAAGCTGCAGGGGAGTCGCCGGCGAAGCGGTGGCCGGCTGAACTGATCGTCGATCTCGGCCACCACTTCGGTGCCTCGGCGGGCCGGGTGCTGATGGCGGCGCCCGGGCGCTCCCAGGTGGCGCTGGTGGGCGATGCCCGGGCCCTCGCCGTGATCCAGGGCGAGCCGTTCCGCCGCCTCGTCACCGCCCGCTTCGCCCTGGAGGTCGCCTGCCCGGCCGCCCGGGACGGGATCGGACTCCTCATCGCCCTCCCGGTGCGTCCCGATGCCTCCCGGGATGCCGCCGGCTGGGTGCTGGCCTGGCTGCAGGACCACCTTTCAGCCCGGCTGCGCAACGCGTGGCGCGAAGGCCTCTGCGCCCTCGGCGAGCGCCAGGGCACCCGGTGCACGAAGAACGAGGCCAGGGCGCTCATCGAGGCGGTCGGGATGCGCCCCGGCGAGCTGGACGGTTCCCTCCTGGAGCTGCCCGCCCACCGCCTGCGGGCACTCATCGAGGGGGTCGAGCAGACGGTGGGCCAGCTCCGGTCTGGGAAACCAGCTCGATAGCGATGGCGCGATGTATCAACTATGGAGACATCGCGCCACCGGTCAGCCCGTGCGTCGGCCGGCTACCCCGCGTCGGGCAGCGTCAGGGTGACCGCCCGCTCCTCGGCCCCCCGCACCACGGTGAGCTGCAGGGTTGCGCCCGGCGCGAGGGCCTCCATGGCGTTCTGCAGGTCTTCCACGGTGGCAAGGCCCTTGCCGGCCGCAGCGACGATGTAGTCGCCCTGCTGCAGGCCGGCGGCCGCACCGGCGCCGCCCTCCTCGACCTCCCGCACCAGGAGGCCGTCCCGCTCCGGCAGGCCGACCGCCTGGCGCAGCCTGCGCGCCATCCGGCCGGGGATGATGCCCAGGCCGAGGCGGGGCCGGTAGGGGGCCTCGCCCCGCCCGAGGGCGGCGACCCGGCGGGCCAGGTCCTCGTCGGCGGGCAGCGCCTGGTAGAAGCCCTCGCCCGCCCGGTTGGTGTTGATGCCCAGCAGCTTGCCGGTGGCATCCACGATCGGCCCGCCCGAGGATCCGTGCGCCATCGGGGCGGTGTGCTCGACGGTCCCGGCGATGGTCCGGCCCCGGGGACCCCGGAATGCCCGCCCGACTGACGAGACGAACCCCTGGGTCACCCGGAGTCCCCGGCCGCTGCGGTTGGCGAGGGCGAAGACCGGCGTGCCCAGCCCCACTGCCGCCTCCGACCACGCCAGGGCCGGTGCATCGCCGGTGCCCACCGCAATGACGGCCAGGTCGCCCTCGATGTCGACGCCTTTGACGGTGCCCACCTCACTGTGCCCCTCGGGGAACACCACAGTGACCTCCCCGCCCCGCAGGTTGTGGGCATTGGTGAGCACCGTGCCCTCCCCGAGGACAATCCCGGATCCCCGGCCGCCGCCACTGCCGATCCCGACGACCGACGGCCCGGCCGACGCCGCCACGGCCGCCACTGCTTCCTGTACCTCGTCCAGCACACCCATCGCCCGCCTCCTCACTAGTAACTTGCAAGTTAAAAGCTACCACGCCGCAAGGCGCGGGTCGGAGGGCAAGCAGGTATGCCCCAGGCCCGGGCGATACTGGGCGCATGAAGTACGTCCTGCTCTACGAGTCATCGCCCGAGGCCCGGGCGCGGGCGGCGGAGCACTTCCCGGCCCATCGGGCCCGCTGGTCCACCGCCCACGAGGCGGGCGATCTCCTCATGATCGGGCCCTTCGCCGATTCCGCGGGCGGTGCCATGGCGGTGTTCACCAGCCGGGAGGCAGCGGAGGCCTTCGCCGCAGACGACCCCTTCGTCATTCACGGGGTCGTCGCCACCTGGGAGATCCGGGAATGGCGCGAGGCACTGGTGCCCGAGGGAGACCAACGATGAGCACCCCGCTCGAGTCGGCGGTGGCCCGGGTGGGGGACCGCTGGACGATGCTCATCGTCGAGGCTCTGCTCGCCGGCCCCCGCCGGTTCAACGATCTCCAGGAGGCATTGCCGGGCATCGCCCCCAACATCCTGTCCCAGCGCCTGAAGGCCCTGGAGCGGGACTTTCTCGTGCTGGCCGAGCCCTATTCCGACCGCCCCGCCCGGGTGGCCTACCGGCTGAGCGAGCAGGGCCAGGACCTGGCCGGGGCGCTCCGCCTCCTGGGTGACTGGGGCGCCCGCCACGCCGGCGGCGAGGGGCCGCGCCACGAGACGTGCGGGACGGCGATGGAGTCCCGCTGGTACTGCCCCACTTGCGGGGTGCTTGTCGAGGAGGCCGAGCCCGACGTGCGCTTCGTCTGACCGGAAGCCCGCCGCAGTGGCCATCGACGGCTTCTACCGGGGGAGGCCATGCCGCCTGACGTCGAGTTCGACCTCGATGGAGGAGCCGGACGGCGTCGCCTGGCTCCGTGCCCGGTTGGCCGAGCGGGGGCCACGATCCGGTAGGGTTCCCCGCAAAACAGCGGAGCCGGAAGGCGGAGCGCCAGTCCATGGACATCGAGGAGTTCTACGCGGCCGACAAGGCCCGGCGGGAGGGAGACGACAACTCCTTCGGCATGGACTGGACCGACGCCACCCGGCCCCACAACACGTTCGACCTCTACTGGAACGACCGCTCGCACGAGCTGTACCTGATGGCGAAACCGGTGAACAGCCCGTGGCTGGGCTACGTGAAGGAGGCCCTCCTCACCGACATCCGGGAGCTGGAGTGGGTCGAGCACCACATCGTCGGTGCCGCCGAGCACCTCATCCATCCCCGCCACATCCAGGCCAAGACCGGTTCCGAGAAGCCCGAGGCGCCCGACCACTGGAAGGACGCTCTGGCCGAGGAGCTGGCGGTCGAGGTGCTCGGGGTGATCCCGACCCTCGACCAGGCAGATGCCGTCCTGCAGGGCTGGAAGGTGGCCATGCCCCAGCCCGACAGCATCGCCTGGCTGCGGGCCCGGCTGGAAGAACAGGGTATCGCTCCTCAGTAAACTCAATGGAGGAGGTGGTCGCCGTGCCCAGCTTGGACGACATGGTGCATGAAGCCCGCTCCCGCGTGCGGGAGGTCTCGGCCGATGAGGCGAAGGCGATGGTGGATTCCGAGCCCGGGGCGCTCATTGTCGACGTCCGTGAGCCCCACGAGTTCGACATGGGCCATATCCCGGGCGCCATCCTGGCCCCCCTCGGCCGGGTCCGTGACCTGGGCGACGCCCGTAGCCCGATGGCCCTCGCCGAGCTGACCGCCGCCACCGGGAACCTCGTGGTCACGCAGTGTGCCACCGGCAAGCGGTCGATCGTCGCCGCCGACATCCTCCAGAAGCTGGGCTACGCCAACGTGGTGTCGATGCGGGGCGGCTTCTTCGGGTGGGCCCGGCTGGGCCTGCCGATCGACTAAGACCCCGGCCCGCCGACCTCCTGATATTCGGTCCGCACCCAGCGGTCGTCCTCGAAGACCAACGTCGTGACCGACCCCCGGGCACACGGGACCTTGGCCAGCCAGGGACGCAGCCGCCTCCCCTCGATGGCCAGCCGGCCCACCTGGATCGGGGTCATGTGAGAGACGACCACCGACTCCTCACCCGGATGGGCAAGCCGGACCGCGGTGATCCCACGAACCATCCGTGCAGCGACCTCGCGGTAGGGCTCGCCCCAGGTGGGGTGGAAGGGGTTGACGAAATAGCGCACGTTGGTGACCACCAGCATCACCCGGCTCTGCACGGGCCGGCCCTCCAGGTGGGTGTAGGCCTCGATGATCTCCGGGCTGGTCTGCACGTCGATTTCGTGGGGGCTGGCGATGGCCGCCGCGGTCTCCTGCGCCCGCTCCAGCCGGCTGGCGTACACCGCGGCCAGGCGGTGGCCGGCGAAGAACTCGCCCAGCTTGGCCGCCCGCGCCCGACCGGCGGCCGACAGCGGGTAGCCGTCCAGCAGGCCGTACCAGATGTTGGCGGGGTTCTCGACCTCGGCATGGCGCACGAGGTGGACGACGGTGGGCATGGCCGATCAGGGTAGCGGCAACCCAGCCCAACCCGGGCCGATCGCCCTGGTGGGCGGGGCGGAGTGGACGCCGCCCGCCCGGGGGCTCGACGCCTGGCTCCTGGAGCGGTCGGGCGGCGGCCAGGTGACCGTGGTCCCCACCGCGGCCAAGGACCACCCCGATATGGCGGTGGCGACGGCCCGGCGTCACTTCGCAGCCCTCGGCGGTGCTGTGCAGGCAGCGATGGTGGTCACCAGGAGCGACGCCGAGGACCCGGCCGCCGCCGGTCTGTTCACCGCCGCCCGGTTCATCTACCTGTCGGGCGGCGACCCCGGGTACCTCGCCGAGACGCTGCGGGGCACGGCTGCATGGGAGGCCATCGTCGGCGCCTGGCGGGGTGGCGCCCTGCTGGCCGGCTCCAGCGCCGGGGCGATGGTGCTCTGCGCCCGGATGCTCCGGCCGGGCTCGACCGCCACCGAGGCGGGCCTGGGCCTTTTCGCAGGCCTCATGGTGCTGCCCCACTTCGAGCACTGGCCGCCCCGGCTGGGCAAGGTGGGTCGCGTGCTCGCTGGCCAGGAGGTCCGGGTCCTGGGTATCGATGAGTGCACCGGCCTGGTGCTCGACGGTGACACCCGGCGGGTGCTCGGGGCCGGCGGGGTGCACGGTTTCGGTGTGGAGGCGGGCGGGTTGGCGCCACGGTGGGCCGCCCAGGCGCCCGCCGAGCTTGCGGGGGGCGGGCTGTGAAGGGATTCGACTGGGCGGGTGCCACGGTCCTGGTGACCGGGGCCTCCAGTGGCATCGGCCGGGAGACCGCCCTGGCCGCCGCCGCCCGGGGTGCCCGGGTGATCGTCCTGGCCCGCCGGGCAGACGCCCTCAAGCTGCTCATCGAGGAGATGGGCGGCGACCCTCACCTGGCGTTCGTGTGCGACGTCGGCGACCTCCAGCAGGTGCGCGACGTCGCCGAACTGGTGGCCGAGCACATCGACCACCTCGACGTCCTGGTCAACAACGCCGGCATCCGCTCGGCCGGGCCGCTCAGCCAGACGGACTCCGAGGACATGGAGCGGGTGGTGCGCACCAACCTCCTCGGCCCGATGTTCTGCACCCGGGAGTTCCTCGACCTGTTGCTGGCCGCCCCCCGGTCCGCCGCCACCCCGGTGGTGGTGAACCTGGCGTCGGTGGCGGGGCGGATCGCCATCCCGCGCTCGGCGGACTACACGGCATCGAAGTTCGGGCTCGTCGGGCTCACCGAGGCCCTCTGGCACGACCTGCCCCGTCTCGGCGTGCGGGTGATGATGGTGAACCCGGGACCGGTGGACACCGAGGGCTTCCCGATGACCCGGGTGAAGGCGCTGCCCGGCCTGGCGTGGGCGATCATGGAGCCCGAGCGGGTGGCCCGGGCGCTGCTGCGGGGCGTCGAGCGGCGGGCGTACGAGGTGTGGGTGCAGTGGTGGTTCCACCCGGTGGCGTCGGCGTCGTTCGTGGCGGGTTCGGCCCGCCGCCGGGTGGCGGCCCGCCTGGCACGGGAGATCCCGCTCGACTTCTGATCGCCGAAGACGCGCCTCGCGGGTGGGCGAACGAATGTTCTAGACTGTCACCATGCGCTGGGACAACTTGCTGGCGGCAGAGTCCGCCGGCGCCACGGGGGACGCCGGCGAGGAGGCTGGGACGGCCGTCCTGCCCCTGTTCCCGGGCGAGGCCATCGTCCGGCGCTTCGAGACGCCCCAGTTCCGGGGGCTGACCTTCTACGAGGTCGCCGCCAAGAGCATCATCAACCACGTCCCCGGCGACCGGTTCGGCTTCAACTGGACGATCAATCCGTATAGGGGGTGCTCCCATGCCTGTGCCTACTGCCTGGCGGGTGACACGCCCATTCTTCTTGCAGACGGTCGCACAAAGGCCATCAAAGATATAGCGGTGGGGGATCTCGTTTATGGCACCATCACAAACGGCCATTACCAACGATACGTGCCTACGCCCGTGCTCGCCCACTGGGCCAGCGAGAAACCGGCCTTTCGGATCCGCCTTGAAGACGGGACTCAGATCATCGCTAGCGGTGAACACCGCTTCCTAACGGAGCGGGGGTGGAAGTACGTCACGGGAGCCGAATGCGGCCCAGGTCGCCGCCCATTCCTAACGGCGAGCAATAGGTTGATTGGAATCGGCCAGTTCGGACAGGCTCCCAAGGAAAGCATGGATTATCAAGTGGGCTATCTCTGCGGAATGATCCGCGGCGACGGTACCCTCGGCAGCTACCGATACGAGCGTCCAGATCACGCTGCCGGTAATGTTCATTGCTTTCGGCTTGCTTTGGGTGATGTCGAAGCTCTGGAGCGAACCCAACGATATTTGGCCAACCTCGGTGTCCCAACCACAAAATTCCTGTTCCAGATGGAGACCGAGAGGCGAAAACCCGTTCACGCTATCCGGGCCCAGTCCCGTTCCGCAATCGAGCGAATCAGATCGGCGATCGCTTGGCCTGAAGAGCCTGCCCTCGAATGGACCTGCGGATTTTTGGCCGGCATCTTCGACGCGGAGGGCAGCTTCAGTGGATCACTGCGCATTGCCAATGCCGACGATGCAACCATCAATGCCGTCGGTCAAGGCCTTCGGAGGCTCGGACTCCCCTTCATTGTCGAGGACGGGGGCCGGCCCAATCGTGTTCGATCCGTCCGTCTCCTTGGAGGGCTCCCTTCGTGCCTCAAGTTCTTTATCCGCACCGACTCGGCGATTACTCGGAAGCGCACCTTCCACGGTCAGGCCGTGAAGAGCAAAGCCCGCTTGGGCGTCCTGGCGGTCGAGCCCTTGGGCCTCGTGCTGCCCATGTACGACATCACAACAGGCACCGGCAACTTTATCGCCAACGGGGTGATTAGCCACAATTGTTTCGCCCGGCCCACGCACACCTACCTCGACTTCGACGCCGGCCGGGATTTCGAGACGAAGATCGTCGTCAAGATCAACGCCGCCGAGCTCCTGCGCCGCACCCTCCGCAAGCCGACCTGGCAGGGGGATCTCATCGCCATGGGGACCAACACCGACCCGTACCAGCGGGCCGAGGGTCACTACAAGCTCATGCGGGGGATCCTGCGAGAGCTCAACGGCGCCCGCAACCCCTACTCCATCCTCACCAAGGGCACCCTGATCCAGCGGGACCTGGACCTGCTGGTCGAGGGGGCGGCGGTGACCCAGATGGCGGCCAACTTCTCGGTCGGGACCGTCGACGAGGAGGTCTGGAAACGGGCCGAGCCGGGCACCCCGCACCCGCGCAAGCGCCTCGAGGTCGTGGCGAAGCTCAACGAGGCGGGCATCCCGTGCGGCGTGCTGATGGCCCCGATCCTGCCGGGCATCTCGGACCGTCCGGAGCAGCTCGAGGCCACGGTCCGGGCGGCCGCCGAGGCGGGCGCCACCCACATCACGCCCATCACGCTGCACCTGCGCCCGGGGGTGAAGGAGGAGTTCCTGCCGTGGCTGGCGGAGCACTACCCGGACCTGGTCGGGACCTACGCCCAGCTGTACCCGAAAGCCAACGCCCCCAAGGCCACCGGGGAGGCGATCGGCATCGCGGTCGCCGGGCTGCGGCGCCGGTACGGGGCCAGCGGCAGCGGGCCGAGCGGTGGCCGGGGACCCCGGAGTCCGGCGCCAGTCCCCGATCCCGCTCCCCCCGAACCCGCAAGTGAGCAACTGGCGATGGACCTGGGGACAGCCGGGCCGAGGAAGGCACCCGGCAGGATCCTGGCCCGCCCGAGGGGCGGTGCGGGGTAGCGACAATCCGGCCCGTGGTAGCGTCCTTCGCCGTGACGTTCGACGAGGAGCTCACCCTCTCGCTGTGGGTGGGCGAGGCCGCTCGGTCCACCGTTCTCGGCATGCGGGGCCACACCGCGGCCTCGGTGCGCGCGTCGGGCCGGGCCCGCATCCTGGCCACCCGGTGCTCGGAGCTGGGCCTCGCCCTGCCCGCGGGCTACGTCGGCGAGCACGCCCGCTGGATGGGCGACGTCGCCGGGACCGTCGAGGAGACCGGGGCCCTCGGCGGCTTTTTCCTCCAGCGCATGGGGGCGTACGTGGACCTGCACAGCGAGGCGGTCCTCCCCAAGGGGTACTGGTCCCGACTGGTGGAGCTGGGTGTGCCCGACTCCCAGGAGGTCGAGGAGGCGCTCAACCGGGACGGCATCCCGCTCTCGCCTCCGCCCGAATGGCCGCAGGCACCGCGGGCTGAGGCGCCCGGGACGGTGCACACCCGGATCGGCATCATCGGCGACCCGCACGTGGGATCGGTCCGGGGCGACGCCTTCTTCCCCCCGCTCATCGAGGCGCTGAACAAGCAGGCGGTGGACGCGTCGGTGTCGGTGGGCGACCTGACCCAGAACGGTGAGGCCGATCTCTTCCTCCGGGTGCGGGAGGGTCTGGAGGCGCTGGACGCCCCTTGGTGCGTGACCCTCGGCAATCACGACATGTGGGGTGGCAACACCCCGAACGCCGTCGGACTGGAACGCTACCGGGCGGCGTTCGGCCGGGAGCCCTACGGCGAGTTCCGCACCGAGCGGGTCCGGCTCCTGCTGGTGAACTCGGCCGACCCCAAGCCGTCGCCCTTCCCCCCCTTCGACCTGCTCACCGGCAAGTTCGCCGAGGCCCCGCACGAGTCGGTCCCGGGCGGCACGATCTCCGCCGAGGTGGCCGAATGGGCGGCCGCCCAGACGGCGGAGGGGCCGACATTCATCGTCCTACACCACCCCCCGCACCCCTACCTGGGCTTCCCGGCGCTGGTGTTCGGCCTGGACCAGCCCTCCACCGAGGTGCTCGCCGACCTCGCCATCCGCACCAAGGCCTGGGGGATCATCTGCGGCCACACCCACCGCTGCGCCCGCTCCGAACTGGCCGGCGTGCCGGTGCTCGAGGTGCCGTCGCCCAAGGAATGGCCGTTCGGGTACGGGATGCTGGAGGTGTCGGACGAGGGCTGGGCCTACAACCTGCTGCCCGCTGGCACCGAGGAGCTCATCACCCAAGCCAGCTTCGGCGCCAACGCCGTCATCCGGCGCTACGCCCGCGGACCGGACGACGCCCGGGCATTCGCCACCACCGTTCCACAGGGCTGAGCCCGGGGCGACTTCCCCGGCGGCTTCCCGTCCGACCCACCGAAAAATCACGCCGCAGCCTAGAAACCTTCTGCAAGGTATGTTACCGTTGCCGCGTCGTTAGGCGGGGACGCCTGAGTGGCGTCGGTAGCGCGCTGAACCCGGAAGGAATCGTTCATGCCTATTCAGGCGTGCCTGAAAAACAATGCTTTCGGCACCGGGGACGGCAGACGTCCAGGCAGGCACGACCCCCGGTGACCGTCCTGGCGGATGAGGCCGTCGCTGCGGTGCTCGTGGTCCCGGAGAACGACTGGACGGCGATCAGCAAGCGGGTGGGCCTGGCGGCGCTGGCGAGCGACATCGCATCGTCCATCCAGGTGTACCTGCCGCACTTCGGCGACCTGGTCGCCGCGTCGGCGATCTGGGCCAGCACCACGTTTCCGGGCATCGTCGATGAGTCCCGGTTGCTGGCGAAGTACTGCAGCCAGGCCCAATCCGCCTTCGGCGAGCTGAGCAGATCGCTGCAGGGCCTGGGGCCCAACGACCCCCTGCCACCCGCGGTGCGCACCGAGGCGCAGGGGGTGATCGAGAACCTGGCGGCCTCGACCGCGGTGCAGGACGGGACGTGCAAGGCCCTGTTCGCGGCTGTGCTTACGTTCACGACGGTGAACCAGACCGTCGATGGCGCGATCGCCGAGTACGCCCGGCGCCTGGGACCGGACTGGGCCGCCATCACCGCATCGACCGCGGCGGTGAACCAGGCCACCGGGCGGGTGCTGGGCGGCTGGCAGGCGATCACCGATGACATCGGTGCCATCGCCCGGGGTCAGGTGCCGGTGACCACTGCCTTGCTGCTGGGGCTGGGCATCGACGAGGCCATCCGGGAGTGGGCGGCGCTGGAGCGCGCATGCGCCGACTTTGCCCGCCTGGCCGACGGGCAGGCGGGCTACCTCAACGGGTCATGGCTGTGATCCTGGCCGACGCCCTCGGGGCGGCGGAGGCCGGTCCGCTGCTGACCGCCGAGCTGCTCCCGCTCAACAACAAGGGGAAGCTCCGGGTCACCTACAACTGGCTCTACTCCGCACTCAACTGCGACCCAGGCGATGCCACGAGGTTCTCCTGGACGCTCACCAAACTGGACCAGACCCAGGTGTCGCTGTCCCCGACCGATCAGTACCGCGGCATGACGCTGTTCGCCAGCGTGCGGGATGACTGGGACTGGTTCGTGCAGGTGCAGGCCCCACGCTCGGCCGACTGGATCAAGGCGGTGGGCGGGGACGAGCGCATCACTCTGGTGGGCGACGACCTGCTCATCGTGGGACTCCAGGGATTCAACAACCAGGCCATCGCGGTGGACGCCGCCCTCTCGGTGCACGACAACCACAGCGGCTACCGGCTGCGCAGCGTGGGGTCGGCCGATCCGAAATCGAGGCTGTTCTTCGTCGGGGTCACCCAGGTGCTGCAGGTCGGCCTGCGGATCCCGACGCTCGCCCAACTGACCCCCGAAAACCTCCGGGAAATCCTCGGACCACATGGTCTGGGCGACGACCCGGACGTGCTGAAGGGCATCGCCGCATTGCAGGGATAGCAGGAAGCGTTCATCGAGAAAGGGGTCCGCCGTGACGTCGCAACTCAGCATCGCACCCGGGGCCATTGCCGTTCCCGGGACCGAGGGGGGTCCGGGATTCGCCTTGTCCAAGCCAGAGTGGATCGCGGTCCAGACCTTCGTCACCAACGGTCTTGCTCTTCCTACCAACGACACCGAATTCCGCAACTCGCTGGGAGCAGGTGCCCCCTCGAGCCTCGCCGACTTCCAGCGCCTGATCACCTGCTACCAGTCGATCTACGGGCACTGCACCACGTGGCAGGGTGACACCTTCCCCAAGTCCGTCACCCTGGCCAGTGAGGTGTACGAATACGGCACCAGCAAGGCACCTGTCTTCTACCCACCCATCCTCAAGGAAGCCGACATCCTGAGCAAGAACCCCGGTGACGACGGCGCCAAGGAGGCCCTGAAGGCGATCCTGGACAACCTGAGCCAGACCGCGGGCGGCTATGCCACCCGGGCGGCGGACGTGCAGAAGGACATCCAGGCGTTCGCTGACGGGACGGCAGCGGATCAGACCACGCTGATCGGCCCGGACGGCCAGGGCGGGCTGCTCAAGTATTACAACGACAAGTACGGCTCCGCGAGCGCCGAGGTGGAGGCGCTCACGAAGGACATCGCCGCTCAGCGCATCGTCCTCCAGTCCGCCAACGACGAGTACGACCACGACGTCATCGTGGCTGCCACGACGCCCACGTACGCCTGGGTCTGGCCCATCGGCACGATCGCGGCGGCCGTGGTGGCCGGCATCTACGGCGACAAGGCGGTGAAGGCCCGGGAGCGGGCGCAGGCGGCGCAGGGCAAGATCGACACCCTGACCGACCAGCTGACGGCCGATGCCAACCTGATGACCGCCATCCATTCCGCCACCTTCGGGCTGACCTCGATCTCCGGCAATATCGCCGCCGCACTGCCGGTCATCCAGAAGATCCAGGGCGTCTGGGGCGGGATCGCCGACGACCTGAAGGCCATCGTGCGCCTCATCGACGTGGACATCCGCCAGGTCCCCCCGATCATCATGGGCCTCGGCGTCGACGAGGCGATGAAGGCGTGGTTCAACGTCGCCCAGGCCGCCAACGCCTACCGCCTCAACGCCTACGTCACCGAGCAGCCGGGGGCCGAGAGCATGGCCTTGTGGAAGGTGCGGACCCAGCTGAGCTCGGCCCGGCTGCGCGCCGCCTAGGAGGGGGACCCATGACACCGTCAACCAGCATCGACTGGGGGCCGTTCTACGAGGAGCTGGCCCTCCAGGGCAACGTGCCTGATCCCTCCAGCACCCTCATCGAGCGAAGCCGCGCCACGCTGCGGGCCATGTACCTGGATCTGGCGGTGGTGCAACGCCAGATCCAGGACTCCGGCTTCGACCCGCCGCTGGTGGTGCTCTACGCCGACGTCGTGGACATCTCGGCGGGCACCAGCTGGCTCCTGGCCAACTCCGTCCTGTTCATCGCCGCCCGCCGGATCCAGACCGACGGCCCGGCGAGGATCACCATCGACTACCGCACCGGCTCGAGCGCCTCGCTGGTGGTATACGCCGCCGAGGTGGCCGGCAGCATCGATGTGACTGCTGTCACCGGGGGCGACCCGGGCTACCAGACCTTCGTAATCGACGCCGCCCCACCCGGCGGCGGCGTCCAGATCGCCAAAGAAGGCGACCAGGTGGTGGAGCTTCCGCGCACCTGGGCGCAGGGGATGGCGATGTCGCCCGAGGACACGTTCGTGCAGGCCCTCGTCACCGAGTTCATCTTCGCCTCCCTGCTCTACGACAGCCAGCCCTCCCTGGCGCTGGCGCAGTTCCTCTGGCTGAAGAACTGGTCGGCGGAGTCCCCCGACCTGTGGAGCGTGTTCTTCCGCAGCTCGTCGTTGCTGAGCCTGCTCAGCAGCCAGATCAACGCCGCCGCCAACGGGGCGGCGTTCGTCCCCTACCTGACCAGGTCGGTCTACACCGACCTGGCCTCCAGCTTCGTGGCGGAGGCGAGCAAGTACGAGTCCGACTACCGCACCCTCAGCGTGGAGAAGGTGGTCACCGACAATTTCATCGAGCTGGCGAAGACCCTGCTGGCCAACCAGACCTACCAGACCGAGTTCGAGACCAAGCTCCTGGCCCAGGCGAAGGCCAACTACGACAACGCGGTGGCCGCGGTCACCCGGGCGGATAAGACGCTGAAGGATGCCCAGCTGGCGGCCAACCTCGTGGCCATCGACTTCCAGGAGATCGGCATCCCGGACTGGGAGCGCAAGAAGATCCTCGAGGCGGTGATCGACCTGGCGTCCGCGGTCATCACCTTCGGGGTGGGCATCGGCCTGATGCTGGTCGGCGACGAGGCGGGAGGCGCGGCCAGTGCCGGCGCCGCCGTCGAGGGGGCCAAGGCGGCTGCGTCGATCGCCGAAGCCGGGAGCGAGATCGCCCGGGTGGCCAAGGAGCTGGCCGAGGTCATGGAGAAGCTGAAGAAGGTGATCGAGGCCCTCAACAAGGTTTACGAGTTCGCCGAGAAGGTGGTCGAGGCCGCGGGCAAGCTCTCCGAGGCGAAGTCCTTCGTGGACGCCATGAAGGATATGGACGTCGCCACCGGGGGCATCGACCTCTCGGGCACGTATGAGTGGCAGGTCTACCAGCTCAACGCCGATGCCGCATTGCAGGGTCCCCTGGACGAGGGCGTGGGCTATGCCAAGGAGCTGAAGGTCGCGGTGGATACGGTGGCGATCTACGGCCAGGCCCTGGCCGCCGCCCAGCTGGCCGCGGTCACCGCCGGGCAGCAGTACGCCACGGTCGCCCTGCAGAAGGAGCTCGCCGAGGCCCAGCAGGCCGAGCTGCAGGCCTACGTGGACCGGCTCCAGGTGGGGGAGGCGCCGATCGTGGCGCTGATGCAGGCCTTCTACCAGCGCTACCTGGACGCCAAGAGCTCGCTGTACGCCGCGATCCAGGGATACCGCGCCTCGTACTACTACTGGGCGCTGCAGCAGTCCTCCATCCAGCCGAAGATCATCGACACGGTGGATGGCCTGGACACCGGCCTCAAGACCCTGACCGCCATCGCGCTCGACCAGGCGAACGCCCTCCAGCATTTTGACCCGCCACCGCAGGCGATGGTCGACAAGCAGGTGGTGATCGACGACCCGGTGGTGCTGGCCGCCCTGCGGGAAACCGGGGCCTGCCAGTGGAACGTGCCGCTGGAGGAGCCGGTCTTCGACGGGTTCGACCGGGTCCGGCTCTCGGTGGTGCGGATGTGGCTGGAGGGCGCCGTCCCGGGATCCTCCGGGTCGGTGGACGTGGCGATGGGGACCTACGGCAACGGGCTCGACCGCTACCAGGGGCTGGCCTACCAGTTCACCTCGCAGCCGCTGCGCCGGGCCTTCCAGTACCGGGTGTCTGCCACCCGGAACGGCACCCCGGCGTGGCGGTTCGACAACGGCACCTACGGCTACATCGAAGTCGACGGCAGGGTGGACGACGAGGTGAAGTACGCCTACTTCGAGCCCACCGCCTTCGGGCAGTGGCAGATCAACCTGACCAAGAACAACCCCGGCCTTAACCTGAGCGGCGTCACCAAGATCACCATGCAGCTCCAGGGATCGGTGATCCCGGACCTGGCCGCACAGGCCCGGCGGCAGCCGGCGCACCGGACCTCCGAGTCCGCTGGCCGGAGGCGGTGACCACCCAGCCGCCCGCCGCCGGCTCCGTCCGGGCGTTCGACCTGGGGCCGCCCCCCGGTGTGGACGGGGACTTTGCCCTGGCCGGGGCGGACTGGGCCGGCGCCCTGCGGCTGGCCGGCACCGAGCCGGCGGACGGGACCTGGGCGGAGATCTACGCCGAGCGCGTGGTGCCCCTGGCCAGCGGGGTCGTGCACGCCGCGACCCAGATGGAGGTGTACCTGCCCCGGCTCGACCAGATCCTCCGGCGCCTGGGTGCCCAGCCCTCCGATGGGGAGCTGGGCACCCAGGCCGAGGGAGTCATCGGGGTGCTCCGGTCCACGGCGGTCACCCAGCACGAGGCGTGCGCCCGGGCGGCCGCGACGGTGGGCGAGTTGGCCGGCTGCCTGCAGGAGGCTGCCGGCTCAGCGGTGCCCGGCGATCTCGTCGAGGCGGTGTCCCGCCTGGGCGGGGGATGGGCGCGCCTGGAGGCGGTGCTGGGGGCCCTCAGGGTCTTCGTGGACGAGCATGCCCGCCAGCACCGCAGCTTCCGGGTCAAGCTCGACGTCGACGAGACCCTGGAGCGCTGGGACGAGGCCCGGGCGGCCGCCGAGCGCTGGCGGGTGGAGGCCTTCGTGCGTTGAGCTGAGGGAGCCGCCGGCGCAGCCCCGGTCGGTGCGGGGAGTCAGGCGAAGAATTCGTCGAAGGCGTGCTGGTCGCCGGGGATCGCCCAGGCTTCGGTCACCCGGCCGCCCTCGATGTGGGCCACCAGGACCTCGTCGATGTCCAGCACTGCCCCGTCCCGCTCGGCGTGCTCATGGATGAGGGCCACCGTGTGGGCGTCCCCCCCGACGACGTCGTGCACCTCTTGGCGGAGGCTGAAGCCGGAGGCCTGGTAGAGACTCATGAAATGCGCCAGGATTGCCTCAACGCCCGTCACGGTGCCAGACACGGCGCTCCGCCCGGCGACATGCCACACCGCCCCGGGTGAAAGTACCGCCTGAATCTCCTCGAGGTCTCCGCGCCCGAATGCTGCAAAGCCCCGCCGGATCACATCCTCGTTCGGATGACCCACGACTGGCCCCCGATCATCTAGTGGGACCGCATCTTCCCGGTCCACGCCGGGGCGTACTCTACGGTATGGACCGCAGGTAGGGGCCGATCACAGCCCAGAATTGATCGAGTCGCTCAATGAGATCGGCCCGCTCCGTAAAATGTTCAGAAACCGCCTGAGCACCATAAAAGAACGCAACAATCAACTGGGCTATTGCTGCCGGATTGACGTCGGAGCGGATCTGCCGGGTCCCCTGACCCTTCTCGATGAGGTTGGCAAGCCGCTCTACCCAGCCCACGAATGGTTCGGGGAGCTCGGCATCGATCAGCATCCGTTCGGTGGATAGCCGGGTGCCGGCCCTCGCTATGTTGTCAGTCTGGTAGATCCTCGCGACCCGGTAGGTCACTTCGATGATGCCGTCCAGGACATGGTCATGCGCTGCGATGACCCCAGTTGCGAGCGGTTCCCACCTGCCAAAGTGCCGACCCACAATCTCGACGGCCAGGGCAGGCTTCGTTGGAAAGAAGTAGTACAGGGCTCCTTTGGTGAGCCCCAACTGGGTCACAACCTCGTTCAGGTTCACCCCGAGGTATCCCCGCTCAGCGAAGGCCTTCGCCGCAGCCTGAACGATCCGTTCCTTTGTAATTTCTGCGCGCTTGGAGCGAGGACGAGGTTCGCGCGCCGCCTTCTGTGCGGGTGCGTCCCCCCCAGCTGCGGAATTATTGGGCGAAATCACGCGCCTTGCTCCATACCTTCGAGTAAGTACTATCAACGTGGATCATCGTTCTCCTCACTGGATCGGACGGAGGGTACGAATGATAGACACGAGACAGGACACGGGGACTGCAAGCACACCTCAAAAATACCTCACCGAAGAGCTGGACTGGGCGACCCCCCTCCCCCTCGAGTTGGTCCACCGGTCGGCCGACACCGAGGTCTTCCTGACGAGCGTGTCCCAGATCGGGCAGGACGTTTTCAGCCTGGGCGCGCGGTGGCCATCTCGGCACAGGTTCTTTCACCTCGACGAGTGGGGCCTGCATGACCCAATGGCTGTGGCAGAAATCCTCCGGCAGTCGGGGATCGCCGTGGCCCATGCCGGCTATGCCGTGGACTTCGGGACGCAGTTCATCATGGTCGACTTCAGTTTCATCGTGCGTGACCGAGAACGCTTGAACGCAGCCGCGGCTGGCCGGGATCTGGTTGTCCGTCTCACCGCCAGCGACGTGGAGCACAAGCACGGATCCTTCCGCCGGGCCAACTTGCACATGGAGGTGTCCGCGCGAGGCCGGGCGGTGTTCGCCGAAGGGCAGGCTCGGTTGCTGTGCCTGCCGCCCGCCCTGTACCGGCACCTCCGGGGCCGGCACCCAATGTCCTCCCCTGCCTGCCCCGCTCCGCACGCGGGCGCAGGCCGGCTCCCGGCGGCATTGGTGGGCCGGACGGGGCAGGCCGACGTCCTTCTCCGGGACGCCGGTGGCGCGACTGCGGGGTCCCCGGCCGGGGTCTGGACGGTCGAGGCCGATCCGATGCACGGCGGGCAATTCGACCACCCGCTCGATCACCTCCCCGGCATGGTGCAGTTGGAGGCCTTCCGGCAGGCCGCGTTGGCCTTGACCGCCGAGGCCGGTCGCGCCGACCCGGGACGGTTCCTGGGGTGCGCCGCGTGCTTCCGGCACATCGTCGACTTGGGAGCAGAGATCCGGTGCACCGCTACGGCATCGGAGCGCGCCAGCATCCAGGTCGCCTTGTTCAATGGGAAGGATCCGGAACCAGCAACGACCGGAGTGGTGCGGTTGAGCAGCCTCAGCGGGGGCGTAACCATGGCTCGGCCATGACCCAGAAGTTCTCCACGCGACTCCGCAGGTCTTGGTGATTGGTGAACTGTGCCGAGAGCGTCTGGGCACCATAGAAGTAGGAAACCAACATCTGGGCTGTCGCTGCCGCATCAACGTCCGCCCGCACCTGTCCCCGCTCCTGCCCGGCCTGCAGGAGCGCCGTGATGCGAGCGATCCATTCGATGAATGGCTCGGGCAGCTCGGCTTTTATGAGCATCCGTTCGGTGAGGAGCCGGGTGCCTGCCCGGGTGACGTCGTCGTTCGCAAATTTATCGGCCATGCCTCGCCCGAGGTCTATCAGTGCATCCAGCAGATCATCGTGTTCAGCCAGGGCCGCTCGCGCCACAGGCTCGAAGGCCTCTGTGTGGCGGCGGACGATTTCGGAGGCGAGGGATTCCTTCGTGGGGAAGAAGTAGTAGAGGGCGCCCTTCGTCAGTCCAAGTTCCCCGACGACGTTGTTGAGGTTGACGCCCATGTAGCCGGACCGGTCGAACGCTCGGGCCGCGGCCTGCAGGATGCGCTCACGCGTGGCAGCCCCCCGCTCACTCCGGGGTGTCGGCCCAATGCCTTGCGGCGCGTAGGTATTACTCGCTGAAGTCGCTGGCGCATCCAGCGATCGGCTAGCTCTTTGCAGTTGTACAACCCCCGGCGAGACGTTGCCTGATGCTATTCCCTGCGCCGCAAGCTTGCCAAACATTGCTGAGTCTACTTATGGGTCACTGTGACAGAGATGCGATGTTTAGGCATGAAACAATTTTCTACCTACGATGTCGCCTCCGCCGGGCCCCCGCGGTGCCCTCCCCGCCGGTGGCCATGACCTGCCCGGGCAAGATCGGGCCTTGATCTCATACCGGGTAGAAGGTATTCTGCCCGTCCGAGGTGCACCCGGGCACATCGTTCGCCCCCAGCGAATCGAGAGCGGCCGTGCAACAGCTCCAGCCGGCTACCGGCATCGTGCTCCTGGCGTCCCCCCGGGGCTGGTGCGCCGGGGTCGACCGGGCGGTCGAGATCGTCGAGCGGGCGCTGGAGCGCCACGGCCCGCCGGTCTACGTCCGCAAGCAGATCGTCCACAACCTCCACGTCGTACGCGGCCTCGAGCGCCGGGGGGCGATCTTCGTCGACAGCGAGGACGAGGTCCCCGAGGGGGCGGTGTGCGTCCTGTCCGCCCACGGGGTGTCGCCCGCCGTCCGGGCCAACGCCGCCGCCCGGCGGCTCGATGTCATCGACGCCACCTGCCCCCTGGTGGCGAAGGTGCACGTCGAGGCCCGGCGCTTCGCCATTGCCGGGCGGCGCATCTTCCTCATCGGCCACGCCAGCCACGAGGAGGTCCAGGGCACATCCGGGGAGGCGCCGGCGCAGACCCTGGTGATCGAACGCCCCGAGGACCTCGACGCCGCAGGGGTCCGGGAGACCGAGCCGGTGGCCTACCTGACGCAGACCACGCTGGCGGTCGACGACACCGCCGAGGTGGTGGCCGCGCTCCGCCGGCGTTTCCCGGACCTGGCCGGGCCGCACCGCGACGACATCTGCTACGCCAGCCAGAACCGCCAGCAGGCGGTCAAGGCGATCGCCGGGCGGAGCGACGTCGTGCTCATCGTGGGCTCGGCGAACTCGTCCAACGCCAACCGCCTAGTCGAGGTGGCGGAGCACTCCGGGGCCCGGGCGCGGCTGGTCGAGAACGCCGCTGCCGCCGACGACGCCTGGCTGGGCGGCGCCCGCACCGTCGGGGTCTCCTCCGGGGCATCGACGCCCGAGATCCTGGTGGACGAACTGCTGGCCTGGCTCGGGGACCGGGGCTTCCCCGAGGTGCAGGAGGTCCGTGTGGCCACCGAGGACGTCCGCTTCCCCCTGCCGGAGCGGGGCTGAGCGGCGGTGGCGAAGCGCTCCCAACCCTACGAGCTCCCGGACTTCTACGTGCCGTGGCCGGCACGGCTCAATCCCCACCGGGACCGCGCCCAGCAGCACTCGAAGGCGTGGGCCCGGGCGACGGGGATCCTGCCCCCGGCGGGCGGGAAAGGCGCCACAGGCGACGACGTCGTGTGGGACGAGGCCGACTACGACGCCCACGACTACCCCCTGCTGTGCGCCTACACGCACCCGGACTGCCCCGCCGCCGAGCTGGACCTCATCACCGACTGGTACGTGTGGGTCTTCTACTTCGACGACCATTTCCTGCACCGCTACAAGCAGACCGGCGACCTCGCCGGGGCGAAGGCCTACCTCGACGCCCTGGACGCCTACATGCCGGTGGACGGGGCGGCGATCCCGGAGCCCGGTAATGCCGCCGAGCGGGGGCTGGCCGAACTCTGGGTGCGCACCACGCCGGCGATGTCGGCCGCCTGGCGCATGCGCTTCGCCCGGACCACCCGGGACCTGCTGCAGGAGTCGCTCTGGGAGTTGCTGAACATCGCCGGGGCACGGGTGGCGAACCCCATCGAGTACATCGAGCAGCGCCGCAAGGTGGGGGGCGCCCCGTGGTCCGCCTGCCTGGTGGAGCACGCCGCCCGGGCCGAGATCCCGCCCGCCCTCGCCGGTACCCGGCCGCTCCGGGTCCTGACCGATTCGTTCGCGGACGCGGTGCACATGCGCAACGACATCTTCTCCTACCAGCGCGAGACCGAGGCCGAAGGCGAGGTCAGCAATGCCGTCCTGGTGGCCGAGCGGTTCTTCTCCGTAGACCCGCAGGCGGCCGCGGGCATGGTGAACGACCTGCTCACCTCCCGGCTCCACCAGTTCGAGAACACCACCCTCACCGAGCTTGGCCCCCTGTTCGCCAACCACGGCGTTGACCTGCCCAGCCGGCTCCGGGTGCTGGCCTACGTCAAGGGCCTGCAGGACTGGCAGTCCGGGGGCCACGAGTGGCATCTGCGGTCCAGCCGCTACATGAACCGCTCCACCCCGAGGGCGCAGTTGTGGAAGCCCGTGGGCGTGGGCACGTCGGCGGCGTGCTGGAGCCCGGTGACCCTCGGCCTGCAGGGGGTGCGCCAGTTTGCCCACGTGCCCTACCGGGCGGTCGGGCGGCTCACGCTCCCCGACATCGAGATGCCCTACCCGGTGCACCTCAGCCCGCACCTCGATAGCGCCCGCGAAGCCACCGGCGCCTGGGCCGAGGGCGTCGGGCTGATCGAGCGGGCCCCCGGCGCCCCGGGATCGGGGCTGTGGGACCAGCGATCGCTGGTGGCGGCGGACTTGCCCCTGTGCGCCGCCGGGATCCACCCGGACGCCTCGGCCCCGGAGCTGGCCCTGTCGTCGCAGTGGCTCACGTGGGGGACCTACGCCGACGACTACTTCCCGGCGGTGTACGGGACCACCCGGGACATGGCCGGCGCCCAGGCGTGGGTGGCACGGATGCTGGCCTTCCTGCCGCTCGACCTCGGCGCCGTGCCGCCACCGCTCACTGGGTTGGAGCGCGGCCTCGCCGATCTGTGGCCTCGCACCGCGGCGCCGATGTGCCCGGTCACCCGGGGCCGCACCCGGGCGGGCGTCGAGACGATGCTCGTGAGCTGGCTGTGGGAGCTGGCCAACCACATCCAGGGCCGGATCCCGGACCCGGTGGACTACCTCGAGATGCGCCGGGTCACCTTCGGCGCCGACCTCACGATGATGCTGCGCATGCTGACCCCGGGCCGGGAGATCCCCGAGGAGCTGGCCGCCACCCGCCCGGTGCGGGCGCTGGCCACCGCGGCGGCAACCTACGCCGCGCTGACCAACGACCTCTTCTCCTACCGCAAGGAGATCGAGTTCGAGGGTGAGCTGCACAACGCAGCCCTGGTCCTGCAGGCGTTCCTCGGCTGCGATCTGGCGTGCGCCATGCAGGTGGTCGCCGACCTCATGGCGTCGCAGCTCCAGCAGATGGAACACACCGCCGCCGTCCTGCTGCCGCCGGTGCTCGACGAGCTCGAGGTGGACGCCGCCGGGCGGGAGGTGGTGGCCGGGTTCGTGGCGGGGCTCCGGGACCTCGTCTCCGGCGTCCTGCACTGGCACCGGGAGTCGGGGCGCTACACCGACGCCGGCTTGGAGAGGCGGGGGCCGCCCCTCGAGCGGCTCTGGGTGATCCCGCAGGGGCCGGGCACCTCGGCAGCCCGGGTGGGAGCAGCGACGAGCACAGGACCGGCACTCCGATGGAGCAGGACTGGTTGAGCCAACAGCACGAGAGAGAGGTGATGCGGACATGGCAAACGGCACGGAGGAAGACGAGGGTGCGGTCGGCGTCCTGAACGGGCAGTCCACCAACGGCAACGGCCGGGCCCAGCTCAGCCTGGGGACCAAGGCGGCACGCAACCTGACGACGACCACCAAATCAGAGCCCCAGATGCAGGGCATCACCTCGCGGTGGCTGCTGCGCATGCTGCCCTGGGTGCAGGTCTCTGGCGGCGTCTACCGGGTCAACCGCCGGCTCAACTACACGGTGGGCGATGGCCGGGTGTCCTTCGCCAGCACGGCCGACAGCGTCCAGGTCATCCCCGCCACCCTGACCGAACTGCCCTTGTTACGGGGGTTCGACGACATGTCGTTGCTCGAGACCCTCGCCGGGCGGTTCACCCAGCACAGCTACCAGGCGGGGGACATCATCGTGGGGCTCGGCGGGGGAGCGGACACCTTCTTCCTCATCGCCCACGGCAAGGTCAACAAGGTGGGCGAAGGCAAGTACGGCGACGAGACCGTGCTGTCCACCCTGGCCGACGGCGACCACTTCGGCGGTCACACGCTCGCGCAGTCGGGCACGCTGTGGGAGTTCACCGCCAAGGCGGTCACGCCGGTGATCACCCTGGAGATCCCCAGCTCCGCGTTCGCCCAGCTCGCCAGCCAGCACGCCCTGCTGCAGGCGCAGGTGGCGCAGTACCTCTCCAGCCCGCTCCTCCCGCAGAACCGTCACGGTGAAGCTGACATTGAGGTTGCCTCAGGTCACGAGGGCGAGCCCGATCTGCCCGGCACTTTCGCCGACTACGAGATGTCCCCCCGGGAGTTCGAATTGAGCGTCGCCCAGACGGTGCTCCGGGTCCACACCCGGGTGGCCGACCTGTTCAACGAACCGATGAACCAGGTGCAGCAGCAGCTCCGGCTGACCGTCGAGGCACTCCGGGAGCGCCAGGAGTACGAGATGGTCAACAACCCGGAGTTCGGCCTGCTGCACAACGCCGACCTGAAGCAGCGCATCCACAGCCGCACCGGCCCCCCGACCCCGGACGACATGGACGAGCTGCTGTCCCGACGGAGGGACACCCGCTTCTTCCTGGCCCACCCGCGGACCATCGCCGCCTTCGGCCGGGAGTGCAACGCCCGGGGCCTCTACCCGGTCGGGGCCGACATCAACGGGCGCCAGATACCTGCCTGGCGGGGCGTCCCGGTCTTCCCGTGCAACAAGATCCCGATCACCGAGAAGGGCACCAGCTCCATCCTGGCGATGCGGGTCGGCGAGGAGAACCAGGGGGTCATCGGCCTGCACCAGACCGGCATCCCCGACGAGTTCGAGCCGAGCCTGTCGGTGCGCTTCATGAACATCAGCGAGAAGGCGATCATCTCCTACCTGGTGAGCGCCTACTACTCGGTGGCCGTGCTGGTCCCCGACGCCCTCGGCATCCTCGAGAACGTCGAGATCAACCGGTAGCCGATGCCCGAGCCGCTGATGGCCGAGCGGGGCCGGGTCGGGCTCCGCCGGACAGGCCACGACGTGCTGGCCGGCGCCCGGGCGCAGATCGACCCTGCCCTGCGTGCCGTTGTGCAGGGCCTGCCCGCGGGCAGCCGGCACGTCGTGGGTTACCACTTCGGCTGGTGGGACGAGCTGGGTATCACCGCCGCCGGGGGTCCCGACGGCCGTGCCGGTGGTGGCAAGGTCATCCGGCCCGCCCTCGCCCTGCTGGCCGCCGAGGCGGCGGGGGGCCACCCGGGCGGAGCCGTCCCGGCGGCGGTGGCCCTGGAGCTGGTGCACAACTTCTCGCTCGTGCACGACGACCTCATCGATGGCGACGCGACCCGGCGCCACCGCCCCACAGTCTGGGCCGTCTTCGGCCCGGCCCCCGCCCTCCTCGCTGGGGACGCCCTGCTCTCCCTGGCCTTCGAGGTGCTCGCTGCCTGCGGCCACCCGGCGGCGCCCGAGGGCGCCGGCATGCTGGGTGCCGCCGTGCAGGCGCTGATCGACGGCCAGACCCGGGACATGAGCTTCGAGGCCCGCACCGACGTGGACGTGGCCGAGTGCCGGGGGATGGCCGAGCGCAAGACTGGTGCCCTCTTCGGGGCGGCGTGCGGGCTGGGGGCGCTCTTCGGCGGCGGGAGCCCGCAGCTCGTCAGCTACCTGCGGGGGGTGGGGGAGCGGCTCGGGCTCGCCTTCCAGTTCGTCGATGACCTGCTCGGGATCTGGGGCGACCCGGCTGTCACCGGCAAGCCGGTGTACTCGGACCTGAGCAGGCGCAAGAAGTCCCTGCCGGTGGTCTGGGCACTGCGCTCGGGTACCGATGCGGGGGCCGAACTCGCCGCCCTGTTCGCCGGGCGGGAATCGCTGGCGGGCGACGAGCTCGCCCGGTCCGCCCAGCTGGTGGAGCTGGCCGGGGGCCGCGAGTGGAGTGTGGCGCAGGTGGACGAGCTGCTGGTCGAGGTGCTGGTGCTCCTGGACTCCGTGGCCCTGGCCGAGCGGCCGGCGGCGGAGTTGGGGGAGCTGGCCCGCCTCATGACGCGGCGCGACCGCTGAGGCACCTGCTCGTGGTCCCCCCAGTGTTGGCCGCGCCGTCCGGGACGCTGCCGGCGGCCGACCTGGCGATCGATCCCGCCTGGGTGCGCGGCCTGCCGCCCGGGGCACTGCCCAAGCTGGCGGCCGAGATCCGCCGGTTCCTCGTGGCCGGTGTGGCGGCAACCGGGGGCCACCTCGGGTCGAACCTGGGTGTGGTCGAGCTGACCATCGCACTGCACCGGGTCTTCGAGTCGCCCCGGGACGTGCTGCTGTTCGACACCGGGCACCAGGCCTACGTCCACAAGATCCTCACCGGCCGGGCGCCGTCGTTCGGCTCGCTGCGCCAGGCGGGCGGCCTGTCGGGCTACCCGCTGCGGGCCGAGTCGGCGCACGACGTCATCGAGAACTCGCACGCCTCGACCGGGCTCTCGTACGCGGACGGGCTGGCGAAGGCTTTCGCCCTCCGGGGGGAGCGGGACCGGCGGGTGGTCGTGGTGGTGGGCGACGGGGCGCTGACCGGCGGGCTGGCCTGGGAGGCGCTGAACAATCTGGGCGCCGCCCCGCACCGCCCGGTCATGGTGGTCCTGAACGACAACGGCCGCTCGTACGCCCCGACCGCCGGGGCCCTGCCCCGCCACCTCGCCAAGCTGCGGGCGATGGCGGGTGCCTGCGACGGTCCGGCACTGCCGCCCCGGAGCCTGTTCGAGGCCCTCGGGTTCGCCTACGTCGGGCCCTTCGACGGCCACGACGTCAGCACCCTCGAGGCGGGCTTCCGCCGGGCGGCGGCGCTGGACCGTCCCGTGGTGGTGCATTGCATCACGCAGAAGGGCCGGGGCTACCCGCCCGCCGAGGAGGACGAGGCCGACCACCTGCACACCGTCGGCGCCTTCGACCCGGCGTCCGGGCCTCTCACCGATCCCGGGCTGACCTGGACCGACGTCTTCGGCGCCGAGCTGGCGGCGATCGGCCTGGAGCGGCCCGACGTGGTGGCGGTGACCGCCGCCATGGCCGGGCCCGCCGGCCTCGGGCGCTTTGCCGCCCGGTTCCCGGACCGGGTGTTCGACGTGGGCATCGCCGAGGCCCACGCGGTCACCTCGGCGGCCGGGTTGGCGCTCGGCGGCCTGCACCCGGTGGTGGCGATCTACGCCCCGTTCCTCGGCCGGGCCTTCGACCAGCTCCTCATGGACGTCGCCTTGCACCGGCTCCCGGTGACCATCGTCTGCGACCGGGCGGGCGTCACCGGCCCCGACGGCCCCAGCCACCACGGCATGTGGGACGCCTCGGTGCTGCCGGTGGTGCCCGGCCTGCGCGTCGCCGCCCCCCGGGACCCGGGGGCCCTACGGGGTCTGCTCCGGGAAGCCGTGGCGGACGGCGACCACCCGACGCTCCTTCGCTACCCGAAGGCCCGGGCGGGTCCCTCGACCGCCGCACTGGCCCGGGTAGGGAGGGGCGACCTGTTGGTGCGCGCTCCCGGGGCCGGCGTCCTGCTGGTGGGCGTCGGGCCGATGGCGGGGGTGTCCGTGGGCGCGGCCGGGATCCTTGCAGGGGCGGGCGTGGCCTGCGACGTGGTCGATCCCCGCTGGATCGCCCCGGTGGAGCCCGATCTGGTCGGGCTGGCGGGCACCTACCCGCTGGTGGTGGCGGTGGAGGACACGACCTGCGTCGGGGCCCTCGGTGGGCGCCTGGGGCAGGCCCTGGCGGATACCGGGAGCAGCGCACGGGTGGTCACGCTCGCCCTGCCCCCCTCCTTCCTGCCGCACGCCAGCCGGGCGGAGCTGCTGCATGGGTATGGCCTGGATGCCGGCGGGATTGCCGCCGCAGTGCTGGATCGGCTTGCGCGGTAACGTCTTAGCCAAGGGCCGATAGAAGCTCACTGGACCTCATCTTTCCGCTGGTGATAACTCCCGATAAAGCACCACCATGGCTTCTCGCCGGCCCCCTGCGTAGGGCAGGCCCAACTGACCCGGTCGGGCTGGACCGGGCCTCGAGCGGGTGGCGATGGCGGGGGCACTCCGGTCTGGGCTGGGCGAAGAGCTCGTCGATCGAGTCCTGGATCGCCCAGGCGATGAACTAGGGCAGGTGCCTGCCCTAATCAAGCACGAGCCGTGTCTGAACCGCACGCCGAAAATCCCGCCCGCCCGCTTCCCTAGGGCGCGCCCTCGCCGGCGGCTTGGCCCGCCTTTTCGGCCGGCGCCTCGCCGAAGCGGGGGCTGCGGGAGAGCAGGAACAGGGCCGCCACCAGGCCCACCACGACGGCGGCCGAGGACAGCAGGCCCAGCAGGGAGAGGCGCACCGCCGCCGGGCTGTCGTGGGACACGGTCAGCTCCACCGCAATGCTCAGGATGTGGCGGGTCGCCGAGATCACGCCGATGACCAGGAACTCGCGCAGCGGGAAGCCGCCCTCCTCGAAGTGCGCCAGGACGGTGCGCAGGATCTCCAGGACGATGATCACCAGCAGCACCCCGTTCACCGTGCCCAGCAGGGCCGGCAGGAATCCTGACCCCCGGAAGGTGAGGTGGGCGGCGGTATTGACCAGCGCGGCGAAGGCCAGGACCACGAGGACCGCGGCGACGCCGGCGTGCAGGGCGGTCTCCAGCCTGGTGAAGATGCCGAGGGTCCCCGGCACCAGGCGCTTCGCCCGGTCAGCGCCGGAGCGCTCAGGCACGGACGGCCTCCCCCCGGGGTGCCCGGAACCGGAAGTAGGCCCAGAACGCCACTGAGAACAGACCGAAGCCCACGAACAGGGCGACAGCGGTCCACTTGGCGGCACCGGCGTCGGGGTTCCGGTAGCCGGAGGTCGGCTGCAGCAGGATGTTGATGAAGGCCACGGTGGCGACCCCGAAAATCGCCGCCCACGCCAGGCGCCGCCAGTCGGTCAGCTTCTTGCCTTCCAGGAAGCGCAACGGCAGCAACGTGAACACGGTGGACTCCAGGGCGGCGATGAAGAAGGCCGACAGCCCATTGGAGAGCGTGATCACTCCGAAGCTGGCGTGGGGGAGGCTGGCGGCGTGGCTGACCGGCGTGTGGGCGAACCAGGCAACCACGCCCAAGCCGAGCGTCAGCCCGGCGGCGAGCAGCGTCAGGCGGCCGGTGGTATCAGCGGCCAGTTCCCGGCCGAACTCGAGCCCGGCGACCAGGCCGAGCAGGTACCCGGGCTCGAAGTGCACTGCCCGGGAAAGGATCACGCAGGCGGCGGCCACGATGGCGGTGCCGGGCAGCACCTTCAACACGCCCCATTCACCATGGCGGCTTCGGATGTGGATGAGCAGCGGCAGGCTGTACACCAGCATCAGGACCACCAGGGCGGCGGCGAAGCCGGTCGCCAGGGAGAGGGTGGAGAGGTTCCAGCCGAAGTCGGCGCTGAGGGCCGAGTCCAACACCCCACCGACGAGGATGAAGCCGATGAAGATCGCCAGCTCCCGCCACCGGTTGGGTTCCCGCTCCTTGACCGGGCTCAGCCCGAACCAGCCCCGGACCTCGTCGTAGTTCTCGGCGAGCGCGCCGTTGAACAGCTCGCCCGGGAAGGCGCCGACCAGTAGGAAACCGCCCCCCACCGCCGCGCTCTGCCCCACGGTCTTGGGGGCGAGCGATACCTGTTGCGGCGTCGGCACCGACGTGTCGAACGCGCTGCGGTGCAGGGAGGCGCTGGCCACGGTGAAGCTGGCCAGGCGCTCCCGGACCGACGCGCTGGAGCACCGGGCGTACACCGTGTAGCGCCCGGGCGCGAGTGCCCCCGGGATGGTGAGGCCGGCGATGCTCAGGCGCCCCGACGCGCTGGGCGACCCGTAGCCGAGCTGGGCTTGGCCGAGCAGGATGTAGACGCGGGGGCAGCCGGAGTACCGGGTGGCCAGCACGCTGAACGTGCTCCCCGACGGACCGTTCAGGGGCGAGAGGACCAGCGTCGGAACCGCGGCGGGCGGCGCCCGGGGCGGGGGCGGGGCGGCCGTCGCGGTCGGGGAGGGCAACGGGCTGGGCGATGGTGACGGCGATGGCGACGCGGACGGCGACGGTGCGGCGAGTGCCAGCGGGGGAAGACGGAAGCCGGGGCTCGGCGACGGGGTAAGGGCGCCCCCGGCACCGCAATCGGCCTGCCCGATGACGACGGAGAGCAGGGCGCCGCCCGGGGCGCTGGGCAGCACCTCGAGGTCCACCGCGCGCACCTGGATGCCGGGGCCGTGGGGGGTGGCGATCGGGGTCTGCTCGTTGAGCACCGCGCTGAGGACCCCAGCCACGCCGATGACCGTGTTCGGTGGCGGCGTCCCGACCTGCGCCGTACCGCCCAGCGTGAGCTGGACGAGGCTCGACGACCCGCCCGGTCTCCCGGAGGCCCCGCCCGAGGTGCAGGTGGCGGTGACCGCCGCCCCGGTGACGAGCCCGTTGAGGACGGAGATGTCAGCCACGGTCACCGTGCTCGTCGCCGCCCGTTCCCCGGTCCGGGGGTCGATGGTGCCGGCCGTCGTGGCGGACAGCGCGCCGATGGCGAGCACGTTGGCCAGGCTGATCGGGCCGACCTCGGCGGAGTGGTGGAACCCGGCGTTGGGCGCAGTGGCGCTCCCCGCCACGCCGGCGGGCGTCGGGCCCAGCAACGACCCCAGCAGGCTGGACGTGACGCTCACGCCGTAGGCACTCCCGGACACCTCGGGCGGTGCGGCCCCCACGGGGAGCGCGGCGGCGAGGGTCACCACGACGGGCACCCACCCGAGTACGCCTCGTCCCATGCGACCGGCCGCCCCCGAATTCGGCCGGGCATAGAGTACCTTTCAGACGGTATGCTGAGCAACCGTCGACCGTCACGGAATGGGAGGACCCGCCATGGCAAGTCCCGGCACCCCGTCCATCGCCCTGACCGACTACCAGCGCAGTGTCGCCAACTACTGGGACACCCATACCAACGACCCTGTGAACCTCGAGCTGGGCCGGGTGGACGACCTCTACCACCACCATTACGGCATCGGGGCACCCGACTTCGGGGTGCTCGACGCCCCCGGGGAGGTGCGGGAGGAACGCCTGGTCCGGGAGCTGCACCGCCTGGAGACCGCCCAGGCGGAGACGCTCCTCGACCGGCTGGGGCGGGTGGTCCCGGGCGACCGCCTCCTCGACGCCGGCTCCGGGCGGGGCGGCACCAGCATGATGGCCGGCGCCCGATTCGCCTGCCGGGTGGACGGGGTCAGCATCTCGGGCTACCAGGTGGACTTCGCCAACCAGCAGGCCGCCCGCCGGGGCTTGGGGGACCGCGTCGCCTTCCACCTGCGCAACATGCTCGACACCGGGTTCCCCGCCGGTGACTTCCGGGCGGTGTGGACCAACGAGACCACGATGTACGTCGACCTCTTCGACCTCTACCGGGAATTCGCCCGCCTGCTGCGCCCGGGTGGCCGGTACGTGTGCATCACCGGTTGCTACAACGACGTCCTGGGACCCAAGTCGGCGGCGGTGCGCCAGATCGACGAGCACTACCTGTGCAACGTCCACCCCCGGAGCACGTACTTCCGGGCGCTGGCGGCGGCCAACCTGGTGCCCATCGACGTCACCGACCTCACCGCCGAGACCATCCCCTACTGGGAGTTGCGGGAGCGGTCCTCGGTGGCGACGGGCATCGAGGGACCCTTCCTGGCCGCCTACCGGGAAGGGAGCTTCCACTACCTCATGATCGTGGCCGACCGGGCGTAGGGGCAGCCCCATGGTCCTGATCGCCCCGGCCCCAGTCCCGCCAGCCCCGCCGATCCCACAGGATCCGGCTGATCCGGCTGATCCGGCTGATCTGGCGAGGCTGGCGGCCGCACTCCTGGCCAGCGCCCGGCGCCCGGCACCGCGGGACCTGCTCTTACCCCCCGGGGAGCAGGCCTCGGCGGGGGGCGCCGGGGCGGCCGCCTCCGCCTCCGCGCCCTCGCTGGCGGACCTGCTCGTGAGCGGGCCGGTGGGGCTCGGGACGGCGGCCTCGCGGGTGGTGGCGCCGGTGGCCCCCGCCCCGCCGGACGCCCTCGGGGAGCCACAACGGGACGAGGGCGGCACCGAGCTGTACTGCCCCCCGGCGGTGCGGGACGACGTCGCCCTCGGCGAGCTGACCAACGAGGCCCTGGTCGCCTGGGCCGGGGAGGTGGGCATCTACCCGGACCAGCTCGACAAGGTACGGGCCGCCAACTTCGGGCGCCTCATGATGCTGACCCACCCGGCCTGTACCGACCCCGACCGCCTCCTCGCCGCCGCCAAGTGCGTCCTGGCCGAGTGGGCCACCGACGACCACTTCCTGGACGACGAGTCCCTGGGGGCCGACGCCGCGGCGATCAGCTCCCGGCTGGGGATCACCTACGCCGCGATCGACCCGGTCGACCTGCCGGCGGCGTACGCCCCGCAGCTCCAGGCGGCCCTGGACGCCGAGCCCGTGGCCCGGGCCTACCAGTCGGCCTTCGAGCACCTGGGCCGCTTCGCCACCCCGACGCAGGTCGCCCGCCTGCACCACGAGCTGGGGATCATGTTCATGGCCTACAGCCATGAGGCGGACTGGCGCCGGTCGGGGCGCACGCCCCCGGTGTGGGAGTACCTGACCCACCGCCACGAGAACAGCTTCCTGCCCCCGATGGTGCTGGTGGATCCGCTGGCGGGCTACGAGGTCCCGGCCCACGAGTTCGCCGACCGCCGGGTGCGCCGGTGCTTCTGCCTGGCGGGGAGCGCCAGCGTCATCCTCAACGACCTCTACTCGATGGCCAAGGAGTCCGACGCCGACTTCGACCTCCCGAAGGTGATCGCCGCCGAGGAGCACTGCTCGATCCCGGAGGCGATCGAGCGGGCCGTGGTGGTGCACAACGAGCTCATGCACACCTACGAGCGGGAGGCGGCCGCGCTGAGTGCGGTCGGCTCGCCCGCCCTGACACGCTTCCTGACCGACGTCTGGGCGTGGCTGGGCGGCAACCGGGAGTGGCACGCCACGACCCTGCGCTACCAGGTCCCGGCGACCTGACTTAGCGGGGGAGCATGATGTCCCCGTGAACCGGGGACGGACGGCCATGCTCATGGTCTTCTGCCTTGCCCTGGGGGCATGCTCGGCGAGGTCCACCTTGGGCGGGGCCACCGACACCTCCGCACCCCCGGGGCGGGCGCCGACCCTCTCGCCGACACCCTCGGCGGCAGCTGCGAGCCCGGCACCCACCGCTCCGGCGAGCCCGAGCCGATGCCACACGGGCCAGCTATCGCTGACGCTTGACGCCCCGACGGTGACCCCGACCACGCAGTACCAGTCCCGTCTGGTCCTCACGAACATCTCCGCCGGCCCGTGCACCCTGGCCGGGTTCCCGGGCGTGGAGCTGACCGGGGACGTGTCCAACGGGTCGAAGACCTACAACCCCATCCGGCAGTCCGAGAGCCCAACGAAGGTGGTGGTCGATCCCGGATTGAACGCGGTGGCGACGCTCACCGCTCTGCCGGGCCCGGACGTATGCGACAACGGCACGCCCTGGGTGCCCTTCCTGATCGACGTCACGCCCCCAGACGAGACCACCCACCTCGAGGCTCCCTGGCCGGAGCTCTCCGTTGACAACTGCCAGGGCGGGGCCACACACCCCGGCACCTACCTCGGGGCGTTCCATCCCGGGAATCTGGCCCCACCCACTCCCGCCGGGCTCAGCGGTGCCGGGCCCTTCGCGGGCAGTTGGAGCCACCACGGCATCGGCCTGCGCATCGACAGCACCGGCTCGGGCACGGCGGACTGGCGCACGTACGCCACCTGCGGTCAGGACCCCCCGCCGTGCGACACGTTCTCGGGCAACCTCATCACCGATGGCGGCCATGCCACGCTCACCGTGACCGCCGCCGGCCCGACAGTGGCGAACGTCCAGATCCTGGACTCGACGGACACCAAGAACGTCCCGCTCGGCTCGACGACCATGACGTTCGACTTTGCGCACCGCCTGGTCTACTGGGCGGATTGGCCCGGGACCGCGTTCTGCGGCGCCGACTCGGTGATCGGCCCGATCACCTGCGGCGCCTGAGGGCCGCCCGATCACCGGGGCTGCTCCACGTGGTCATGATGGTGGCGTGCGCGTGGCGGCCGGGGTGACGCTCTGCATCGTGCTCGGCGCAGCGCTGGTCGTCGGCCTGGCCGCCAGGGTCCGCCCGGACCCGACCCCGGCCGGGCACGCCGCCCCGTCGCCGACCCCGCCCACCCCGCCGCCTTCGCCGGCCAAGACCCAGGCCCGCGGCCCGAGCCCGAGCCCGCCGGCCGTGCAGCTCAGCCCGGCGGCGGTGCTGGCGTTCCCCAGCGCCACCCAGGGGTGGGTGGTCTCCGGCGGGCAGATCCTTGCCACGGTCAACGGCGGCCGGAGCTTCACCGTGCAGGTCGCCGCCGGTACGAAGGTCCGGACCCTCGACTTCGTGTCCCCCGCCGTGGGTTGGGCCGTGTCGGCCGGCGGCCTTCTGGCGACCACCGATTCGGGCCAGAGGTGGGCCACCGTCGGAGCGCCGCCGCAGCCCCTCGGCCAGGTCTCGTTCTGGGACTCCAAGGACGGGCTCGGTCTGGCCACCGACAACTCGCTATGGCGCAGCGCCGACGGCGGCCAGACCTGGACGCCCGTGACCCCCGGGGTGCCCGCCGAGGCGGTGTGCGGGGCCTCGCCCACTGCGGCCTTGGTGGTCGCCGCCGCCTCCGTCTACCACAGCGACGACGGGGGTGCCACGTGGAGCCCGGTCTACCACCTGCCCGGCGGGCCGCCGGCCGGTGCCGGCAGCAGCGTGTCCTGCACCGGATCTGCGGCCTGGGTGGACCTCCGGGTGGTCGTGGCGAGCGGTGGGGTGGGCCAGGTGGTGGTTCGCTCGCTGGATGGCGGCGCCACCTGGGTGCCGGTGGCGGGCGCCGGGGCCGCGCTCCCGGGCGTCACGCCGCTGCATCCCTCGCTCTTCATCGTCCCGGGCCCGCTGGGGCTCGCCGCCCCGGGTGCCGCCTTCTTTTCCGGGACCGCCGCCTCGGGCCTCGCCATTGCGGCGACCACCGACGGCGGCACGACTCTGGCGGCGGCCCCCATCGCCAGCCGGACCCTCCAGATCTCGGCGGTGGCCGACCTGATGTTCGCCGACCCCAGGCACGGCTGGGCGCTGGCGACCAGCGGCCGCTCGGCCTCGCTCCTGCAGACCACCAACGGCGGGGCCCACTGGGGCCAGGTCGCCATCCTTCCCGGCTGACGGCAGGCAGAATGGCGGCCATGCGCTACGGGATGGTGGTCGGGGGGCCGCTGGCGGCCATCGGGCCGCTCGCCCAGGGCATCGAAGAGCGGGGCTTCGACTCGGTGTGGAGCACCGAGACCTCGTCCAACCCGTTCATCCAGGCGGCGCTGGCCGCCCAGGCGACCACCCGGGTGCGCATCGGCACCGCCATCGCCCTGGCCTTCCCGAGGGCGCCGGGCATCGCTGCCATGGAGGCCCTCGACCTGGACGAGCTTTCCGGCGGCCGCTTCGTCCTCGGCATCGGCACCCAGGTGAAGCGGGTCAACGAGCAGCGTTTCTCGACTCCCTTCGAGCACCCGGCGCCCCGCATGAAGGACTACGCCGCCGCGGTCCGGGCGTTCTGGGGCGGCTACGCCGGGCAGGAGCCGGCCCACCGGGGGCGCTTCTACACCGTGACGATGGCGCCGTGGCCCCGCATCGTCCCGCCCGCGCGCCCCTCGGTGCCGATCTACTTCGCCGCCGTCGGTGCCGGGATGCTGCGGGCGGCCGGTGCCGTGGCCGACGGCGTCATCGGCCACCCGATGACCTCCCCGCGCTATGTCTCCGAGGTGGTGCTCCCAGCCATCGCCACCGGGGCCGGCCGCGCCGGCCGGGACCCGGGCGAGGTGGAGCTGGTACAGAACGTGATGGTGTCGGTCGCCAGCGACCCCGCCGTCGCCCGGGCGGAGGTGGCCCAGCAGATCGGCTTCTACGCCACGACGCCCGACTACCGCCCGGTCCTGGACCTGCACGGCTTCGGCGAGGTCCAGCCGCTGCTGCGCCGGGCCTACGCCGAGCGGGACTGGCCCCGCCTGGCGTCGCTGGTCACCGACGAGATGGCCTCCACCTACGCCCTGTACGGCACCGCCGACGAGGTGCGGGACCAGGCCCGGCGCTTCGACGGGCTGGCCGGCGAGCTTCTGCTGGGCGGGCCGTGGTACCGGGTCCCGGCCGGACGGCTCCTCGAGAACCACCTGGCCATCCTGGAGGCCTTCGCCCGCTAGTCCGGCAGCTGGGGGTCGGCCGCCATCCAGGCGTCGATCACCTCGGGCATGCCTCGTTGGAGCGCCCGGCCCCTCCCCAGGGTCACCACTTGGGTGCGCACGACCTGGGGCCGCTCGGTCAGATCCTTATGGGTGTAGCGCAGTACCGCCCGGTCCTGCAGGATGAGGGCGTTCTGGCGGTCGATGTCGTCCTGGAAACGGGCCCGGCCACTGTGGTTGTCCCAGCCGTCGAGTTCGCAGAACATGCTGACGTCCTCCCAGTCGGCGTCCAGCCGCCGGTCCTTCCCGGCCACCACCCGGTGGTTGAACGTGGGCTGCGGGATGTCCCGGACGATGGGGCGGAACATGCTCTCGAGCACGCTCGCCGGCACGCCGCCCTCGTCGCTGCGGGCTTCCATGAGTGCCCGCAATGTCTGCAGGCCCCGCAGGCCCTTGCGCCCCAGTACCTCGAGGCGCCAGGCGATCCGGGAGTGCCTGGCCAGGTCCCTGGAGAGGATGGCGTCCGCCAGCACATCCAGAGCGTCCTCCGCCAGGACGCCGGACATGTCGACCAGGATCCGGGCGGGGTTGGTGGCCGGGAGGACCGCGTCGATCAGCACGCGGTCGGCCGCCTCGAGTTTGGTGGTCGTATGGACGACGACGCCGGCGGGGGTGTAGCGGGGGCCGGCGCGGGGGACCGTGACCTCGGGGACCGTCCTGCCTCCGGGGAGGCCGAAGAGCCACATTGCGGCATAGTGCGACACCACTGCATCCTTGCCGCAGGCCAGGCAGGCGGCCATCAGCTTCTGCCGGGTAGTCACCTGAGCGCTGACCATGCGGTAGACCCCCTCCTGGGCGGGGACCCACAGGCCCCGGTCGAGGCGGCATTGAATGAACCCCCGTTGGGCGCCGAGCTCTTTCACCTGCGTCCGGCTCACGACGCCGTACTGCACCTCCGCCAGCCGAACGATGGCGCGGTCCAGCGATGCTGGGGGACGGCGATCATCTGCGGGCTGGGTCACGCCACAAAGCATGCCGGCGCGGTAGGACAAAAAAGGCCCTATCGCTCGCGCCTCGCGAAAATTTCTGTGATCCGGCGGCCGGTAGGGCCGTCCGGACGGCCCGGAGATACCTGGTGGAGTGATACATCCCCTGGCTGTACCACGCCGCCAACAATGCCCGGGGGTGCCACCGCCGGCCCCTTCCGCCCCCACCCCGGGACGGCCCGGAGATACCTGGTGGAGTGATACATCTCCTGGCTGAACCACGCCGCCAACTATGCCCGGCGGCCACACCCCTCCCGGCCCTCCGCCGGCCCATCACGGCCCCTGGCGGCCGCACCCCCCGCACCCCCCACGGCCCCCACCCGGGACGGCCCGGCAGGCTCGGGCCTAGCGCACCCGCCGCGGGAAAATTTCGGCCGGGGATACCACCCGATCCAGGATCAGGATGCCGTCCAGGTGGTCCACCTCGTGCAGGATCGCCCGGGCCTCGAAGCCGGTCGTCTCGGCCCCCACCGCCTCACCCATGACGGTCAGGCCCTTCACGAAAATGCGGGCCGCCCGGCGGACGTCGGCGGTGATGCTCGGCAGCGACAGGCACCCCTCCCGGCCCAGTTCGGAGCCCTCCTCGGCCACGACCTCCGGGTTCACGATCACCAGGGTGCCGTGGCAGGCGGTCGCCTTGGGGTGGCCGGTGACATCGACGCAGATCACCCGGGCGGAGACGCCGATCTGGGGGGCCGAGAGCCCCACGCAGCGCGGGTGGAAGCGCATGGTCTCCAGCAGGTCGACCGCCACCGCCCGGACGGCGTCGTCCACGGCATCACACGCCGGGGCGATGGCCTTCAGGATGGGGTCGGGGTAGGTCCGGACCGGACGGACGGCCACAGAGCGGCGAAGGGAGTGCGCTACAACTCGGCGGCTTCGGCCGAGCGCAGGGTCAGGGAGACCCCCAGCCCGGCGGCGACTTCGCCCAGCCCGGCCTCCAGCCGGGCGACGTCCGTCGCCGGCGGCACGGCGATGTCGAGGATCAGGGCATAGAGGTCCTCACCCGCCAGGTGGCTGCGCAGGTCGACGATGTTGACGCCCCGCTCCGCCAGGGCGGCGGCCAGCGCATGCACGATGCCCGGCCGGTCCTTGCCGTAGGCGGAGACGACGTAGGGCTCCGCCGGCTCCGGCCCGGTGCCCCCGGACAGCTCCTTCATGGTGGCCACCAGCCCGAAGCGGCTCATCGGCTCCGCCAGGGCCGACTCCAGCCGGGCGGGAGCCAGGCGATCGGGGGCCTCGATGAGCAGGATCATGGCGAACTGGTCGGCGAGGCGGCTCATCGTGCAGTCGGCGAGGTTGCACCCGAGATCCAGGAGCACCCGGGTGAAGCCGGCCACGATGCCGGGGCGGTCGCCGCCGACGGCGGTGATGGTGAAAGCTTTCAACTGGATCGAAACTCCTCGAAGACTCCTCGAAAACTCCTCCGGATTGCGCCGGGATTGTCGTACCCCCGGCCTATACTCCGCCGCGATGACCCCTCAGACGGCAACCCAGACCGACGTCCCACGCCAGCTCGCCCTGGCCGACGCCGCTGAGACCTCCATCGTCCACTCGGTCGAGGTCCGCCGCTCCAGCCGCCGCAAAGCCACGGTCGCCGCCCGGTTGGAGCGAGGCAACCTTATCGTGTATCTCCCGGCCCGCATGTCTGCCGCCGAGGAGGCGGTGTGGGTGGGCCGGATGCGCGAGCGCCTCGAGGCCAAGGAGCGCCGCAAGCGGCTCAACAGAGACGGCGACCTCGAGCGCCGGGCCCGGGAGCTGAACGACCGGTACTTCGGCGGCAAGCTGGCCTGGTCGTCGCTCAGCTACGTCGGGAACCAGAACCACCGCTACGGGTCGTGCACCGTGGGCACCGGCGCCATCCGGCTGTCGGACTCGCTGGCGGGCATGCCGGCCTGGGTGCGGGACTACGTCCTGGTCCACGAGCTGGCCCACCTGGCGGTGCCCAACCACTCGGCCGACTTCTGGGCCCTGGTCAACCGCTACCCGCTCACCGAGCGGGCCCGGGGCTTCCTCATCGCCAAGGGCATCGAGGCCCACGACGAGGCGTAGGGCCCAGAAGTCGGCGGGCCAGGCCCACGCCCGGGCCCGTAGACCCGCACGCCGGGCGTCCTACAGGAGCAGGTCGAACAGCCGGGGAAGGTCCACGACGGCGACACCCACGGCGACGTCACCGTAGCCGTAGGGAAGCACCAGGGCATCGCCGTGCACCAGCCCGCCGCAGGAGTACACCACGTTGGGGACGTAGCCGTTGCGCTCCGCAGCGATGGGCATAAGAAGCGGCTCCCGCAGCCTCCCCAACAGCTTGGTCGGGTCGTGGAGGTCGAGCAGCACCGCCCCGATGGAGTAGGTCCGCATCGGCCCCACGCCGTGGGTGAGGACGAGCCAACCCGCCGGCGTCTCGAGGGGTGACCCACAGTTGCCGATCTGGATCAGTTCCCACGTCCTGGTGGGGCTCTGGATGGGCACCGGGGTACCCCAGTCCAGGCCGTCATCGGACGCGGTCAGGGAGTTCGATTCCCGGTCCCAGCGCGACAGGCTCAGGAACCTGCCGCCGACGCGGCGGGGGAACAGGGCCATGCCCTTGTTCTTGGCGGCGGGCCCGCTGAGTTGATGGGTGCGGAAGACGCGGAAGTCCTTGGTGACCAGTAGCTGGGGTACCACGTGGCTGCCGTCGTACGCCGTGTAGGTGGCGTAGTAGACGACGCCGCCCTCGTCGTCGACGAAGCGCACGAAGCGGGCGTCCTCGATCCCGTGACTCTCCGTCGGCCCCACCGGCACCAGGATCCGCTCGTCCACGGCGGTGTCCTCGGCAAAGGCCACCTCGTAGTTGTTGGCCAGGACGCCCCGCAGCGCAGTGAGGGTGTCCCGGGCAACCTTGCGCCCGGTGAAGAGCGGATTGAGGCTGGCGATCGCCTCCTCCATCGCCGCCTTGGTGAAGCGGGCCGGGAGGGAGTCCAGCACCAGGCGCTCCGTCTCCTCGCCCACGCCCCGACCGCGCCGGCGCTCGAACTCCCCCCGCTCGTACAGAGCCGCTTGCAGCGTCCCCTTCGCCAACAGGCCGGCAGGCTCGTCGATCCGCACCTCGAGGTCGTCCCCGATGACCCCGGTGCGGAACTCGAGGCTGGAGACATGGCCCTCGCCCACCGCCCGCAGGCTGAGCACAAAGCGCACCTCGCCGGGCGCCAACCCGCTCTGGTCCGGGTGGGCCACCATGCAGGGGTTGGTCAGTGCCGCCCCCTCGGGGGATTCCTCATGGGTGAAGTAGGCGCCGATGAGCCGGCGGTGATTCTCGGGCGGCTCATTGCCGGACCCGATGCGGGGGGCCACCGCCTGGTAATGGCGCAGGAAGGTGGCGCCCAGATCCCGGTGGCGGCCGGCAAAGCGTGCCCTGAGGTCGGCCAGGGTGGCCGACACCTCCTCGGCGCTCAGCATCAGCACCCGCTCGATGACCGCGGTTGCCCGGGAGCGATCCTCGGGCATCTCCTCGCCGGGTAGGAACATCGTCGCCAGGACCCGCGAGGAATCCGGCGTCAGCCGGATGGATGACCGGGTGACCAGGGCCGAGGCCTGCTGGGCGACGCTCACACGGTGCTGGGCACGAAGCGGCGGCTCTGCTGCAGCGTCGAGATGAGGGCAAGGGTGGATTCGGCCCCCTGATTGGCGTTGCGGCCGGCGGCGCTGAGGCCGTCGAAGCCGCCTCCGGTGGCCGGGTCCATCATGGCCACGCCGGCGTCGTTGTTGCCCAGGAACCATCCCACCGCCCGCGCGATGCCCTCGGACCAGCGGGTATCCGGCGATACGGTGAAGGCGCGGGCGCAGGCGTCGGCCAGGGCGGCTACCTCAATTGCCTGCTGGTCGAAGGCGGGACGCGGATCTCCCGGCGCCCATCCGCCCACCGGGGTCACAGACAGATGGTCGCAGTGCGTTTCGATATCGAGAAGCCAATCCAGGAGGTCCAGGCCGCGCGCCACCAGCCTATCGTCACCCAGCGACACCCCTGCGGCGATGAGCGCCTCCGGGAAGACCGCGTTGGCATAGGCCAACCGGGGCTCGGGCCACGGCCACGCCGGCAGTCGGGACGACGGCCGGGCGGGTCCGATGGCCTTGACCGCGGCCGCGATCAGGGCAACGGCAGCGGGATCCCCGGGGTGCGCCCGCAGGATCTCGGCGGCCCCGAGGGCGGCGAAGGCCATCGCCCGGGGGGCGTCGGAACGGCACTGGGCGCTCTGGTGGAAGCCCTCCAGGGCGCCGTCGCGGATCCAGGGGTCGGCATGGCTGCCGGCGGCGGTACCCAGGCCCCACAGCGCCCGACCCCACCAGTCTCCCAGGCCGGCTTCATCCTCCCAGCGACGATCGTAGCCCAAGCGGTTGTGGCACCGGCCATCGGGCACCTGGGCGAAGCTCAGCAGGGACAGGTAGCACTCGCCGAGGCGGGCCAGGGAGGGCGGCAACGGGTCCTCACGGCTGATTACCAGCAGGCCGCGGGCAGCATCGTCCACGCAGTAGCCCGTGCCCCGGCGGGGGACCGCCAACCGCGCATGCTCCAACAGCCCCGTATCGTCGGTGAGGCGGATCAGGTGGGCGAAGTTGAGGCTGGCCAGGGTCAAGGGCTGCGGCTCAGGCGACGTTGGTGACGCGCGACTCGATCATGCGGGCGCCCAGTTCCCGGTACTGGCCGGCAACCGCCGGCCAGCCCAGCTGGGGCGCAAGACGGGCGGCTCCCGCGGCCATCCGGGCCTTCAAGGCGGGATCGGTGAGCACCTGCTCCAGTGCGCCCGCGATCGCCTCCGGGTTGCGGTGCGGCACCAGGAGACCCACGCCATCGCTCAGCAGTTCCACCGCATGGGGGAATCGGGACGAGATGACCGGCTTACCCGCGGCGACCGCCTCGATGAGCACCCCGGAGGTCACCTGGTCCGGCGAGTCGTAGGGCAGCAGGATGAGGTCGGCATCGCGGATCACCGCTTCCAGCTCCGCCACGGTGCGGTAGGCCGAGTCGAATTCCACCAGCTCCGAGACGCCGAGTTCGCCCGCCTGTGCGGCCAGCTCCTCGCGGTAGGTCTCGCCTTGGTGCTCCAAGACCTTGGGATGGGTCTTGCCAAGAACCAGGTACCGGGGGGCCGGTCGCACGTGACCCAGGAGTGCGAGGGCGGCAATGGCCCACTCGATGCCCTTGCCCGGGCCCAGGAGGCCCCAGGTGAGAATGGTCGGGCGCTGGGCGTCATAGCGCGGGGCCACCAGGCGCTCGGGCACATGGGCGCCGTGGGGGATGACGGAGGCCTTGGTCATGTCGACCTCGTAGCTGCGCAGCCGCCGGTGGGCCGTCCGGGTCATGGTGACCACGGCGTCGGCCTGGCCGACGACGCGTTCTAGGATCTGGCGCTGGTGCGGGCTGGGGTTCACCAGGACCGTGTGGAGCACGACGATGGTGGGCACCGTCACCTTGTCCAGCAGTTCGAGCACCTCGGCGCCATCGGGGCCGCCGAAGATGCCGTACTCGTGCTGCACGATGGCGACATCGAAGCCGTTCAGGGCTGCCGCGGCGGCGCGACGGCTGGAGGAAGATCCCTTGACCAGGTCCTGGACGACCTCCGGCCGGGAAGGGCCGGAACCGAGCCGGTCGACCACGCGGACCACGCCGACCGCCTGGGGATCAGCGGCGGGTCCGGCGAGATGGGTGCGCAGGGCCGCCGTGAAGGTGGCCAGGCCGCATTCCGTGGGGGGGTAGGTGCTCAAGAGCCCGTAGGTCGCTGCCCTCATAGATGTCCTCCGGTTCGTGGGTCGGGAAACCGGGCCGCGTGACGGCTCCCAGGCTGGGATCCCGATAGGTGGACGAACGAGGCCGCTGCCCCGACACGCTTGTGACGCCGAAGCCGGCGGCCACCGTCGACGGGAATTGCAGCCCTGCGGGCGCAGGCACACCTGCCCGGCGCATTGAAACGTGACCCAGTCGGAAAAATCGATGTCTGGCCCGACTTTTCTTACCGTAGCATACCTTCGAGCGCACTCCGGACTCACCCGACTGCCTCGGGGTTTTCTTCAAGCTTGAGCCCCGCCCGGTAGCGGCCGTAGAGACGGATCAGCTCCTGCCTGCGATCTGCTTGATACTGCGCCACATCGACATCCAACCAGTCTCTCCCGGCAGCGCCTGCCGGTGCAAGCACGGCCAGATTCACCCGGGCGGTCACCTCGGCCAGTGCCGGCTTGGGGGAGCCATCGGCCCGCCACAGCCCGAAGGTGCGCTCATGGGGGGCCAGGTCGAAGGGAGGTTGGTGGTGCAGGGATGGGGCGTAGTCGCCGAAGCACCACAGCAGGGCCCCCATGGCGCCGGCGCGGCGTAGCCCGTCCAGGACCTGCCCCGTGAAGGCAGCGGCCTCCCGCTCCGCCACCAGCGGGAGAAGCCCGTCGCGGCCCGGCGGGATGGTCGGCAGCCCGAACTCTTCGAACAAGACGTCAGCGTCGCCCGCCAGCCAGCGGGTGATCTCAGCCAGGAAGATCACCAGATGATGATCGGTGGGGCCGGCCGCCCACGGCGCGTAGATGGGATAGCCGTGCATCGAGACGAAGTCGCACCACTGGGCGGCTTCCGCCGGGCCGATGGCCCGATCCTCCTCCAGATCCTCCATGTGGGTCCCGATGGTCACCGGGCGCCCCGGGTCGCGACTGCGCAGCGCCCCGGACATCCGTTCCAGCCAGGCCAGGCCGGCGGCACGGTCAGGCGGGACCGTGCAGTTGGAATTCTCATTGCCCAGGTCCCACGCCCACAGCCCGGGATGGCCGGCCAGTGCCCCGGCACACGCCTCCGCCAGCCGCTCCTGGGCAGCTCCAACCTCGGGGTCGGTGTACCAGTTGCGCAGGCCCCGGTCACGGTCCTGGACCTGGCCACCGGCCACGACCCGGAAGCGGAGATCCCGGGCACCCGGCCCGGTTGCCCAGGGCGGGATCCAGTTCACCCCGCTCATGTGACCGGTGAAGAGGGTGACGATGAGTTCAAGGCCAGAGCCCACCGCGGCATCGGCCACGTCGACCAGGTGGCTCAGCGCCGCGGCTCCGACCGTCTCCGGCGAGGGCTGGCAGTCCTCCCAGGGCGGGAAGACCCGCACCGAATCGAAGCCGGCGGCGGCGATCAGCGAGAAGTGCCGGCGGGTGAGGGCGGCATCGTAGTGCCGCAACCAGGCCATGCCCGCACCGGGCGGCAGGTAGTTGATGCCCAGACGGAAGACGTCAGGACGCAGCGTGGACCACCTGGGCGTAGGCGTCGAGGTATTCCGAGACCATCCGCTCCCGGCCGAAACGGGCAACGGCCTGTGCCCGGATGCCCGGACGATCGAGGGTGCCGGCAGCCTCGACGGCCGCCACCGCCTCGTCCCGCGTGGCGACCAGAAAACCGGTGACTCCCGGGTCGATCAGCTCAGGCATCGATCCCCGGGAGAAGGCGATGACCGGGGTGCCGCACGCCATCGCCTCCACCACGCTCAACCCGAACGGCTCGTCGAAGCCGATGAGGTGCAGGAGAGCCGCAGCGGCGCCGAGCACCTCCGAGCGCCGCTCGGCGCCGACCGGTCCCAGGTAGCGCACCCGGATCCCGTCGACGTGCGGGGCCACCTCGCGGTCGAAGTACGCCTGGTCCTGGACGATGCCGGCGATCACGAGGGGCATGCCTGCCCGCCGGGCCACGGCAATGGCCTCGGCAGCTCCCTTGTCGGGATGGATGCGGCCGAAGAAGAGCAGGTAACCGCCCGGTGCCGGGTGTAGCCCGAACTGGTCGGTGTCGATGCCGTGATAGATGGTCGTCAGGTAGTCGAGGCTCGGGTGGCGGTCGGCGTCGCTGATCGCCACGTAGCTGGTGGTCCGGTTGTAGCGCTGGTACACCGGGACGATCCTGGGCGAGGAGAAGCCGTGGATCGTGGTGAGCACCGGCGTGGAGACCAGGTCGCTGTAGGTGAGGGGCAGGAAGTCGAAGCTGTTGTGGATCAGGTCAAATTCCCCCGCCCGCTCGAAGGCGTGGGCGATGTGCAGGCATTCCGCCACCTTGGGGTCCACGGAGGGATCCTCGGACCAGGGATGCGCCACGACGGAATCCAGTGTGGCCGAGGTGACCGAGTCTCCGGTGGCAAAGAGGGTGACATCCACGCCCCGCGCCACCAGACCCTCGACCAGGAGGGAGGCAAAGAGTTCCCAGGGGCCGTAATGCCGGGGAGGCACCCGCCAGGAGATCGGGGCCAGGAGGGCGACCCGCAGCGGGGGCGGGCGCCGGCTCATGTGGTCGAGCATTCAAAGCCCCCGGGTCCGCCCGGGGGCTCTGCAGGCCGGCAGGCATCCGGCCGGGGTGATTCAGTGATCCTTGTTGCCCACGAGCGGGTAGGAGTGACGGCCCGCGGCTTCGCCATCTGCGGCGGTCTCCACTGCCCCGTGATGGGGGATGGTGTTGGTGCCGACGACACGCATCACCGTGGGGTACTGCGTTTGTTTCCGGCCAGCCGCAACGTCTGCGTCCGAGTTCGTGGGAGTCATGTCTGTGCTCCTCCAGGAAGGAAACGAGACCGTCCCGTTTCGTAATTGCAGCGTACCACGTTTGTATAGATACGTATCGTTTCCGTATCGTATAGGCTCCTGTCGGGAGCCCAAGGTCATGACCGAGTCACTGCAGTCGCCCGCGGTTCGGCCCCCCGGCCGTCCCCGCAATCCGCAAGCAGAACAGGCGATCCTCGATGCGACGCTGGAACTGCTCGCTCGGGATGGTTTTGGCCGGCTGAGCGTCGAGGCGGTCGCCGCTGAGGCGGGGGTGGGCAAAGCCACCATCTACCGGCGCTGGGCATCCAAGCTGGAACTGGTCCTGGCCGCCGTCCGCCAACTCTCCGACCACCCCCTCCCCACCCTCACCACCGGCACCACCCGGGACGACCTGGTGACGCTCCTGCGCCACGTCATCGACGCCCTGAGCACCAGCATCGCCGGCCGCATCCTGCCCGGGCTGGTCGCGGAGACCGCCCGCAGCCCGGAGCTGCTCGGTGTGCTGCAGGCCTTCTGGATCACCCGCCGCCAGTTGATGCTCCAGGTGCTCCGCCGGGGCTGGGCGCAGGGCGATCTGCCGGACAATATGGATCACGAACTGCTCGCCGACATGCTGTACGGGCCGGTGCACTACCGCTTCCTGATCAGCGCTGCCCCACTGGGGCCCCAACTCGCCGACGACCTGGTGGATGCGGTGATGCCCCGACTGAAGCCTCCCCGACCGCCCTGGGCGCCACCGGGTCCCACCGAGCCGTAGCCGGTGGTGCCTAGGCCGGCCCCCCGGCCCGGAATACCGACGCCGGGGCCACCGGCGGCCTCTCCCCGGCGTCCCGGGTGCGCACGAAGGTGAGCTTGCTGAACCCCAGGTGCTCCAGGATGCCGATGGCGGCCGAGGCCCAGACCCCCCAGCCGGCCAGCACCCCCAGTGGCTCGCCCGGATCGAGCTCGCCCGAGCGGGTCCACAGCTCCTCGGCCGGGATGCGGGCGGGGGGCTGCCAGGTGGCCTCGACCACGGTGCCGGGGTCGGCGACGTGGACCAGGGCGAGGTCCCGGGGGGCGTTGGCGAGCGCCATCACCGGGGTGCCGCCCGGTGCACCGGGCCAGGCCTCGACGCCGCCGGCGAGGTAGCCGACCACCTCGAACCCCTTGCCCCGGAAGGCATCGGCCGCCTTGTCGAGCGGCGACGACCCGTCCTCGAGCAGGATCACCCGGCTGTCAAGCGGCAGCAGGTCCCGGGCGCGCCCGCCCAGGCCCGGGCCGGCCTCGTACAGCAACGGGACGCTGCCGACGATGTGGCGGGACAGGTAGGCAGGCGGCGGCCGGAGGTCGACGATGATCCCCTCGGTGCGCAGAAGGTGTGCCACCCGGTCGGCAGAAATCGCCCGAAGCCCCGTCGCGGTGGTCATGGAGCGGTACGCTAGCAGTGTCATGGCTCTCCTCGCGTTCATCCTTGTGGTCATCGCCGAGGTGTCGTCGATTGTGTGGGTGGCGCACCACATCGGCGTGCTGATGACCCTCGCCCTGCTGGTGGGCGTCAGCGTGGTGGGAGCCGGCTTGGCCAAGCGGGTGGGGCTGGAGGTCTGGCGCCGGTTCCGGGCCACGCTGGCGGCGGGCGACGTCCCCACCGGCGAGGTCTTCGACGGGGTGCTGGTCCTGCTGGCCGCCGCCCTTCTGGTGATCCCGGGCTTCATCACCGACATCCTGGGCCTCGCCCTGCTCCTCCCGCCGGTGCGCTCGATGGTGAAATGGCTGTTCTGGCGGCGCATGCGGCGGCGGCTGATCGAGGTCACCGAACGCTCGTGGGGCAGGGTCGGCGGCCGCATGGGCGGGGGCCTGGGGGCCTCCCGGGGAGGCCCGGTGCGGGTGGAGGCGATCCGGGTGGTGGACCGCCCCAGCGGCGGATCCAGCGAGCCCGGCACGAAATCCGGCGAGGGGAACTAGTACGATTGGCGTCTAGACCGCTCTGGAAGAAAGTGCTAGATTTCTTAGCTGACATCGCGAGTTCACTCCCCCGTTCGGACGCCCGAGCGCAGCGGGGCAGAAAGGGGTTTCATCGATGAGGCAGCTCTACATTCAGGAGCCGTGGGCGAACCTGGGGTACGAGTCACAGCAGCAGATCCTGAATGACCTGATGATCCGGATGCAGGTCCTGGAGGCCCGCATCCGCCAGCTCGAGGAGTCGGTCCCCACCACGGTCCGCCTCGAGGATCCCGTTCCTGTAGGGAACTAGCTCCACCGGCCGCCAGGCCGACCACTCCCCAAGTCTCGCCACACCTGCGTGGTCCCCTATGACCGGGACTGCGCGCGCCGTTCCGGGTACGGGGCGTGCGCCCAGGCTGCCGGAGCGCGCCGGTAGGAGGCCGCCCGGCGCCGGACATCGTCCGGCCAGCCGGGGTGGCACGGGATGCCGAGCTCCGCGCAGACCGCCGAGGCCGCCTCCACGGATGCGACCACCGAGCGCACCCACTCACCTGAGGGCGCCACCACGATGAGCTGGGCGGTGTGGGCGCCGATTGGCATCGCCACCCCCTCGGAGCCCGGGTGGGCGGTGGCGAAACGCCGAGCTTCAGCCCCGCTTGCGGGCGATGCCATAGAAGCCGAACCCGGCCCGCCGCCCCCGGGTGTGCGAGGCACCACTGGACTCCAGGCGCCCGGCAACGGCCCTCCAGGCCAGCTCCACCCATGGCCCGCCGAACGAATAGGCGATGAGCGCCGTGCCCCGGGGGCGCAGCACCCGAAGGGCCTCGTCGCAGAACGGCGGGGCGTTGTGGCAGATCACCAGGTCGAAGGCATCGTCGTCCAGGTCCAGCTGGGCGGCGTCCCCCACGGCAAAGGTGATGTCGAGACCCTCCTTGGCGGCGTCGGCCCGGGCGATCTTGACCATCTGGCGGGAGAGGTCAATGCCGAGGACGTCGGCGTGCGGGTACTGCTTCTTCAGCCGGCGGGCAGCGAACCCGGTGCCGGTGGCCACGTCGAGGATCCGCTGCGGCGAGCCCCGCAGGTCCAGCAGGGCGATCTCCAGCGCCTCGCCGTAGCCCTCCAGGGCAGCGAACTCGTCGTACAGGGGCGAGGCGAGGGAGAAAAAGTTGGCCGATAGCTTCGAGGTCCAGGCCAGGCGGTCGGGAGCGGCGGCGAAAGCCAGCAGTGCCGGGGCGATGCCGACGGGGGCCCAGGACAGGAAGGTGCCCCGCCACGAGGAGGGGTTGAGGATCTCCGGCAGGCCCCCGGGTGACCCGTTGGCGGACTCCTCCTCGTCGTCGCCCAGGCCGTAGGCGGCAGGGTCCAGAGGGCGCTTGCTCATGGCCTGATGCTACCCGTCAAGATGGCGGCCCACGATGGAGCCCCTGGAAGTCCTGTTCGACGCCGATGTGGGTGGTCCCCTGCCGCCCGCTCTGGCCGCGCTGTACGGCGGCGGGCTGGCGATCGCCGGGCGCACCCTGTACGCCAACTTCGTGCAGTCGATCGACGGCGTGGTGGCCATCCGCTCGGTGCGTTCGCCCGGGGCGCTGATCAGCTGCCATAGCGAGTCTGACCGCTTCGTCATGGGGGTGCTGCGGGCCGCCGCCGACGCCGTGCTGGTCGGAGCCGGCACCCTGCGCGATGCTCCCGGGCACCGGTGGGTGGCGCCGGTGATCTACCCCGAGCTGGCCGCTGCCTTTGCCGGCTGGCGCTCCAGCCAGGGCCTGGCGCCTGAGCCCCGCCTCGCCGTGCTGACCGCCAGCGGGGCACTGCCGGCGGCACACGTCGCCCTGAACGGGGCCCTCATCCTCACCACCGAGGGCGGGGCGGCCGTCGTGCCGGGTGAGCTGGCCGACCGCAACGAGGTCGTGGTCCTGGCCGGCGGGGAGGCCGTCGGCGTGGCCCCGGCCCTGGGCGAGCTCCGCGCCCGCGGCTTTGGCCGCATCCTGACCGAGGCGGGGCCGGCGGTGACCGCCCAGCTGCTGGGCGCCGGCCTGCTGGACGAGGTGTTCGTCACCCAGTCGCCGGTGCTCGTCGGCGGCGGCGGGGGCGAGGCCCGCAGCCTGGCCGGGGACCCCCTGGTCCCGGGCGGTCTCAAGAACCCCTGGGAGCTGCGCAGCGTGCGCCGCCACGCCTCACACCTGTTTCTGCGCTACCGCCTGCCGGGGCCGCGCTGAGGCCGGACGTCAGCCGCGGGGCAGGGTCGGGTAGTCCCCGCCGTCGTTGCCCCACATCGGGTGCTTGCGGAACAGCCCACCCCACTCGACCTTGAAGGTGGGCTCCACCGAGTAGTCGGGCAGCTCGGCGATCTCGTCGGGGCGCAGGTCGGTGAACACCCGCTCGGTGGTGATGCGGGTGACCCGGCTGGCGTGTACCTCCAGCATGCGGCCCCCGTGGCCCACCACGATGCCGTGGAAGATGTCGGTCGCCTCGTCGCCCAGCAGGGACTCGGCCGGGCCGATCTCCTCCCCGCCGGCGTCCAACACCGGTGCCCGGTAGGGGGTGGCGGGCCAGGCTACCGGGGTCTCGTCATCGCTCATGCCCTCTGTTCTACCCGCTCTTGCGCAGGTGCAGCGCCAGGGCGGGGCAATTGGTGATCGCCCACTTTGCTTGCGGCAGCAGGGTCGCGGGCACGGCGCCGGGCCGGATGATCGGGTAACCCCAGTCGTCGAGGCGGACCCATTCGGGCAGCAGCTGGGCGCAGATGCCATGGCCGGTGCAGGCGATGCTGTCCACGGTCAACACTTCTGATTCGCAGGCCATCTCGTTTACCTCCTCGGTCCGGGTACGGGGATCACGCGGCCGCCGAGGCTGCCCCGGCACGGACGGCGGTGCAGGTGAGCGTCGGCATCGGCGGCGAAGATGCGCAGCGCGCTGCGCAGCAGGCGCACCGCCCCGTCCGGGTGCTTGCAGGCGCCCCGGCCCTCGATCTCGCCGCCCCAGCGCTGCAGCCGGCCCAGGCCCTGGGCCGGGACCGGCCCGTGGGCCAGCGCCGCCGCCTCGGCCGCGAGGGCGGGGAGGCCGAAGGCGCACGGGCCGCACTGGCCGGCCCCCTCGGCGGCATACCACCGAAGGACGGCGGCGGTCTCGGCCAGCCCGCACGCCCCCTCGGGCAGGACGATCAGCACACCGGCGCCGGGCGCGGCCCCCAGGGGGGTGAGGCCGGCCCGGCTGAGGGGGGCGCTGAAGCCTGAGGCGGGGACCCAGGTGCCGAAGAAGCCGCCCACCAAGGCGGCGGCGGCCGGGGTGGTGGGGCACGCCTGCTCGATGATGCGCGCCAAGGGCGTGCCGAGCGCCACTTCGGCCACCCCGGCACGGGCCACGGCGCCGCTGACCGAGACCAGCATCGTCCCGGGCTCGTCCGGGCTCCCGGCCGAGCGGAACCAGGTGGCACCCCGGGTGGCGATCTGGGCGACGTGGGCCAGGGTCTCGACGTTGTTGACCAGGGTCGGTCGCTTGGCCACCCCCCGCTCGAAGGGCCGGGGCGGGGAGGCGGTGGGGAGGGCCGCTCCGCCGTTCAGGAAGTGGACCAGGGCGGACTCCTCTCCGGACACGTAGCCGGGGGGCGTCTCAACTACCTGGACCGTCACACCGGAGCGCTCCACCCGGGCCCGTTCATCGAGCGCCCGGCGCAGCGCAGCCACGGCGGCCGGGGCGGTGCGGTCCACCCCGATGAGGACCTGGTCGGCGCCCACCGCGGCGGCGGCATACAGGGCACCGTCGATGATCAGGTGGGGCTGCACGGTCGCCAGCAGCTTGTCCTTGTAGCTGGCCGGCTCGCCCTCGGTCGCATTGGCCACGACGATCGGTCGTGCACGACCCGATGCCACGCTGCGCATCTTCGTGGCCGTGGGGAAGCCGGCCCCGCCCCGCCCCCGCAGTCCCGCCCGCTCGATCTCGTCGATCAGGGCGGTCAGCGGCCGGCTGGTGGCCGCGGGCGGTGCCGGGTAGCGGGTGCGGTGTTCGGCGAGGCTTGTCCAGCCGCCGCCCGGCGGGAGGTGGGCCAGCAGCCGGAATCCGTTCTCCGCTGGGGCCGGGGGGCGGGTTCCACCATTGGTTCCAAAATTGGCGGGCGGGGCGCCCGGGCGGGTGCGGAAGTCGAGGGCGGTGGGCATGGCTCAGGCACTCCTCAGGGCCCGCCGCCCGGACAGTGCTGCCAGGCGGAGGGCGGTCAGGGCTGTCACCCCGGCGCAGACCGCCACCACGCCCCACACCAGGATGGGGGAGTGGCGGTCGGTGCCCGCAGTGAGGGCGTGGATGGTGGTGAAGACGAACAGCGGGAAGCTGAGGAAGTGGGTCGCCCGCCACACTTGGGGCGAGATCCTCGTGCGCAGCAGCGAGGTGATCTCCAGCGCCGCGAGCAGGTAGAGGCCGACGATGCCCCAAGCGACCGCACCGGGATGCCACGTGCCGGTCATGGGGATCAGGACCTCGGCCAGGCCGAAATGGACGTAGGTGTCCAGCAGGATCGTGACCACGTGGACGCCGGTGAAGATCAGGGCGCCGGCCCCAAGGAAACGGTGCAGGTCGAGGAACCACGCCGGCTTGCCCAGCCGGGCAGCGAACCGGGTGGTGATCGCCAGGCCCCACAGCACCGAGGCGGCGAGGAGGGCCCAGGCCACCAGCCCGCCCGAGCGGGCTGCGTACCACCACAGCTGGGAGTTCATAGCCGCACCTCCACACAGTTGGGATCGGGATGGGGGTCGAATAGGGGAGCGGGTCCAGGGTCGGGCAGGAGGAACTGGTCGAGGGCGAAGGTGGTGAGCACGGCGTCCTCGTCGGTGACCAGCAGCCCGGCGGCACCCATGCGGTCGAGGACCACGGCCCCGGCCTCGGGGCCAGCCAGGAACACCGACTTGGCGAGCATCTCGGCTTGCCAGGCCTCGGCGGCGACGACGGTCACCGTGGCCAGGCCGGTGTCGGCGGGGGTGCCGGTGCGGGGGTCGATGAGGTGGTGGGCGCTCGTGCCGCCGGGGTTGGTCCAACGCCGCTTGCGGCGGCTCGAGGTGGCCACCCCGCCCCGGGCGAGGCCCAGGAGCGGCCCGGGCTGATCGGGGATCGCATCGACGCCGATCACCCAGCCCTCGTCCTCGTCGCCCGGCCCGTGCCCGGCCACCTTGAGGTCGCCGCCCACGTTCACGCACGCCCCCTCGGCGCCGGCGGCGAGCAGCTCCCCGACGACCATGTCGGCCGCCAGGCCCTTGCCGATGCCGCCCGGGTCGAATCCGACGCCGGCGGGGAGACGCACTGTGCCGGCCGCGACCCGGATGCCCCCGGCGCCGAGGCGCAGCTCGGAGCCGGGGAGCGTCACTTGCACGGCAAGGCGCTCGAAGCTGGTGGTGTAGCCCGACCGGAGGACGTCGCCCAGCACGGTGGGATCGCAGGCGCCGTCGCTCAGGTGCCAGGCCCGGACCGCGGTCTCCACCAACTGCACGGTTTCGGGCGACACCGCCAGAGGTGCGCCGCCGGCGGCGTTGAGCCGGCTGATCTCGCTGTCCGGGCGGAAGCGGCTCCAGAGGGCCTCGAGGTCGTCCAGCCGGTCGCGGGCGGCCTCGGCGAGGCCTGCCGGCCCGCCGACGACCACCACGGTGGCGTCGGAGCCCATCACCCGGAAGTCGAGGCGTTCCATGGCGTCAGCTGGCGAAGGTCCGGGTGGTGGGCCGGGTCACGGTGGTGACGGTGGGCGCGGTGACCGCTGGTGCGTTGGAGACCACGGGTGCCGTGGTGGCCGGAGCAGCCGCTACCGGGGCGGGAGCGGCGGCCGTTGTGGGGGTCGTGACGACCGGAGCCTTGGTGGCTGGGGCGCTGACCACCGGTGCCCGGGTGATGGGGGCGCCGACCACGGCCGGCCGGGGGGCAGTCACCGCTGCCCGGGTGGCCGCCGGCGACGGGATCGCCGCCGCCGGGATGTGGACCGTCACGGGGGCAACTGTCGGGCTCGGGGCGGGACGTGGGGAGGGCGCCACCGCAGCGGAGGCGCTGGCGGGTTGCGCAGGGGTGGCGGGCTGCGTCGAGGCCGCGGGGGTGCCCGATCCCGGGTGGGCGGCAGCCAACCCGGTGACCATCCCGGCGAAACCGCCCAGCGACAACATCGCCGTGACCAGGCGGGCCTGTTGGGCGGCGTGGCGCCGGAGCAGGGCGGGGCGGGTCGTCAGAGGGGCGGGACGCTGCCCGGTCACCGGCTGCCTCGGCTGCAGTGGCTGACGCGGCTGCAGGGGCTGGGCTCCCCGGCCGGGGCCGGGCCTCGGCGTTCCGGGGGTAGCGGGTGGCACCCAGGCCGGGCGGTCGGTGGGGCGGACGGGGCGTGGCACGGGACCTCCTCTCGGACGGCGCGGGACCTGCCGTATTGCCCGGGTTACCGCCCCGCACCGGGGTTCGGGTACGGCCGCCGGCCGGTTCTCAGCTGGCATGAGAAGTCGTCACTCCGGACCTGCTGCCCGACGACGCCCGGGTGGGGGTGGCGGCGTACGGGGACGAGGTGGATTGGTCGCTTGTGGCGCCGGAGCTGGCCGTGGAGCCGTTGCTCGCCGTGTTGCCGGCCGTCGCGTTACCGGTGGTGGTGCCCATGCTGCCGGTGGTGCCGGTCTCCTGCCGGGCGGAGGAGGTCGTAGCGAGCCCGCACACCGTGGCGACGAATCCGGAGGCCGCCAGGATGACGGCGGCGAAGCGAGCCTGTTTGGCGGGGTGGCGGCGCATCGGTACCTTCTCACGTCGCTTGGTCAGGGGATCTGCGATGACCCCACGATGGGCCGGTTGGTTCAGAGGACGCTCAGATGAAGCTCGGGGGATGGGCCCAGCTGCCACAGCGAAGGCTGAGGGGCGCCCGAGGTGGCTCTGAGAGAATCCTGAGCAAGGCCGCCGACGCTGAGGGACATGCACGCCGACCCGGCCGCGCACGTCTTCGACCGCTTCTACCGGGTGGGCAAGGGCCGACCCGGGCGATGGGCGGGGCCGGCCTCGGGCTCTCGATCGTGGCATCGATCGCCGAGGCGCACGGGGGCGGGGCGAGCGTCAGCGCCGAGCACGGGGTGGGAACGACGTTCTCGGTGTCGATCCCGCTCGCCTCAGGGTCGAGCGTCTAGGCGATACTTAGGCGATATCACCGGGCCAGGCGCTACCATGGCGGGATGGCGACTCGGAAAGTGTCGGTAACGCTGCAGGCCGGGGCACTCGAACGGGCCAAGCGGGCCGCCGGACCGCGGGGCCTCTCCTCGTACATGGACGCTGCCCTAGAGGAGAAACTCGAGCGCGATGACCGCCGCGCTGCGCTGCTCGCCCTCCTCGAGGAGCTTGAACTCACCGACCCGACGCCGATCGACGTGAAGGCCCGCGCAGCCAAGCGGGCCAACCGGCTCCGGGCGGCCGTCGAGGGATGACCAGGCCCGCCGTCGTGCTCGACTCAGGCGTCATCGATCAGGCGGTCTCGAACAAGGAGTTCCGCGCCCTCCTCGATAATCTGATGCGAGGGGGATGGACTCCCATCATCCCGGCCGTGGTCCTGGCCGAGGCGATCACCGGCCGACCTTCCGACGCGCCCACCAATCAGGTGATCGGCCGGCTCGGCACAACGTCGACCGACGAGCCCTTGGCCCGGCATGCAGGTGCCCTGCGGTACGCGGCCGCCCGGGACTCCGGGCGCCGCCCACCGAGCGGAATCGACGCGATCGTTGCCGCGCATGCGGCGGACGCCGGCGCCGGTGTGGTGTTCACGACGGACCCAGGCGATCTGCGCCGGTTGCTGGCCGACCAACCGCATCTCCGGGTGGAGAAGCCCTGAAGCGCATCGCAAGGCCCAGCGGGGCGCCGCACAACCCTGCCCCGCTCCCCAGCCGCCTCTGAGCAACCTCTGAGCTGCGGTGGCGAGCATGGGGCTCACCTGATCAAGGAGGCTCCTGAGCCATGAAGCGCGAACGTGCTGTCTACCTGGCCGTGGGGGCGATCGTCGTGCTGGCCCTCGGCTTTGTCGGCATCCCGTACATCTACATCCACTTCTTCGACAAGACGCAGGCCCCGCTGACCGTCAACAGCTTTCCCACCACCTCCGCACCGTCCAGCCCGACCGCGGACGCCAGCCCGACCGGGGACCCGAGCCCAGCGACCACCAGCGCCACCGGGCGGACCAGCTCGATCACCGGGTCCCTTACCGTCGCCGGGGGAAGTGTCACCCAGGCCAGCTTCTCGACCGACCTCGCCACCGTCACCAGCGACCAGGCCCAGCGGGACAACCAGTTCCGGGGCCGGATCATGGATGTCGCCCAGTACCCGACGCCGGCTTCACGATCACGTCGCCGATCGTCCTGGGCAGCACGCCGGCCGACGGGGTGGTCGTGACCCGGCAGGTCACCGGGTCGCTGACCCTGCACGGCACCACCAAGACCGTGACCTTCACCGCCAGCATCAAGAAGAGCGGTTCCACCATCGCCGTGAGTGGCGACATCCCCATCGCCTTTTCGGACTACACCATCTCCAATCCCAGCTTCCCGCCCTTCGTCACCACTGCCGACAACGGCCTCCTGGAGTTCACCATCGGCTTCATGCCCGCCAGCCGGGAACGGATTCCCAGGTACCCCAGGTACGCTGAACGCGTGGGGAGACGGATCGGACCAGCGCGCGCGCCGGCACTGCTCCTGGCCCTCGCCCTCGCCTCGGCGGCGTGTGCCCGCACGACCACGTCGTCCACCCGGATCAAGGACCCCTCGGCCTCGGTGTCACCCGCGCCCGACTACACCCACGCCTGCGCCCCCTCCGGCCCGGACGACTCCGTGGAGTGCTTCCAGGTGGCCCTGCAGGCGATCGACAACGCCCGGCACAAGGAGCACGTCCCGCCGATGGCCCTGCCGGCCGACTATGCAGGGCTCAGCCCGCCCCAGCAGCTCCTGATTGCCGTGAACGACGAGCGGGTGGACCGGGGCCTGGCGCCCTTCGCCGGGCTCAGCGCAGCCCTGAACGACTCGGCCGCCACGGCCGCCTCCGCTGGCCGGCTGCCCAAAGGCCCGGGATCCGCCTACGCCGATGCCGACACCGAGTGGATCGGCGACATCGCCAACGCCCTCGACGCCGACTTCGAATGGATGTACGACGACGGGCCGGGGAGCATCGACGGCTGCGACCGGGCGGGCCAGTCCTCGTGCTGGGCGGACCGCCACATCCTGCTGGACAGCTTCGGCGGGGACGGCTCCGGCCACAGCGTGCGGGTGCTGGGGGCTGCCCTCAGCCCGGCGGCCGACACCACCGCCGGTGACGTCGGCGGGACGTCGTTGGCCGCCATCCTTGCCACCACGGGCACCGGGACCGCCGGCCAGCTCGCTTACACCTGGGAGGAGGCCAAGGCCGACATCGCCGCCGGCACACTCGCCCCGCGCACCGCCCTGCCCGCCAACGAGTCGGCCACCCACATCGAGGACCCGCCCGCCACGGTGCCGGCATCGCCCGACTTCACCCAGACCTGCGCCGCCGGCATCGACAACTCGCCGGCCTGCCTCACCAACGTGTTGTCGGCGCTCAACAACGCCCGGAGGGCCGAGGGGGTCAAGCCCATGGTGCTCCCGGCGGACTACGCCGGGCTCACGGTGCCCCAGCAGCTCTTCGTGGCGGTCAACCTCGAGCGGGTGGACCGCGGGCTGCGGCCGTTCGCCGAGCTGACCGCCCCCCTGAACGCCAACGCCCAGAAGGGGGCCGATGACGCCAACGACCCGCCGGACCCCGGCAAGGCCTACGACGTCATCGACACCGAGTGGGCGGGCGGCTCCTCGAACGGGCTCGACGCCGTGTACGGGTGGATGTACGACGACGGCATCGGCAGCGGCAACCTCGACTGCCCGAAGGGGGGCGGGTCCGGATGCTGGGGGCACCGCCACGGCATCCTGGACAACTTCGGCACCGTGGGCACCCTGGTGATGGGGGCGGCGGTCAACCCGACCGGGGACACCGGCGAGGACGCCGGGGGCACCTCGATGGCCGCCACCCTGGCGGTGACCAGCCAGCCGGCGGGGGTCGTGACGTTCACCTGGGCGGAGGTCGAGGGGGAGTAGGAAAGTCAGGGAAAAGAAACACGCGTGGGGGGCGGGCCCGAGAGTCCGCCTCCCACGCGTGGGGGGGTATCTTGTGCTCTACCCCCCGCCCTTAGGGGTAAACATCTCCCAGAAAAATTTTTTCCGGGCCGGCGTCCTGCCCTCCCTCCCCGGCGATGATCAAGGTGCGGGTGGGGCGGGCTCGGGCTCGGCGGCCGCCGGCGCACCCTCACAGCGGGGGCCCATCGTCCCCGTCGACGCACTGGGCGTGCTCCCAGGAGAGCTTCAGCCTCGATTGAAGCGGTCCGGGGTAGCATGCCCCCGCATGGACCTGCTCACTTCCCTCTGGACCCGGTACAGGGAAAAGCTCCATAAGCTTTTCCGCTACTCGGCGGTCTCCGTGGTTTCCACCGTCACGAGCCTCACGGTCCTCGGGATCATGGTGGGCCTCATGAACCTCCCGCCCGGCCGGTCCAACATCGTCGCCACCTGCCTCGCCACCATCCCGTCGTTCGAGCTCAACCGCCGGTGGGTCTGGAGCCGCCAGGGCCAGCGCTCTCTCTTCAAGGAGATGCTGCCGTTCTGGGGCCTCTCTCTCCTGGGCCTGGCCTGGTCCACGATCAATGTCGCCCTCGTCGGGGTGTGGACCCAGCACTGGAGCCACCTGGGCCGGGCGGCGGCGGCCGGGGCCACCAACGTGGGCACGTTCGGGCTGCTGTGGATCTTCCAGTTCGTGCTCTGCGACCGGTGGCTGTTCAAGGACCGCTCGGCGGCCCGGGCCGGTGCTTTAGGCGACGAGCTCCTCGAGCCAGAAGACCTGACTGCCGAACTGACGGAGGAACTGCCCGCTGGCCCCGCCCACTAGGGGCACCCGTGGCGCGATGTCTCCACTATGGAGATATCGCGCCAGAGCAGCGCAGTAAGGCTGAGGAATGTCATACCTGCTTGCTTTACTGTGCGGGTGGACAAAAAGATCCAGACCGCGATCCTCAGCCGGGCTGAGCTTCAGCACGGCTTGATCACCCGTGGCCAGGCCTTAGAGCGGGGGCTGAAGTCCGCCGACATCCACCGCCAGGTGGCGAAGGGGCGATGGGAGACCCTCGGTCGAGGGGTGTACCGGATCGGAGGGACCCCGAAGACCTACGAGCAGTCCGTCAAGGCCGTCACGTTTGCTCGCTCCGGGGCCGTAGCCCACCTGCGCACCGCCGCCCGCCTGTATGGGCTCCCGATCGGGGAGTTCGAGGAGGTGGAGATCGCCATCGTCCGGCGCACCCGGGCCCGGACGGTCGAGGGAGTGACGGTCCGGCTCCTGCCCAGGTTGGACGCAGTCGATCGCTCCCGCCCCTCGGGGTCCCGGCGACCTCCCTGACCCGGACCGTGCTGGACCTGCCCGCCGTCCTGGTCCCCCAGCTGGCGGGCAAGGTGACCGATCACGTCCCTGCCCTGCGCCGGACGACGCTCAAGTACCTCGCCGAGCGCCTCGAAGCGATCGGCCCGAACGAGGCCGGCCGGGAGATCGCCGCTCAGCTCATTGCCGAGCGCCAGGGCCGCAAGAACCATCCCGACAGCTGGTATCAGGCCCGCCTGGTCGACATCGTCAGGCAGCTTGCCCTCGAGGGTTGGGTGCAGGAGTACGAGATCCTGCTCCCGGACGGCACCCGGCGTCGGATCGACCTCGCCTTCGTCCTCATCCGGCTCGCCATCGAGGTCGTCAGCTACCTCCACCACTCCCAGCTGGTGGACTGGTCGGCGGACCAGGTCCGCAACAACCAGCTCATGCGCCAGCACTGGTGGCTGCTCTACATCACCACCTACGACATCGAGCACAACCCGGAGGCGGTCTGGCGGGAGATCCTGCAGACCATCGAGGATCTGTGCGCACGGGCCGTTGCCGGGGCGTAACGTACGGGGCCTACCATTCCGATCAAGGAGGTGGGCGCCGTGATCTTCGTCCTGCGGATCTCGCTCCCCGACGTGCCGGGGTCGCTGGGCCGGGTCGCCTCGGCGTTCGGCAAGGGCGGGGTGAACATCTTGACCCTCGACGTCATCGACAGCGAGGACGGGGTGGCGGTGGACGATCTGCGGGTCGAGGCCCCCGACGGCATGCAGGAGGCCCTCCGGCGGGCGGGGGAGGAGGTGCCCGGCTTCGCGGTCGAGTACGTGCGCCCGCTCGAGGCCTTCCGCCACGTCCTCGAGCCGCTGGAGCTGGCCGCCCGCCTGGCCGATGCCGGGGCCGAGGCGGTCGCCCACCTGGTCGAGGACCTGCCCGACGCCCTCGGTGCCTCCTGGGCCATCGCCTTCGACCGGACCGAAGACCCACCCCGCACGCTGGCGGCCAGCATCGGGGCTCCTACGCTCGCCCGGCTGCCCGCCGCCTGGGTGAACCCGGACCGGGGGCCGTGGCGCAGCGACACCGGCCTGGAGGTGGCCTCCGCCCCGCTCGGGGCGTCCGCCGGCCTGCTGCTCGGCCGGGAGCGGGGGCCCCGCTTCCGGCTGTCCGAACTCCGTCACATCCGCCTCCTCGCCCAGATCGCGGCCGGAGCGGCACTCCTCCTGCCCGCCGCTATGCGGGGGACACCTGGATCGTGACCCGGAACTCGATGACGTACATCGGGCACGCCATGCCCGGGGAGCAGTTCGGGGAGCCGGCCGAGGTGATCCTCGCCTGCCCGGCCGCCACCGCCCGCACGGTCCAGGCCAGGTAGCCCGGGTCCCGGAGGAAGGTCACCGGCGTCACGGAGACCGCCGGGGTGTCCACCTGGGGCGGGCTCCAGTGCATGGTCTCGGGCAGCTGGAGCTGGGCCGAGGTCCCGACCTTCACGGTGAAGGTCTTCCCGCTGTCGGACTGCTGGATGACCGAAACGGGCGAGGCCACCGGGGTTGGGGACGGGCTGCGGGTGGCCGCCGGGGAGGAATGCACGCCGACCGACGGCGATGGGGGCGGCAGGGCAGGGCTGGGGATCGTCACCGCCGGGGCACTCGGCGACGGGGCCGGGCTGGACGGAGCCGGGGCCGTGGGCGGCCCAACGGCGGGCCCGCCCGGCCGCACCGCGGCATGCCCGCAGCCGGCCGCAAGGATTGCCGCCGATACGAGGCCGCATGCTGCCTTCCACCGCGTCATCGATGGCCTCCCCGGACCCTCGGGCCACCCGCAACCAGGTGAATCCCGGCGTTCCGCTCCGGTCAATGGTACCTTCGATGGAGCTTCCCTAACGCCTGTCCTGAAGGCGTAGTTGGGCTACAGTCGGGATTTTGATGCACAGCACTTCCTTGAGAGCTCGCCTCGGGGCGGCCGGCGTCGCAGCGCTCCTGGCGGCGACACTGGTTGTATCCGCCGGACCACCGGCCCAGGCCCAGACCCCGTTCGGTACCCCGCCGGCCCTGCCCGCCGGGGCCAGCCTGGGCGCGGCCCTCCCCGGATCGACGCCGGTGCACCTCACCTTTGTCCTGCAGCCGAGCAACCCGGGGGCGCTGGCCGCCGAGGTCCAGGCGGTCTCCACGCCCGGCAGTCCGCGGTATGGCCACTACCTGACGCCCGTCCAGTTCGCCCAGCAGTTCGGCGCCTCCCCAGCGACGATCGCCCAGGTCACCGACGCCCTCCAGGCCCAGGGCCTGACTGGGGCCCGGGTGGCCGCCAACCACCTGTCGCTCGCCATCGACGCCCCGGCCTCCACGGTCGAGGCGGCCCTCGCCCCGCACGAGCGGGCCGCCCGGCTGCGCACCGGGCGGTCCGCCTACGTGAACACCGCCCCGCCCCAAATCCCGGTGTCGGTCGCCCCGGCCATCAGCGCCGTCCTGGGCCTCGACACCCTGGCGCAGGCCACCCCGCAGTGGGCCCCGGCCCAGAAGGCGAGGGCCCCGGCCAGCCCCGCGGCCATCCTCACCCCGGCCGCCGCCGGCCCCCAGGCGTGCAGCGCGGCCACGACGGCCGCCGGGCAGGCCGGCGCCTTCGTCCCCGCCCAGCTGGCCAGCGCCTACGGGCTGGGCAGCCTGTACGCCAGCAACGACCTGGGCGCCGGCCAGAGCATCGCCCTGTTCGAGCTGGCCGGTTTCTCGAACACCGACATCAGCACCTTCCAGACCTGCTTCGGCACCGCCACCTCGATCTCGGTCACCCAGGTGGACGGGGGGTCGGGCAGCTCGCCGGGCACCGTCGAGTCCACGCTCGACATCGAGGACGTCATCGGCCTGGCCCCCCAGGCGGCGATCAAGGTCTACGAAGGGGTGAACACCGGGCAGGGGATCTACAACGTGTATTCGAAGATCGTCAGCGACGACACCTCCAAGGTGGTCTCCACCAGCTGGGGCCTGTGCGAGTCCCTGGCGGGGCAGGGCGGCTCCATGAGCCTGACCAGCGCCGAGGCCACGCTCTTCAGCGAGGCGGCTTTGCAGGGCCAGACCGTGCTGTCCGCCACCGGCGATCAGGGGGCCGAGGCCTGCTACGACCCCAACGCCGCCACCCCCGACACCAGCCTGGCGGTCTCCGACCCGGCATCGCAGATCAACGTGACCGCGGTGGGCGGGACCAAGCTGACCGCCATCGGCCCGGCACCCACCGAGGCGGCGTACAACGAGTCCCACACCCAGTCCGGCGCCGGCGGCGGCGGTATCTCGACCCTGTGGACCATGCCGAGCTGGCAGACCGGCACGGGCGTGATCAACGGTTTCTCGAGCGGCTCCCCGTGCGGGGCGGTGTCGGGGTCCTTCTGCCGGGAGATCCCCGATGTCTCGGCCTCGAGCGACCCCTTCGAGGGCTACGTCATCTACTACACCGGCACCGACTCGGGGATCCCGTCGGGGTGGTCGTCGCTCGGCGGCACCAGCGCCGCCGCCCCGCTGTGGGCGACGGTGATCGCCCTGGCCAACGAGAGCTGTGGCACCACGCTGGGCGCGGTGAACGCCGCCCTCTACCGGGCCTCCGCCGCCGGGGGCGCGTTCAACGATGTCACCTCGGGCAACATCGCCTATGTCGGCAGCCATGGCACCGACTACCCGGCCACCACCGCCTTCGACCTGGCCACCGGCCTGGGCTCCCCGATCGCCGGGACCCTGGTCCCCGACCTGTGTCCCCCCGCCCCCCCGGTCTTCACCGCCGACACCCCGACGACGCCGGCGAGCGCCGGGACGGCGTACTCGTACAGCTTCACCGCCAGCGGCAGCCCGGCGCCGACGTTCTCGCTCACCAGCGGGACGCTGCCGCCCGGCCTGACGCTCAACGCCACCGGGGTGCTGTCCGGCACCCCGACCACCGGCGGCACCTACAGCTTCGTCGTCAAGGCCTCCAACTCGGCGGGCTCGGCGACGACGCCGTCGCTGGGCATCACGGTCAACCAGGCCCCCGCCTTCACGGCCGACTCCCCGCCCAACGCCAGCGCCGGGGCGCCCTACAGCTACACCTTCACCGCCTCCGGGTTCCCGGCGCCGACGTTCGCGCTCAACACCGGGTCGCTGCCGACCGGCCTGTCGCTCAGCCCGGGCGGCGTCCTCTCGGGTACCCCGACGACGGGCGGGTCGTTCACCTTCACGGTGAAGGCGACGAACTCGGTCGCCACGGCGACGACGCCCTCGCTCACCATTCAGGTGACCAAGGGTCCGGCCTTCACCGCCGACTCGCCGCCGGGCGGGACCGTCGGCACCCCGTACACCTATACGTTCACGGCGAGCGGGTCGCCGGCGCCCACCTTCTCGGTGGCCACCGGGTCCCTGCCGCCCGGCCTGGGCCTCAACGCCACCACCGGCGTCCTGTCCGGCACGCCCACGACCGGTGGCCAGTACTCCTTTGCGGTCTCGGCGTCCAACAGCGCCGGGCAGGTGACCAGCCCCTCCCTGCCGGTGACCATCGCCCAGGCCCCGGCCCTCACCGCCGCATCACCGCCCTCCAGCGCCACTGCCGGGACCGCCTACTCCTACACGTTCACGGCGAGCGGATTCCCCGCCCCCGCCTTCTCGGTGGCCACCGGGTCCCTGCCGCCCGGGCTGGTCCTCACCGCCGCCGGTGTTCTGTCCGGCACCCCCACCGCCGGGGGGCCGTTCAGCTTCACCGTGGCAGCCACCAACTCGGCCGGCACCGCCACCGGTGGCACCCTCACGATCACGGTCAGCCAGGCCCCCGCCTTCACCGCCGACTCGCCGCCGGCGTCGGGGGCGATGAACTCCGCCTACTCGTACACCTTCGCTGCCAGTGGGTACCCGGCGCCCACCTTCGTCGTCAACGCCGGCCAGCTCCCGCCCGGGCTCAGCCTTACCAGCGGGGGGACGCTGTCCGGCATCCCGACCTCCCTGGGCAGCTTCACCTTCACCGTGGCCGCCTCCAACGGGGTCGGGAGCACGGCGGTGTCGGCCAGCCATACCATCACCATCGCCAACGCCCCGGCATTCACCGCCGACACCCCGCCGCCGACGGTGACGGTCAGCACGGCGTTCAGCTACACCTTCGTCGCCGCCGGCAACCCGGCGCCCACGTACTCGCTGGCGAGCGGCACCCTGCCCACCGGGCTCAGCCTGAACGCCTCGGGCGTCCTGTCGGGCACGCCGACGGCGGCCGGGCTGTTCACCTTCACCGTGGCGGCCACCAACTCGAGCGGGACCGCGACCACGCCGTCGATCTCGATGACCATCGGCCAGGCCCCGGCATTCACCGCCGACACCCCGCCGGCAACCACCCCGGCGGGGACCGCGGTCAGTTACTCCTTCACCGCCGCCGGATCGCCTGCCCCGTCCTTTGCGCTGGCGGGCGGCACCCTGCCCACCGGGCTCAGCCTGGCCTCGTCGGGCGCGCTGTCCGGCACGCCGACGACGGGCGGCGCCTTCGGCTTCACGGTGGCCGCCACGAACAGCTTCGGGACGGCGGTGACCCCGGTGATCACGATGACGGTCACCCAGGCCCCCGCGTTCACGGCCGACACGCCCCCGTCGCCGGCAACCATCCAGACCGCGTACTCCTACACCTTCGCCGCCAGCGGGTTCCCGGCCCCCACCTTCTCGGTGGCGGGCGGCTCCCTGCCTCCGGGGATCAGCCTCAGCGCGGCCGGGGTGCTCTCCGGCGCCCCGAACACCGCCGGGTCCTTCACGTTCACCGTTTTGGCCACCAACACGGTGGGCAGCGCCACCTCGCCCAGCCTCACGATCATGGTCACCAACGCCCCCGCCTTCACCGCCGACTCCCCCCCGGTCACCGCGACTGTGGGGACGGCCTACGCCTACACCTTTGCCGCCGGCGGCTCCCCGGCGCCCACCTACGCCGTCCAGTCCGGCCAGCTGCCCCCCGGGCTCGCACTCGATGCGACCATGGGCGTGCTGTCCGGCACGCCGACCGCCGGCGGGCAGTACAGCTTCGTGGTGGCGGCGACGAACCCGAGCGGGTCGGCAGCCACCCCGACGCTCGCCATCACGGTCGGCCAGGCCCCGGCGTTCACCGCCGACACCCCGCAGCCGGTGTGGGTGGTGGGGGCGCAGTACACGTATACGTTTACTGCCAGCGGCTACCCGGCGCCCACCTTCTCGCTGGCATCCGGCCAGCTCCCGCCCGGGCTGGCGCTGGCGTCCAGCGGCGCCCTGAGCGGGACACCCTCGGCGGCGGGGGCCTTCAGCTTCACCGTGAAGGCCGCCAATGCGGTCGGGGCCGGGGTGACGACGCCCAGCCTCACCATCGTGATCGTGGTGCCCGGGCCGCAGCGCACCGGGGACGGCTACTGGGAGGTGGCCTCCGACGGCGGCCTGTTCTCCTACGGCGATGCCGGCTTCTTCGGCTCGGCAGGGGCCATCCATCTCAACCAACCGATCGTGGGCATGGTGGCGACCCCGGACGGCAAGGGCTACTGGGAGGTGGCCTCCGACGGCGGCCTGTTCTCCTACGGCGACGCCGGCTTCTTCGGCTCGGCAGGGGCCATCCATTTGAACAAGCCGATCGTGGGCATGGCCGCGACGCCCGACGGCAAGGGCTACTGGGAGGTGGCCTCCGACGGCGGCCTGTTCTCCTACGGTGACGCCGGCTTCTTCGGTTCGGCGGGCGCGGTGCACCTCAACCAGCCGATCGTGGGCATGGCCGTGGCTCCGGACGGGCAGGGCTACTGGGAGGTGGCCTCGGATGGGGGCCTGTTCTCCTACGGCGACGCCGGCTTCTTCGGCTCGGCGGGTGCCGTCCACCTGAACCAGCCGATTGTGGGCCTGTCCACCACCCCTGACGGCAAGGGGTACTGGGAAGTGGCGTCGGACGGCGGCTTGTTCTCCTACGGCGACGCCGGCTTCCACGGCTCGGCGGGCGCCATCCACCTGAACAAACCGATCGTGGGGATGTTCAGCGACTGAGGGGCCTTGCTATTCGCCCCGACGGTGGGGCAGGAGGTCGCTGCGGTCCAACGCCTCCTCGAGGGTCTACAGCAGCCGGCGGACCCCGATTGAGGTCCATGTCAGGGGGGCGCCCACGTCGGCGGATCCCGTTGCGCTCGAAGGCCCGGGTGAGAGAACCACGATGGCCTCATCCGTCATGTCCCGGCCTGACTTGCCGGAGGCCTTCACCCACCCGGATGTGCACTGCTAGGTCGGCCTCGCGATCCTCGGGCGTCGGCCAGTCCGGGTGGAGCCTGGAACTGGCACCCCAGGCCATCGGCGATCCGGACTGCGGCCACCGCGCCGCGCTGTTCGGTGAAGTCCCGCCAGTAGCGAGACTTCAGCTCCTGCACCGCCGAGCGGTCCCGGTGGGCGAAGGTCCGAATGTCGTCGGGATCAAATTCCATCGGAGGATGCAGTGGCGCAGACGGTCCGTTCTGGTTGTCGAGGGGCTGCATCAGCCAGCGGTATCCTTCTTCCATGCACCGACGTTGACGCCGCCACGGCGTTTCGGCTGAGCCTGCCCGCCGGCTCGAGCGGCGTCTGCTGGTGTGGGCCCTCATCTCCAACGTCATCCCGCTCTACCCGCTCTACGCCCTGCTGTTCGCCCACGCCGGGCTGTCGCAGGCGGCCATCTCCGGGCTGTTCGTGATCTGGTCGGTCTGCGGCATCGCCTGCCAGGTGCCCACCGGGGTCCTGGCCGACCGCTTCTCCCGCCGGGGCGCGCTGGCGCTGGCCGGGGTCGGGCAGGCCCTCGCCTTCGGCACCTGGATCGTCCGGCCCTCCTACGCCGGCTTCGCCACCGGGTTCGTGCTGTGGGGCGTGTCCGGCACCCTGATGACCGGGTCGCTGCAGGCCCTCCTGTACGACGGCCTCGCTGCCGCCGGGGCGGCCGACCGCTACGCCCGGGTGCGGGGCCGGGTGACCGGCATCGAGCTGCTCGCCCAGATCCCCGCCGCCGGGGCGGCCACGGCGCTTTTTGTCGCCGGGGGGTTCGCCCTGGTGGGGTGGGTGTCGGTCGGGATGTGCCTGGCCTGGGCAGCGCTGGCCCTGACGCTGCCCGAGGCGCCCCGGGGTGACGCGGCCGGGGGTGAGTTCGGGGGTGAGTTCCTCGCCACCATGCGGGCGGGGCTGGGCGAGGTGGGGGCGAGCCCCGATGTGCGCCGGGCGGTCATCGTGCTGGCTGCCCTCGCCGGGCTGGACGCCATCGAGGAGTATTTCGCCCTGCTGGCCCGGGCCTGGGGCATCCCGACGGTGGCGATCCCCGTTGCCCTGCTGGGCATCCCGCTGGCGGGTGCCGTCGGCGCCTGGTGGGCGGGCCGGGCCTCGCCTGAGCGCTGGGGTGCGGCATGGCCCTTGGGTCTTGGCGCTGTGATCCTGGGCGCCGCTGGGGTACTGCACGTGGCCTGGGGGCTCGCCGGGGTGGCGGCGTTCTACTTCCTCTACCGCCTTGTCCTCGTGCTGGCCGACGCCCGCCTGCAGGACGTCATCGAGGGCCCTGCCCGGGCGACGGTGACCTCGGTGGCCGGGATGGCGGACGAGGTGAGCGTCATCGCCGTGTTCGCCGCCTGGGCGCTCGGCGGCGTCGTGCTGGTGGCGCTGGTCATCCTGGCGGTCTCGGTGCTGCTCCGGCGTCGCCCGCAGGCCCTCCGGCAAAGTCAGTAAAGTCGGTCCCCGTGAAGTCGCACACCGTGTACATGACCTTCCAGACGCCCCGGCGCCGGGAGCTGGTCCGGATCACCGCCGACGTGCAGAAGGCGGTGGACGAGGCCGGCATCGCCGAGGGCATGGTCCTGGTCTCCGCCATGCACATCACCGCCGGGGTGTGGATCAACGACGACGAGCCCGGTCTGCACAAAGACGTCCTCGAGTGGCTGGACAAGGTGGCGCCCCCCAGCTGGCAGCCGCCGGCCAACGAGGTCGCCGAGGCGCTCCTGCCCGACCCGGGGGACTACCGCCACCACGCCGGGGGTGAGGACAACGGCGATGCCCACCTGAAGAACCTGCTGATGCACCACCAGGTGATCGTGCCGGTGACTGCCGGGCGCCTGGACCTCGGCCCCTGGCAGCAGGTCTTCTACTGTGAATTCGACGGCCAGCGCCGCAAGCGCCTCGTGATCAAGGTGCTGGGGGAGTAGGGCTCCGCTCCAGAAGGGGGCTGCCGTGTCGGAACGTCCCAACATCGAGCTGTTGCGCCGGGGATAGGCGGCGGTTGCCGCAGGCGACCTGGCGGCGGTGGGGGAGATCCTCGACGACCAGATCGTCTGGCACATGCCGGGGCACAACCCGCTCAGCGGCGATTACATCGCCGAGCCCGCATTCGCCCGGCGTGTTCCGCCGGCTCCGGGAGATGAGCGGAGGAACCTTCCATGAGGAGGTGTATGACCTCCTTGCCAACGATGCGCATGCCACCGTCCTCATCTCCGCGGGCGGCCTGCGCCCGGACGGGCGCACCTGGAGCGGCAGGCAGGTGCACGTGTGGCATCTGCCCGACGGCAAGGGCGACGGAGTTCCGGCTGCTCGCCGATGATGACGAGTCGAGGGACGCGTTCTGGGCGTAGGACCTCCGGCCCGAGAACCGGGGACTACCGGATGGGCGCCACCCGGAGACGCTCCATCTCCTGACCGCTGACTTCAGCGATCAAGTCGAAATCCTTGTCCAAGTGGAGAACTGTCAGGCCCACGACGTCCGCAGTGGCGGCGACAATCAGATCGGGTACTGACGCCGCTCGGTGCAGCCCCCGATCGGCCATGAGGAGCTGGATCTCGATGGCTCGGTCTTCGACGGCCGGCGTCTGATACTCCGTCGGCATGGCTGCAAGCGGGGGCATCCGGATGTCCGCCCGCAGCTCAATGCCACTCCGGGCGGAATACCCGATCTCCAGTCGGGTGACCGACGATATGCGAACCAGCCCGCGTTGGATCCGGTTCGCCCAGTTCTGAGCATCGGGGCTGATCTGGAGGCGCGTATACGCCGATTTGTCGATCAGCCAACCGTTCAACCCCAGGCACCGCGCATGACGTCGGGGTCGTCCAGGTCCTGGAATGTTCGTGCAGTCCGCTTCAGATCCGCCAGCGTCACTCTGCTGGCTGAGCCCGAGGCGAGTTCCCCGAGCCGCCTCCGCAGATACTCGGTCCGGGAGATGCCGAGCCGCGAGGCCTGCTCGTCCAGCGCCGCCACAATCTCATCGGGAACATCTCGCACCAGGACATCCATACCCATCACACCTCCTTTGGATATCTGATGATATCACTAGCTAGCATGGGGGCCTCCTGTGGGGACCTGGCCCGCCTTGGACTGCCAGGCTCCCGGCCCGGACGTCATTGCTGGACGTACTTGCTGGTCGGCGGCGGCGCCTCGGCCAGCCGTTTCAGCTGCGGGGCGAGGTCCTTCTGCGGGATGACCACCTCGACCAGGGCCGGCACCCCGGTCAGGCCCTGCACCTCGGCCAGCACGGCGTCGAGCTCGGCCGCTGTGGCGGCCCGGTAGCCCTGGGCCCCGAACGCTTGGGCGAGGGCGGCGTAGTCCCAGGTGGGCAGGAGGTCGAAGGCGGCGAACTCGCCCCCGGGCTGGAACGCGCTGAGGTCGACGAAGGCCTGCTCGATGGCGTAGGCGTCGTTGCTGAGCACGAACACCACGGCATTGCACCCCTCGGCGGCCAGGCTGGACAGCTCCTGGCAGATCATGCGGAAGCCGCCGTCGCCCGCCACCACGAACGGCCGGGTCCGGGTGCCGACCGCCACGCCCAGGGCGGCGCCAGTCTCGTGGCCGAGCGACCCCCAGGCGGCCTGGGCGACGAAGTGGTCGGCGGGGAGCCCGAACAGGTTGCCGAAGACGTACAGCGAGGTGCTCTCGCCGAGGATGAGGGTGACCGCCTCCAGCAGGCTCTCCCGGCGGAGGAACGCCGACAGCTGGTGGAAGAACGCGTTGTAGGTCAATGCCCCGTCCGGGGCGGGCTCGGGGTCCGGGTCGTCGGGGACGCTGGGGAGCTCGACATGCGAGGGCCCATCGGCCCGGAAGCGGTCGGCGAGCCCGGCGAGGAAGTCGCCCAGCGCCACCTGCGGGTAGTAGGCATGGCCGATCCGGGCCTCGTGGTCGGTCACCTCGATCATGGCGGCGAAGCTGGCGGCCATGATGTTCAGGTAGTCGTCGGTGATGATCGTGCCCAGGGCCACCGGGCAGTCGCTGCCGTCCACGACCGCCCGGGTGAGGGCCGGGGAGGCCGGCCCGGCGTAGGTGCCGATGAACGCCGGCTGGGACTCGTCGAGCACGGTCTTGGCCAGGCTGGTGGTGGTGAAGGGCAGGCCGCTGGCGTCGATGAGCTCCTGCAGGAGCCCCTGCAGGCCGAAGCGCTGGATCTCGATCCCGGCCCACAGGACCGGCAGCCGGGCGGCCCGGATGCGGGCGTAGGCGTCCCCGACCAGGGTGGCGAGCGAGGCCGGGCTGCTCGGCCGGGGGAGTGCCGCCAGCCGGCCGGCTGGCGGGGTGCAGGGCAGGGTCCAGACGTCGGACAGGACCTCGATGTAGATGGGCCGGTGCTCGGTCAGCAGGGCCCCCATCGCCCGATCGATCTGGGCCGGGCCGACCTGGGCGTCGGCGATAACCTCCGAAGCCACCGTGACGTGGGCGAAGACCAGCTGGTCGGCCCGCAGGTCGCCGGTGGAGTGGTGGAACAGGATGCCCTCGGTGTGCTCCAGGCGCCGGTTGGCCGTGCTCGGGCTGGCCGAGATCACCACCACGGGCACCCGCTCGACGAACGACCCGGCGGTGGCATTGAGGATGCTGAAGCCCCCTACGCCGTACTGCACGCAGGCGGCGCCCGCGCCCCGCAGGCGGGCGTAGCCGTCGGCGGCGTAGCCGGCCCCCAGCTCGTTGACGGTGGCCACCCGCCGGATGCCCGGGTCGGCGTCGAGCGCCTCGAGGAAGGCGCCGGCGTAGTCGCCCGGCACGGCGAAGACATGCCCGATGCCGATCTCGGTGAGGCGGGCGAGGAGGTACTGGGCGATGTTCATGTCAGCCCTCCTCGACCGCGTCCAGGCAGTTGGGCGTGACCGCCGCCAGCGTCGAGGCCGCGTTGAAGCTCTCGATGCAGCCGTCCAGGTCGCCGCACCCGGGGCACGGGTTGGGCAGGAGGTCGTAGCCCGGTTGCAGCCAGGGGGGCCGGGCGAGGCCGAAGAAGTCCTGGAGGGTGGACTCGGCGGTGTCCAGCGCCCCCTCGACCCAGCCCTGCCCGAAGGAGTAGGCCTCGCCCACGATGTGGACGTCCTCGCCCTCGACCGGGTGGCGCATCCGGCACATGACCTCGTCCAGGCGGTAGGCCGCCTTCCACTCGTGCCAGCCGCCGCCGTAGGGGTCCTCGTTCCAGGAGTGGTAGACCGCCGAGTAGGGCATCGGCAGGTCGGGCAGGGCGTGCACGGCGGCGACCTGCTTGTTGGCGACGTCCACCATCTCATCGGTGACGGGGAACTCCATCGCCGGGACGACCGCCTCGACGCCGTCTTCGAGGCAGGACGGCCGGTACCCCCGGAACGGGGCGCCCAGCTCCAGGCCCTTCCAGAACGGCACGGTCGAGATGTCGTTGTAGGTGGCCATGAGCAGCGAGTTCATGAACGGCAGCCCGCCCTCCTGCTCGGCCTCGGTCCCGAAGTAGTAGGTCTGGCGGATCGGGAGATCGGTGACCGAGCGCCCCGCCACCAGGCCGAGGGCCCTCCACCAGGGGCTCTCGTAGGCCAGGAAGAGCTTGAAGGCACTCTGGATCAGCACCGAGCCGAGGTGGGTCTTCAGCCAGGGGTCCTCGAACAGCGGGCTGGAGATGAGCTCCAGGGAGCGCCGGGGCATCGCCAGGATCACCTTCTTGGCCCGCACCTCCACCGGCCCGGCGCCCGCCAGCCGGGTGGCGCCCGACTCGGTGACGGTGGGCTGGAAGGTCAGGGTGTAGCGGTAGTCGGTGCCCGCCGGCCCGGTGTCCAAGGTGGCCAGGCGATGGTTCATGAGCACCCGCTGGCCCCCGGGCAGCCCGCCGGCCATCGAGCGGTTGAACTGCTCTGCGAGGGTGATCGGGAGCTGGTCGTAGCCGTCGGCGAGGGTGAGGAAGACGGTGCTGTCGCTGTACTCGGTGGCGGGGAGCTGGGTGACGGCGTTGGCGTTGGCCACGTTGGCGTCGTAGCCCCCGGCGTCCTTCATGAACTGGTAGCCCTCATTGGAGAGGGCCTTGAACATGAGGTCCCAGAAGCCCCACTGCCACAGGGGCTTGCCGAAGGCCCGGACCCGCATGGTGTCGCACAGGCTGAGGTTCGCCATGCCCGGGTAGATCGTGTTCATCACCTGCACCTGCAGGTTGGTCGGGCCGAGCCCCCGTTCGTTCCAGGACAGGTTGTAGGGGACCTTGGCCGGGTCGGCGAGCTCGTGGAGGCGCAGGTGCCGGCCCCGCAGGTAGAACAGGTTGCAGTTGGAGCCGACCGGGGCCGGGGCACCCATGGGGAACGCCTTGGTCGCCAGGCCGAGGTGGCCCACCAGGTCGGCGACCATGATGTGCTGACTCGGGATGTAGCGCATCCCGCCTACCTCGGCCTTGACGTGGGGCAGCCCGGGGAGGGTGATGGTGTACAGGCGGCCGCCGATGCGGTCGCTGTATTCGAAGAGGGCGATGCGGGCGTCCGCCCCCAGCGCCTGCTGCAGGCGCCAGGCGCAGTAGGCGCCCGAGACGCCGGCGCCCACGACGGCGATGTCCAGGTCCATGCGGGTCCTTTCCGGGTTCGGTATCCCGCAAATTGACCACGCATACCGCCGGGAAGCAATCCCCCCACTCGGGGATATTGCGGGGGTCCCGTCTAGGGGACTGGTCCCTCCCATGAGCCACCGGTGGCCCGCTCGAAGGCCAGGCCGAAGGCGAGGACGCGGTCTTCGTCCCGCCCGATGAACTGCAGCCCCAGGGGCAGGCCGTGCTCTCCCTTCCCGAACGGGATGGTGAGGGCGGCCAGCCCGGCCACGTTGACCGCTCCCGGGATCCGGGTGAAGTCCATCACCACCGGGCGGCGGGGGCTGCCGGGATCGACCTGGGCGGCCTCCGCATGGGTGGGAGCCTCCTTGGGTACCGTGGGACAGATGAGTACGTCGCACGCGACGCATGCCTCCTGCAGGCGGGCGGCAAGTGGTGCGCACTCCGCCCGGGCCCGGTCGGCGTCGGCTTCGGTGAGCGTCGTCTCCGCCCGTTGCAGGTAGCCGGCGGTCTCGTTGGTGTAGGCGTCCCTCCGATCGGGCCACCAGCCCCGGGAGCGGTGCACCTGCAGCGCCTCCCACATCAGCACGGTGCTGCGGGGGCGGTCGAAGTCGGCGAAGGCGGGGATGTCGGCCCGCACCAGGAAGCGGCCGAGCCGGGAGCACCGGGTCACGGCGTCCACGTAGGCGGTGGCCACCTCGGGTGCCAGGGGGGGCAGGGTCCCCAGCGGGGCGGCGGCGACGGTAAGCTCCCCGGCGTCGGGGCGGTCGACCGTGGCCCCCGAGAGCACCTCCCACAGCACGGTGACGTCGGCGACGCTGCGCCCGAGCGGCCCCACGGTGTCGAAGCTGGGCGCCAGGGGGATCACCCCCTCCAAGCTCACGATGCCCGGCCGGGGTTTCAGGCCCACCAGAGCGCACAGGGCGGCGGGGATGCGGATCGAGCCGGCGGTGTCGGTACCCAGCGCCCCGAGGCAGTGCCCGGCGGCGACGGCGGCGGCCGAGCCCCCGCTGGATCCGCCCGGGATGCGGCCGGCGTCCCACGGATTGGTGGTGGGTGGGGTGACGTCGCCGTAGGCGAACTCCTGGGTGTTGGTCTTGCCCAGGATGAGCGCCCCGGCCTCGCGCAGGCGCCGGACGGCGGGGGCGTCGCGTGCTGCGGGTGGGGCGCCGGCCAGGACCCGGGAGGCGGCGGTGGTGGGCAGCCCGGCGACGTCGATGATGTCCTTGATCCCGAGCGGGATGCCCCAGAGCGGGAGCCGGCCCCGGTCGGCGGGGTCGAGGGCGCCGGCCCCGGCGTCGCCCGGGGCGAAAGCGAGCCACGCCTTGACCCGCTCCTCGCTGGCGTCGATGCGGCCCCGGCACTGGGCGAGCAGGTCGGCGGGGTCGAGGGCACCGGAGGCCAGGAGCGTGCGGGCCTCGGTGAGGGTCATGTGGGAAGGCATGTGGGAAGGCATGGGCGGGGACGTGGGCGGGGACGTGGGGGCCGGAGCTCGGGCATGGGGGCAGTATGGCTCCCGGTTTCGGAGTCCCTCACGCCCAGGCCCTGGCCATTGACACCCAGGTCCGGGGATAGCTGGACCCCGCCCCGCCACCGCTGACGGCGAGGATCCGCACGCCGTCAGGGCGGCCACGAGGCAGGCGGCCAGCACGGCGAGGCGCATCTGCCCCGGAGCCCGCCTACAACGGAGACATTCCTTCCGCCGACTCGTGCTAAAAAGAGCGGATGAGCGTGCCGTCTGAGGCGATGGTCGTCAGCCCCGAGACCCTGCAGCGCTGGGAGACCGAGCTCCTCCAGCTCACCAGCGACGGCCGGGCCGCCATGAGCGTGCGGCTCCAGCGCGCCCGGGAGTTCGGCGACCTCCGGGAGAACGCCGACTACGACGCCGCCCGGGACGAGCAGGCCCTGATGGAGGCCCGCATCCGCCAGCTGCAGCACATGATCAAACACGCCATCGTCCAGGAGGCCCCCACCGGCACCGACGCCGCCGGCCCGGGGCTCATCGTGAGCATCCAGGAGGAGGGCGAGGACGTCGAGGAGTACCTCCTGGCGTCCACTCCCGAGGAGCGGGTGGCCGGCCTGCGGACCATCACGTCGTCCTCGCCGCTCGGGGCTGCGCTGCTGGGCAAGAAGGTGGGCGACACCGCCGAGGTACAGGCCCCGGGGGGGCACTTCTCCGTCCAGGTCATGGGGCTGCGGCCACGCTGACCTCCAGCCCCGGAGCCACGTTCGTCAAGATCTGCGGCATCACGCGCCCCGAGGACGCCCAGGCGGCGGTGCGGGCCGGGGCCAACGCCCTCGGCTTCGTCTTGGCTGCCAGCCCGCGGCGCATCGACCTGCCGGCGGCGGCTGCCATCGCCCGTCACGTCCATCCCTCCGTGGCCACGGTGGGGGTGTTCGTCGACGCGACCGCCGCCGAGGTGCTGGATGCCATCGAGGCCGTCTGCCTGCAGGGCGTCCAGCTCCACGGCGACGTCCCGGATGGCCTGGTGGCCGAGGTCCGGGCGGCCCGGCCGCACGCCTTCATCGTGCAGGCGGTGCGGGTCGATCCCGGGGGCGCCGGCCACCCGCTGGCCATGGCCGAGGGCATCGACGCCGTGATGGTGGACTCCAAGGACCCCCGGCATCCCACCGAGCGCCACGGGCCGGTCCCGGCCAGGTGGCTCGCTGCGTGGATGGCCGGCCCCCGCCCGGAGCGGGTCATCGTCGCCGGGGGCCTGACGCCGTCGACCGTCGGGGATCTGGTCCGGGAGGTCCGGCCCTGGGGGGTGGACGTCTCCGGCGGTGTCGAGGGGGCACCCGGGGTGAAGGACCCCGCCCTGGTGCGGGCCTTCCTCCATGCGGTCCGGGCGGCCGACGCGGTGCTGCCGGTGGAGGCGCCGGGGTGACCGGGCCGCTCAGCCGCCCCAGTATCGACGTGCTCCGGCCCAGGGTCCAGCGCTCGGTGCAGTGGGTCGCCGGGCGGAGCCTCAACAAGGCGGCGGTGGGCATGTTGCGCCTCGGCCTGCCGTTCCCGCCCTACGGCCCGGAGAGCGCCCTGGTGATGGAGACCTTCGGGCGGAAGTCGGGGCGCCGCCGGCTCACGCCGATGGGGTGCCTGAAGGTGGCGGAGGACCGGCTGCTGGTCGTGGCCGAGCACGGCCGCCACGCCGACTGGGTGCGCAATGCCCGGGCGGCGGGACACGTGCGGATCTGGCTCGCCGGGCGGTCGTACCAGGGCCGGGTACGGGTGCTGGCCGACGGGGACCCGGGAGCCGTGCTGGAGCGCATGGGGAACAAGGTCCACACGCTGTCAGTCCTGGCGATGGCCCATGAGCCGAAGGTGATTGAGATCACGCTCGACCGGCCGGCTTCCGAGCAGCCTTCGGACGCCCAGTAGACTGCCGGTATGGCTCGGAAGCAGGAAGAAATCCCGGAGGAGGCCAGCGTGGCCCTCGACCCGGACGACCCGCGCTATCACCCCGGTGCCAGCCTCGAGCATGATGCGCCCCGGCCCGGCCTCAGCTGGTCGGCGCTGGGAGCGGTCGGCTGCGGCATCGCCAACTTCGTCATCTTGTACCCGGTGGGGGCTATCCTGGCGCTGATCCTGGGCTACGCGGCGAAGCGGAGCATCCTGCGCTCCGGCGGCGTGCAGACCGGGCTGAAGGTGGCCTGGCTGGGGATCCTGATCGGCTGGGTGGGCCTCGCAGTGAACATCTACACGTTCATCGCCTACAACATCCACTGACACCGGCGCCCGGCCCACCCCGCGGTCTGCCTTCATCAGGGATCCGTAGAGGCGCACGCCGCTCGCCCGAGCACCCCTCAAAACGGTTCAAATGGTGGTGCTAGCACCCTTTTTTTGGAAGGCCGCCTCGTGGCAGGCTCGGACCTGCGGAACCTGGCAAGCCGGTGCCTCGGGCGGAGGGCGGGCTCATGCGGACGATGGACCAACTACGCGGCGACCGTGTCGCCGCACCCGGCACCGCGCCGGCCCGCATCACGGTGCGCCTCCTGGGCTGCTTCGAGGTGAGGGTGGGCGCCGACGCGGTCGGGCTGCCGGCGTCCGCCCAGCGGGTGGTCGCCTACCTCGCCCTGCACCGCGATCCGGTCTCCCGGGTCCAGGTCGCGGGCACCCTGTGGGCGGAGAGCGCCGAGGAGCGGGCCGGTGCCAGCCTGCGCTCGGCCCTGTGGCGGCTGGGCCTCCCGGGGTGCGCTCTTGTGCGGGCGACGCCCCAGACCCTGGCGCTGGCCCCGGACGCCGCCGTCGACCTCCACCTCGCCATCTGTCGGGCCCACCGCCTGATCGGCTGGGACGAGGCGGATGCCCGCCCGGGCGACCCGGCCGAGGAGCGGCGCAACTGGCAGGCCCTCTCGGGGCAGCTGCTCCCCGGGTGGTACGACGAGTGGGCCATCATCGAGCGGGAGCGCTTCAACCAGCTCCGCCTCCATGCCCTGGAAGCGCTGTGCCGCTCGCTCACGGCCCAGGGGCGCTTCGGCCCAGCCGTCGAGGCGGGTCACGCCGCCGTGGCGGCAGATCCCCTGCGGGAGAGCGCCCACCGCGTGCTGGCCCAGGCCTTCCTGGCCGAGGGCAACCGCAGCGACGCACTGCACCAGTTCCGGCTCTACCACACCCTGTGCCGGGAGGAGCTGGGCTGCGACCCCTCGGCGCAGTTCGCCGGTCTGGTGGGCCTGCCCGCCACGTGACGCGGCGGTGACGGGGCGGGGTCAGGGTGACCAATGTGTTCCCGGACCCCGATCTCCGGACCGGCTTGATCATCATCCGGCTGTGGCAGGGCCGCGAGATGCCTGCGGGGCTGCGCGCCCGGCTGACCGTGAAGCTCAACGTGGACTCCGAGGCCGAGGAAACCGCGGCGGCGTCCTCGATGGAGGCCCTCCTGGCCGAGGTGCGGCGCTGGGCGGCGGCGTTCCTCGCCGCTGGCGACCCCCCCTGAGCCGCGAGCCAGGGCAGCCCAACCAATCCATTTCCTCCCGGGACGCTTTTTTGTGCATGAATAAACAGGATAATCCTGCTCAGAGCGGCACAAAAGCTAAGGGCGAACTGCCCGGCGTGCGGCGTGGGCGAATTTGCCGGCCCTACGGCTTCTTCTTCGTCGCGGCCGCCGTGAGCACCGGTACCCACCAGCGCTGGGTGTCGGGGTGGCTGAGGAAGCGGTCGACGAGGTCCACCGGCGCCTGCTTCGCTTTGGGTGGCGCCCCGGGCGCCCAGGCCGCCAGCATCGCCCTGCCGATCTCGGTGTCCGCCGCCGAGGCCAGGGCGGCAGCCGCGGCGTGCAGGGGGTGGTCGGGGTCGTCCTTGGCGATCTGCGAGTGGGTGGGTAGCGGGACCCCCTTCGCCCGGGCCTCGGGAATGGTCTTCTTGGCGTTGGCCTTGATCTGCGACCCCGCAATGGCCTGCACCGCCTTGTCGATGGCGTAGAGGACCGGGGCGCCCAGGAGCAGCACAGCCGCGGCGTGGTCGAACAGGAACGACGCGGTGGCCGCCAGGGCAAGCGGGAGCCCGACCAGCCCGGCCACGCCGCCGGCGACGCCACCCACGGCCTCGCCGACCTTCCCGCCGGTCTCGAACCCCGACCGGGCGCCGCTCGCCGCCCCGCGCGCCGCCCCGCCGAAGAGCCCGCGCAGGGCGCCGCCCAGCTTGCCGAAGAACCCGTGCCCGGATGTGAAGCCCGCCACCGCCCCGCCGGCCGCGCCGCCGAGCAGCCCGCCGAGGGCCCCGACTGCACCCCCCAGGACCCGCCCGACCCACTTGCCGGCGAAGCCGCCGGCTGCCTTGCCGGCGCCCCAGGCACCCTCGACGGCTGCCTTCGCCAGCACCAGGGGCAGCTTCCAGTGGTAGCGGATCCAGAGCCCGCGCAGGAAGATCTTCGTCAGCTCGCCGCTGCGCAGCTCGGTCTTGATGACCTCCCAGCGGCCGACGACGTCGCCCGCTCCTTCGATCGACGTGCCGGTGACGATCTGGGGCCGCCCGAAGGGGTCTGTGCCGACCTTCGCCGGATCGACCCCCGGGTAGTGGTGGGTCGCCTCCACCAGGCGGTTGCCCGCCGGCAGGGCCTTGGTGGCCACCAGCGAGGCCAGGGCCACCTCGGCGAAATTCGAGTGGGCAAAGTAGTCCTCCACCTGGTGCAGGGCGTTGCCCAGCGCTCGCATCCCGGCCTCAGTGCGGCCCTTGGCCACCGCCTCGGCGATCTTCTCCTTGGCGTGCTCCTTTGCCCGCTCGATGTAGACCGGCAGCCCGGAGGCCGCCGCCCGCGCCTGCAGCGTCTTCAGGAGCCCGGGCTCCTTGTCGAAGAAGGCTCCCTGCCCGGCGGCGAGTGGATCCGTGGAGTGCGACAGCTGCTTGACCATGTCGGCGTGGTGGGGGGCAGTGGGGTTCTCGGCGCTCGTCCCTCCCGCCGGGTTGTCCACGTGCTCGCTCGGGAGGTAGCGGCCGATCTCAGCGTCGGTGGGGGCCCGCCCGAATTCGCCGGTGGCCAGGATGCGGATCAGCTCGAAGATCGCCTGCTGGCCCTCGGGCTGGTCGGCATGGAGGAGCTGGGAGAAGTCCCGGAGCCAGTTGCCGTAGTAGGTGAGCTTCGCCTCGTCCTTGGTGAACCCGGCGGCCTCCAGAGCCGGCTCCTCGATGCCGCCGTGCCCCTCGTCCCCGGCCAGGAATCGCTGCACCACAAGGGGTCCGGACCGGGGGGCACCAGCCACCGGCACCGCCGGGCGCCGGCTGGGCGTGGCCGAGGTCACCTCGGTGGCGATGCGCTCGGCGGCCTGCTCGGTGGGATGGGCCGGGTGCGTGGCCCAGACGGTGCCGGGCCCGGGGCCGGCATCGACCTGCCCGGTGCGCTGCTGCACGACGTGGGCCAGCTCGTGGGCCAGGAGCCGCTCGCCGGCGAGGGTCCCGGGGGCGTACGTGCCCGAGGCGAACACGATGTGCTCGCCAGCGGTGTACGCCCGGGCGTTGAGGGCGCGGGCGCTGCGTGCCCCGGCCGGGTCGGCGTGGACCCGGACCCGGCTGAAGTCGTGGCCGAAACGGGCCTCCATGGCACTGCGGGCCGCGGGATCGAGCGGCTGGCCCCCGGCGGCGAGGACGCCGCGGACGCCGGTCTCCAGGTCCGCAGATGCCCCGTCCTCGGAAGCGAGATCGGCCCCGCCGGCAAACGCACGCTGGAGCGTGAGCTTCGCCGCCGGCCGGCGCGCGGGAGCGGCCTCGGGCGGCGAGGTGGTGCGGGCGCGCTCCATGCCGGCCTCGAGTCAAGCGAGGCCCCGTCACGGCCGCGTCACCGTGCCGGGGAGGCGCTCGGGCCCCCGCCCACGTCCCGGCCAAGCCCGCCACCCGTGACGCGGCGGTGATGGCGGCGTGACGGGGAGGGCCTAGCGTCGCTCCATCGCACAGGCGGCGCCGGCACCGGCGCCCAGGCCAGGAGGGACCGCATGCCCGTTGCCCCAACCTATCCGGGGGTCTATGTCGAGGAGCTGCCGAGCGGGGTCCACACCATCACGGGCGTGTCCACCGCGGTGACGGCCGTCGTCGGCTACTTCCCCCAGGGCCCGATGGACACGGCCACCCGGGTCCAGAGCGTGGCCGACCTCGAGCGCAGCTTCGGCCCCCTCGTCGCCGCCAGTGAGGCCGGCTACACGCTCCGGCAGTTCTTCGCCAACGGGGGGGGCGACGCCTGGGTGGTCCGGGTGGCGGGGGGGTCACCTAAGCCGGCCGCCATCGCGGTCATGGACAAGCCGGGAGGCGCCGCGGTCCTCACCGCCACCGCGGCGAGCGCCGGGCTCTGGGGGGCGAATCTCCGCCTCGCCATCGACTACGCCACCACCGACCCCACGACGCTGTTCAACCTGACGGTGATGCTGGTGGACACCAGCACCCCGCCACAGGTCGTCGCCACCGAGATCTACCGCAACCTCAACCTCACCGCCAACGACCCGGCCAACGCGGTGACGGTGGTCAACGCCTCCTCGTCGCTCATCAAGCTGGCGACGGCGGGCTCCGGCCTGCCGGCGGCGACGGGGACGGTGAGCTCGGCAGACATCAAGGGGGTGGACCTCACCACCCTGGGGGGCGCGTCCATGAAAGTCGCCCTGGGCGCCACCCTGATCGGCTCGGTGACGCTCGCCACGGCGCCGGCCAGCCTGGCAGCGCTGGCGGCGTCGCTGCAGTCGCAGATCCGGGCACTCCCCGCGGCGAGCGGCGTGTCGCTGCCCAGCGCCACCGTCAGCGTGGTCGGGAGCGCCTCGACCCAGCAGTTCCTCCAGGTCCTGGCCGGTACCGGCAACCCGGCGGACATCGTGGAGTTGAGCGACGTCCTGGCCGGCGACCTCAAGCTCGACGACGCCGCCCACACCAACGTCGCGCGCTACGCCCTGGGGGCCACCGCGGCGGCGGGGGCCCAGGCCCTGCCGGGCGGGACGGCCGCCCCGGGCAACGACGGGTCCCAGCCCGACGCCACCTCCCTCATCGGCGATCCCGGCACGCACTCCGGGATGCACGCCCTGGACCTGGTGGACATCTTCAACCTGCTCTGCCTCCCGGACACCATGAACCGGCCCGACACCGAGGCCGCGGCGGTGATCTCGGCGGCCGAGACCTACTGCCAGAGCCGGTCGGCCTTCCTGATCGTGGACGTGCCGCAGAGCGCGGCGGGCACCGCCGGGGCCGCCGACCGCGATGCCCTCGGTGGCATCGAGGCGTGGATCGACCAGAACGCCACCCTGCGCTCCACCTATGCGGCCCTGTACTACCCGCGCCCGAACATCCCCGACCCGCTCAACGGCTACCGCCTCCGGGCGGTCGCCTCCTCCGGCACCATCGCCGGGCTCTACGCCCGCACCGACGCCGCCCGCGGGGTCTGGAAGGCGCCGGCGGGGACGGAGGCGCTGCTGACCAATGTCGTCTCGCTGGCCACCAAGCTCACCGACGCCGAGAACGGGGTCCTGAACCCGGTGGCGGTGAACTGCCTGCGCAGCTTCCCGGTCTACGGCAACGTCTGCTGGGGGGCACGCACGCTGATGGGGGCGGACCAGGAGACCTCGGACTGGAAGTACATCCCGGTGCGGCGCACGGCGCTCTACATCGAGTCCAGCCTGTACTACGGCACCCAGTGGGTGGTCTTCGAGCCCAACGACGAGCCCCTCTGGGCGCAGATCCGCCTGAACGTCGGCGCCTTCATGCGGGGTCTGTTCCAGCAGGGGGCGTTCCAGGGCTCCACCCCCGCCAAGGCCTACTTCGTCAAGTGCGATGGCGAGACCACCACCCAGACCGACATCAACCTGGGCCGGGTCAACATCGTCGTGGGATTCGCGCCGCTCAAGCCGGCGGAATTCGTCGTCATCCAGATCCAGCAGATCGCCGGCCAGATCCCCACCTAGAGGCGCGACCCAAAGGAGCCATCCATGACCGAGTTCACCGTCAACACGACACGCTACGACCCCTACAAGAACTTCAAGTTCCGGCTGAAGTGGGACGGCAAGTACGTCGCCGGGGTCAGCAAGTGCTCGATGCTGAAGCGGACCACCGAGGTGGTCAAGCACCGGGAGGGCGGCGACCCCAGCACCACCCGGAAGTCGCCGGGCCGCACCGAGTACGACGCCATTACGCTCGAGCGGGGGGTCACCCACGACACCGACTTCGAGGTCTGGGCGGACAAGGTCTGGAGCCTGGGGGCAGGCTTCGGCTCTGAGGTGTCCCTCAAGGACTTCCGTAAGGACATCATCCTCGATGTCTTCAACGAGGCTGGGCAGAAGGCGATCTCCTACAAGATCTACCGCTGCTGGCCCTCGGAATACCAGGCGCTGCCCGACTTCGACGCCAACGCCAACGCCGTGGCCATCCAGCACCTCAAGCTGGAGTGCGAGGGCTGGGAGCGCGACTTGTCGGTGACCGAGCCCACCGAGCCCACCCTCGCCGTCCCGGTCACCCAGTAGCGATGGCTGTTGCCCCCCCGACCGCCGAGGCGGTTGTGGCCATCTGGGAGCGGGGCCGGGACGAGCACCCGGTGGACCGGGCACTCACCGTCCTGGCCGGGTGCTGCGGTGCCCCGCGGGCCGAGCTGGCCGGTTGGCCCCTGGAGCGCCGGGACGCCGCCCTGGCCGCCTACCGGGCCAGCCTCTTCGGCCCCCGCTGGGATGGGTACGCGGCCTGCCCGGCGTGCGGCTGCGGGGTGGACGTGGCGCTGGCCCTCCCGGAGCACCGTACAGGGGAGGCCCGCGTCGACGGCGACGTCGAGGCCGAGGAGGGTTTTGCGGTCGAGGTGGACGCCCGGTGCTTCGCCGTGCGCCTGCCCACCAGCCGCGATCTGGCGGCGGCTGCCGCCTGCGCCAGCATCGAGCAGGCCCGCGCGGTCCTGGTGCGCGGCTGCGCCGGCGCCGGAGAGCCCGGCGAGGCCCTGCTGGAAGCCCTGGAGGCCGAGCTGGACCGGCGGGCGGAGCTGTCCGCCGGGGTCGTGGCGCTCACCTGCCCGGACTGCGCCGAGGCCTGGTCGCTGGAGATGGACGTTGCCGCCTTCTTCTGGCGGGAGCTCGAGGTGCTGGCCGGGCGCCTCCTGCGGGAGGTCGATGCCCTCGCCCGGCGCTACGGCTGGAGCGAGGCGGAGATCCTGGCGCTCAGCCCGGCACGCCGGGGGTTCTACCTGGAGCTGGCGTCGTGAGGACCGGCTACCTGGACGCCCTCGCAGCCCGGACCCTCGGCACGGCGCCCCTCCTGTTGCCGGCGACGCTCTCCCGGTTCGAACCCGATGGCCCGGGCGCCTTGGCGTTCGGGGAAGCCGAGACCATGGCCGAGGCCCCGGCGGTGCCCGAGCCGGGCCGGCCCCCGGTGGCGGGGCAGGCCCCCCGCACGCCGGAGCCGTCCGAAGCGCTGCGCTCCCCGGCACGCTGGCCGGCGACCCCCCGGCGCGTGCCGCCGGCAGCGGATCTTCCTGCCCAGTACCGGGCGCCCGCGGCCCAGAGCGCCGGCGAGCCTGTCGCCAACGACGGAGCCGGGGCGTGGCCCCCGCCGGGATGGCCCGACGAGCGCCTGCCGCGGCCCGCTGCGCCCTGGACGCGGACGGTGCCGGCATCGACGGCCCCGGTTCCCGCCCCGCCGCCCGGCTCCCCGGGGGCTCCCGCCGAAGCCGGGCAGACCGCGCATCCGGCACCTGGCCACCAAGGCGATCCACCGCCCGTCGTCGTGCGGATCGGCCGGGTCGAGGTGCGGGCGGTGCATGCTGCGCCGCCGCCGGTCGGCGTGCTCCCTGCCCGGCAGGCCCCCACCGCCGGGCCGTCGCTGGCCGACCACCTCCTGGCCCGGGAACGGGGCCTCCGGCGGTGAGCACGGCGCTGGCCATCGCCGCCACCACGAGGGTGATGAGCGCGGTCATCGACCAGACCATCCAGGCGGCGGGCATCGCCGGGGTCCTGGGGGCGCCGCCCTACCTGACCACGCGCCCGCCCGACCAGCTGGAGACCGGGGCCAGCGAGGCCGGCCAGCTCGCCCTGTTCTTGTACCACGTGACCCACAATCCGGGCTGGCGCGAGGTGGGGCTGCCGTCACGCACCGCGGCGGGCGACAGCACCGACCGGCCGCCACTGGCCCTCGACCTGCACTACCTGCTCATCGCCTACGGCGAGGCCGAGTACGTGCCCCAACTCCTGCTCGGCCTCGGCATGCAGGCCCTGCACGAGACCCCCTTCCTCTACCGCCAGCAGATCACCAACGTCTTCAGCGCGCCCGGGCTCACGACGCTGGACCAGGCCATGGCCACGGCGGACCTCGCCGACCAGGTGGAGATGATCAAGATCACGCCCGAGCCGCTCACCACCGAGGACCTCTCCAAGCTCTGGACGGCCTTCGGCGGCAAGTTCCGCCCCTCGGCCGGGTACCAGGCCACCGTTGTCCTCATCCAGAGCACCGCCCCGGTGCCGTCCGCGCTGCCGGTCCAGACCCGGAACCTGGTGGTCATCCCCCTGCAGCGCCCGGTGGTCGACGCCGTGGCGCCGCTGTTCGTGCCCTGGTCGCCTACCGCCAAGCTGACGCTCACGGGCTCCAACCTGGCGGGCGACACGGTGTCCGTGGTCTTCGACGCCGCGCCCGCCGCCCCCCAGGTGCCCACCCCGCTCGCCCCAGGCGGGAGTTCGGTCTCCGTGCCCCTGCCCGCCGGACTCCCAGCCGGGATCAACACGCTCCGGGCGGTCCAGCAGGTGGTGGTGGTGCAGTCCGAGCCCGCCCGCACCATCGTGGACTCCAACGTCGCCCTGTTCTACCTGCAGCCGGTGATCCGCCAGAGCCCGCCCGGGACCTACCTGGTGTCACCCGGGGCCGGGGGCACGGTCAAGGTGCAGCTCGATCCGGCGCTCGCCAGCACCCAGAAGGTCCAGCTCCTGCTGAACGAGGTGGCGCCGCCCGCGGGCCAATCCCCGCTGTCGTTCACCTTCGATGCCGTGCCGGCGCAGATCGCCGGCAACTCGGCGACCTTCACCACCTTCACCACCCGGCCGGGGGCGTACTGGGTCCGGGTCCGGGTGGATGGCGCCGAGAGCGTGCCTGACCCGGCCAACCCCCCCCAGGTGACCCTGTGAGAGCGCCGAACAGCGAGACCTGGCTGGCGGCGAACCAGCGCGGCCTCATGGCCGAGGTGGCCTGGATCCGCCAGCGGCTTGACGGCCAAGTGGGCGAGGGCCCGGCCGGCACCTCCGCGGCCCTCGACCTGGTGTGCGAGCAGTTCGGGCTGACGCACTTCGAGCGCGCAATCCTGGTGCTCACCGCGGCGGTGGAGCTGGACGGGTCCTTCGGGGAGGCGCTGGCCCGGGCGCAGGGCGACGCCGCCCGCCCGGTTCCGACCTTCGGTTTGGCCCTGGCCGCGCTGGCCGAGCCCCACTGGAGCGCGCTGGCGCCCTGGGGGGCGCTGCGCCACTGGCGCTTGGTGGAGCTGGGGCCCGGGTCGCTGACCACAGCCGCCCTCCGGATCGACGAATGGCTGCTCCACGCGCTCGTGGGGGCCGGGGGCCTCGACCCCCGCCTGGCGCCGTCCCTCCGGTTGTTGGAACCCGGGACCCCGTTGCCCAGCGCCAAGGGTGCGGTCGACGCGCTGTGCGCGGCGTGGCTGCCTGACAGCGGAGCCGCAGGCGGAGCGCCAGAAAAGACCGGAGCCGGAGGGCCAGGAGCCACCGGAGCCGGAGGCCTTCCTCCCCGCCTCGCCTGCCTGTGCGGCCGCCTCGAGGCCAGCCGGGCGGTGTTCGCCCAGGCGTGCGCCCGGCTCGGGTGGGACGCCTACGCCTTGGCCACCGCCGACGTGCCCCCGGGTGCCGGCGAGCGCGAGGAGCTCGTGCGGCTCTGGGAACGGGAGGCGCTGCTCCGCCCGGCGGCCCTGCTGGTGGAGGCTGGGGATGCCCCATCCCGGGCGGCGACCGAGAGCTTCCTCGCCCGCCTCACCGTCCCGGCCGCGGTCAGCGGGGGCGACGCCACCGTTGGCGGGGGGCGCCCGGTGGCGGTCATCGACGCCCCGGCAGCCACGGCCACCGAACAGCGGGCACTCTGGGGTGCGGCGCTGGCCGGCGACGCCGCCTTCGCTTCGTTGAACGGGGCCCTGGACCGGGTGGTGGCGCACTTCGACCTCGACCCCTGCCGGATCGAGGCGGCGGCCGGCCGGGCGCTCGGGGCCCAGCCTGGAAACGGGCGCGGCAGCGAGGCCGGGGACGACCCGGCGCAGCGGGTGTGGGCCGCCTGCCGGCGGAGCGCCCGGGGCGGGCTCGACGACCTCGCCGAGCGCCTGGAGACCACTGCCTGCTTCGACGACCTGGTGCTGGCCGCCGAGCAGCTGGACCTGCTGCAGGACATCGCCGCCCAGGCCCGCCACCGCACCCAGGTCTACGAGCAGTGGGGAATGGCCGGCCCCTCCCAGCGCGGCCTCGGGATCAACGCCCTGTTCGCCGGCCCGAGCGGCACCGGCAAGACGTTGGCCGCCGAGGTGCTGGCGAACACGCTGGAGCTCGACTTGTACCGGATCGATCTCAGCCAGGTGGTGAGCAAGTACATCGGCGAGACCGAGAAGAACCTGCGCCGCATCTTTTCGGCCGCCCGGGGGAGCGGGGCGGTCCTGCTCTTCGACGAGGCCGATGCCCTGTTCGGCAAGCGCAGCGAGGTGCGCGACAGCCACGACCGCTACGCCAATGTGGAGATCAGCTACCTGCTGCAGGCGATGGAGTCGTACCGGGGCCTGGCGCTCCTCACCACCAACATGCGCCAGGCGCTGGACCAGGCATTCCTGCGCCGCCTCCGCTTCGTGGTCAGCTTCCCGTTCCCGGGACCCGCCGAGCGGGGCCGCATCTGGGCCCGGGCGTTCCCGGTGCAGACCCCGACCCAGGGCCTGGACCTCGACCGGCTGGCCCGGCTGTCGGTGGCCGGGGGCACCATCCGCTCCATCGCCCTGCAGGCGGCCTTCCGGGCGGCGGCCACCGGCGTGCCGGTGGGGATGGGCGAGGTGCTGCACGCCACGGTGGCCGAGTACGCCAAGCTGGAGCGCCCGCTCAGCGAAGCGGAGATCGGGGGCTGGCGATGAGCGGCCCGCACCCCCCGGTCCAGGTGGAGATCGGCGAGCTGGTCCTGCACGGCTTCCCGGCCTCCAGCGCCGGCGCCGTGTCCGAGGCCCTGGGCGCCGAGCTGGCCGCAGCCCTGGCCGGCTGGCGGCCCCCGGTACGGGCGGCAGCCGGCGATCTGGACGGCGGCACGATCCGCGTCGCACACGACGCGTCGCCCGCGTCGGTGGGGCGGGCCGCGGCGCAGGCCATCCGCCGGGCACTCCCCACCGCCGGCCCCCAGGGACGCCCGTCGGCACCAACGGCAATCCGTGAAGGGCGGCGCTGATGCCCCTCCTCAAGGGCGGCATCGTGCTGGTGGACTACGCCACCGGGGCGGTGCGCCGGGTGATCCCGTTGCAGTACAACCCCGAGACCCTCACGCGCACGCTGCAGGTGCAGGGCATCGGCCCCGAGAGCGGGCCGCACGTGGACCAGATGCGCCTCAAGGGACCGCCCATCGAGACCTTCAAACTGGAGGCCTCGCTGGACGCCACCGACCAGCTGGACGCGGGCGACGCGCTGGCCACGGCGTCGGGCATCCAGCCCCAGCTGGCGGCTCTGGAGACGGTGATCTACCCCACCAGCACCCAACTCCAGCAGGCCAACGCCCGGGCACAGGCGGGGACCCTGGAGATCGTCCCGATGGACGCCCCGCTCACGCTGTTCGTGTGGAGCAAGGAGCGCATCGTGCCGGTGAAGATCACCGAGTTCTCGGTCACCGAGGAGATGTTCGACTCCCGGCTCAACCCGATCCGGGCGAAGGTCAGCCTGGGGCTGCGGGTGCTGACCATCGACGACATCGACTTCTCGTCGGTGGCGGGGAGCATCTACCTCACCTACCAGCAGCGCAAGGAGAAGCTGGCGGCCAGCGCCCCGGCGGGATCGCTGTCCGCCTTCGGGATCACCGGGGTGATGTCCTGATGGACCTGCTCCAGCAGCTCTTGGCGGCGGGGGCGGTCACCCAGCAGGCCTTCGGCCCGGAGAGCCGCTATGTGGGCCTGCCCATCCGCACGCTGGCCGCCCCGGACGGCACGCCGGTCAGCTACGTCTCCCGGCGCTTCATCGCGGCCCCCGGAGCCTTCGCTGTCCTGCAGCGCTACCGGGTGCGGGAGGGCGACCGGGTGGACGTGGTTGCCGCCACCCTGGTGGGCAACCCGCTGTCCTACTGGCAGCTGTGCGACGCCAACCTGGCCCTGGAGCCCAGTGACCTGACCGGGGTGCCGGGCGCCTTCATCGTCGTCACGCTGCCCGCCGGGGTCCCCGGCGCGCCGGCCGGGGGCTGAGCGATGTTCTCCGGGGTGCACCTCAGCCTGCTCATCGGCCCGGCCGAGCCCGTCCCGGTGTCCAAGGACGTGCTCGACGCCCTGGTGTCGGTCAAGGTCATCTCCAAGGCCACCGGCACCAGCGGCTTCGAGCTGGTCTTCCGTATCAGCGTCCAGTCACCCCTGCAGACCCTCTTCCTGCTGGGGGCCGGGGTGTCGATCCCGCTGGTGCGGGTGGTGGTGGCAGTGACGGTGTCGGGATCCACCACGGTGCTCATCGACGGCGTGATGACCGACCACCGGGTGGCGCCCGACGTCAAGGACGGCATGACCACCCTCACCATCACCGGCGAGGACCTCTCCCGGGTGATGGACTACGTCGACTTCTCCGGGCTGCCCTACCCGGCCATGCCGCCCGAGCTCCAGGTGCTCACCGCCCTCAGCAAGTACGCCCTCTTCGGGGTCATCCCGATGGTGATCCCCAGCGTGATGCTGGACGTGACCATCCCCACCATCCAGATCCTGCGCCAGCAGGGCACCGACCTGGAGCACATCCGGCGCCTGGCGGCGCTGGTGGGCTACACCTTCTACCTGGACCCGGGCCCGGCCATCGGCACCAGCGTCGCCTACTGGGGGCCGCCGATCCGCTGGGGCCCGGTGCAGCCCGCCCTGGGGATCGACGCCGATGCCTCGAGCAACGTGGAGTCGCTGTCCTTCTCGTTCAGCAACGAGGACACCTCCCTGCCGATCCTCGTCATCCAGGAGCCCATCACCAAGGCACCGATCCCCATCCCGATCCCCGACATCAACCCGCTCAGCCCGCCGCTGGGGGCGGTGCCCCCCATCCCCAAGCACTTCCCGATCATCGACGGGGTGGCGAAGCTGCCGCCGGTGCGGGCGCTGCTGATCGGGCTCGCCAAGAACGCCCAGGCCGCCGATGCGGTGACCGCCACCGGGTCGCTCGACGTGCTGCGCTACGGCAGCGTCCTCGCCGCCCGCAAGCTGGTGGGCGTCCGGGGGGCGGGCACCGCCTTCGACGGCCTCTGGTACGTCACCAGCGTCACGCATGACCTGCAGCGGGGCCAGTACCGCCAGCAGTTCACCCTCGGGCGCAACGGCATGGTGTCCACCCTGCCCTCGGTGGCGGTGTAGCGGTGGCCGACCCGACCGGCAACGGCGCCGCCCCGGAATCCGGCTCAGCGACCGGTGCCGGCGCCAGCGGCAAGAAGTTCTACGGCAAGTACCGGGGCACCGTCCTGAACAACGTGGACCCGATGCAGATGGGACGGATCATGGCCCTGGTGCCGGACGTCTCGTCGCTCCTGCCCACGTCGTGGTGCATGCCGTGCGTGCCCGCCGCGGGGCTGCAGGCGGGGTTCCTGGCGGTGCCGTCGATCGGGGCGGGGGTGTGGGTCGAGTTCGAGCAGGGCGACCCGGACTACCCGATCTGGACCGGCTGCTTCTGGGGCAGCGCGGCGGAGCTGCCCGCGCTGGTGCACCTCTCGCCGCCCGGGCTCTCGTCGCTCACGTTCTCGACCACGCTGCAGAACGGCATCGTGGTCAACGACGTACCCGGGCCGGGCGGCGGCATCATCCTCAAGGCCACCACCGGGGCGGCGATCATCGTCAACGACACCGGCATCTACCTGTCCAACGGGCAGGGGGCCACGATCACGCTGGTGGGGCCGACGGTCGCCATCAACGTCGCCGGGCTGGTGGTGACCTGATGGCCGGGCCGCTGTTCCACCCCGGGGCGGTTGCCATCTGCCCCCACGGCGGGCAGGTCACGACCATCAGCGCGGACGCCCGCGTGCTGGCCAGCGGCATGCCGGTGGCCCTGGTGGGCGACCAGTACCTGGTGGCGGGCTGCGCCTTCGCCCCGGGAGGTGTCCCGCAGCCGTGCGTGCTGGTGCAGTGGATCACGCCCACCGTGCGGGCGCTGGTGGCCGGGCAGCCGGCCATCACCCAGGCCAGCGCCGGGCTGTGCATCGCCGCCAACGGCGTGCCCAACGGCCCGGTCACCGTGGTGTCCACCCAGCCCAGGGCGTTGGCGACATGACCGGCGGCCTGGCCGGCAACCTGGCCGGCGGCCTGGCCGGCCCCGCACCCATCGCCGCCCCACTGCGCACCGACGGGCGGGGGCGCAGCGCCGAGACCCCGGCCGACCAGCACCTGCGCGACCTGATCGAGGAGGTGCTGCTCACCGCACCCGGGGAGCGGGTGATGCGGCCGACGTTCGGCAGCGGCCTGCTGCAGCTCGCCTTCGCCCCGAACTCCGACCAGCTCGCCGCCACGCTCCAGATGCTGGTGCAGGGATCGCTGCAGTCCTGGCTGGGCGACCTCATCGAGGTGGCCTCGGTGGCCATCGACCGTTCCGAGGGCACGCTGAGGGTCAGCGTCAGCTACACCGTGCGCAGCACCGGCGAGTCCACCACGGCAACCTTCGCCCAGCTCGCATGATGACCGGCGACCGCCGCCAGGCTCTGGTGCTCGCCCGCACCGTCAACGGCGTGGACTTCGTCGAGGTCGACCCGGCCTCGGACACCGTCCTCGTCGTCCACTTCGTCTTCGCCCTCCCGGGATCGCCTCCGGGCGACGGTGCAATCCCCGCCGACCCGGCGAAGGCGCTGGCGGCGCCCAATTTCCAGGTGACCGGGGGCGAGCGCATCACGGGCATCCGGGTCCTGACCGCCACTCCCCGGGCGGGGGCGCCGGACCAGATGGATGTCGTGGTGGACCGGGCTGGGGACTTCTCGGTCTACACCCTCAGCATCGTCGCCGGACCGGGTGCACCGGGAGCCCCGGACGGTTTCGACCCTGCCTCCACCTCGGCCGACTTCGTCTTCCACATCGAGTGCGCGGGCGACTTCGACTGCGCCCCGGAGGCGGCGTGCCCGCCCGAGCAGGTGATGCCGCCCCCGATCAACTACCTCGCCAAGGACTACCCCGGCTTCGTCCAGGTGCTGAGCGACCGCCTCGCCCTGCTGGCCCCCCGGTGGGCGGAGCGCAACCCGGCCGATCTGGGTGTGGCGCTGGTCGAGCTGCTGGCGTACGTGGGCGACCAGCTCAGCTACCGGGAGGACGTCATCGCCACCGAGGCCTACCTCGGTACCGCCCGGTTGCGCACGTCGGTGCGCCGCCATGCCCGGCTGGTGGACTACCCGGTGGGGGAGGGGTGCAACGCCCGGGCGTGGCTCCGGGTGCTGGTGGACCCGGGTGGCGCCGCCGACGGGTCGGTGCTCCCCCCCGGCACCCGGTGCGCCACCGATTTCCCGGGCGCACCGGCGCAGCTCACCCATGACACGGCCACCTACCGGGCGGCGGTGGACGCCGGTGCGGTCTTCTTCGAGACTGCCGGCGCATCGCCGGCCCTGTACGCCGAGCACCAGGCCATGGTGCTCTATGCCTGGAGCCAGACCCACGCCTGCCTGGCGGTGGGCGCCACCCACGCCACCCTGGTGGGCACGCACAGCAAGCTGGCCCCCGGCATGGTGCTGGTGCTGGCGGAGGTCAAGGGGCCGCTTACCGGCAGCCCGGCGGACGCCGACCCGGGGCACCGCCAAGCGGTGCGGGTCACCGCCGTGGCCAGCGCCACAGACCCGGTGACCGGCACGGCGATCACCGAGATCGACTGGCACCCGGGCGACGCCCTGGCCTTCCCCCTGTGCGTGGCCTCGATCGCCGATGCCGCCCACCAGGAGCAGGCCATCACGGGCGTGGCCGAGGCGTGGGGCAACATCGTGCTTGCCGACCAGGGGCGCAGCGTGGGCGGGGCCGCGGACCCGCTGTCCACCGGGCCGGAATGGCTCGGGGTGGTCCCGCCTGCGGGGCGCTTCCGCCCGGCGCTGGCGAACGGGCCGGTGACCTTCGCCCGGGCCGTCCCCGGCACCTCGCAGCCGGCGAGCGCGGCATCGGCCACCTCGGGGACCCCGGTGCCCGAGGTCGTCCTCATGAGCGGCAACGACCCGGACTGCGCCGCGGTCAAGGCCGACCCGAAGGCCATCACCTGGACCCCGGTGCCCAGCCTGCTGGAGACGAGTGTGACCGGCCTGACGCCGGTGTTCGTCCCCGAGGTGGAGACCGGCGGCACCGCCTACCTCCTGTTCGGCGACGGGGTGAACGGGCTGGAGCCTGAGCCGGGGAGCGGGTTCTGCGCCACCTACCGGGTGGGCAACGGCACCGCCGGCAACGTGGCCCGGGGTGCATTGACCCTGCTGGACCGGACCGGATTCCCCGCCGGGGTCCCGGCCGGGGTGCTGGGCGTCACCAACCCGATGCCCGCCTGGGGCGGGGTCGATCCCGAGCCTATCGAGCACGTCCGCCAGAGCGCCCCGGCGGCGTTCTTCACCCAGCAGCGGGCGGTGACCGCCGCCGACTACCGGGCCCGCACCCTCGCCTATCCCGGGGTGCAGCGGGCCGAGGCGACGCTGCGCTGGACCGGGAGCTGGCACACGATGTTCATCACCGTCGAGCGGGACGCCCAGGCCGCGCTCGACGCCGGCTTCATCGCCGGGCTGGAGGCCTACCTCGATGGCTACCGGATGGCCGGCGTGGACCTCGAGGTGGAGGACGGGGTCCGGGTTCCGCTCCACGTCGCGATGGACGTCTGCGTGCAGCCCGGCTATGTCGCCGCCGGTGTGCGCCAGGCGCTGCGGGACGTGTTCAGCGCCGGCACGCTGCCCGACGGTTCGCCCGGGTTGTTCAACCCGGCCCGCCTGAACCTGGGCCAGCCCTTCTACCTGAGCCCGCTCTACGCCGCGGCCCAGGCGGTGGACGGGGTGCGGTCGGTGGAGGTCACCGCCTTCGAGCGCCAGGACCGCCCGGGGGGCAGCGGCCTGGCCCAGGGGGTCCTGACCCCGGAACGCCTCGAGTTCTTCCTGCTCGACAACGACCCCAACTTCCCGGAGCGGGGCCGCTTCGACCTCAGCGTGGCGGGCGGCCGGTGAGCGGGCCGACCGGGTTGCCCGCCCGGTTTCCCATCCGAGTTGCCAACGGGGAGCCCTGCGGTGCCTGCGAGGGGATCACCGCCGAGACGCCGGCGCCGATCGGCAACCGGCCGGGGCTGGGGGCCCTCGCCTACCGCTCGGGGACCTGGGCGCAGTTCAAGGCCAGCCTGCTGGACGCCCTGTCCACCGAACCCGCCCTGGCCGGGCTGCGCACCCGCAGCGACGACGACTTCACGATCGCCCTCCTGGACGGATGGTCGGTCGTGTGCGACATATTGACCTTCTACCAGGAGCGGCTGGCCAACGAGAGCTACCTCCGGACCGCCACCGAACGGCTCTCGGTGGGCGAGCTGGCCAAGCTGATCGGCTACAAGCTGCGCCCGGGGCTGGCGGCCTCCACCAACCTCGCCTTCACCATCGACACCCCGCTGGCGTTGCCACCCGGGCCGAACACCCCGCCCCCCGGGGGGCCGCCCGCCGTGCTGGTCGACGCCGGCACCCGGGCGCAGTCGGTGCCCGATCCGGGGGCCCAGCCGGCCACCTTCGAGACCGCCATGCCGATCAATGCCCGGTCGGCATGGAACGCGATCCGGCTGCGGGCGACCCGGCCCGCCGCCGCGGTGGCGGACAACGCCTCGGCCGATGTCCGCCTCCAGGGCCTGTTGAGCACCGTGAAGGCGGGCGACATGCTCCTGGTGGTGGCCGGCGGCAGTTCCCGCCTGCAGCGGGTGGCCGCGGTCGGGCAGGACACCGGGTCGCAGACCACGCTGGTGGCCTTCGAAGCCGGCCAGGCGCAGGCGGTCCAGCCGCTGCCGACCGCGCCGGGCTCGGCCGCCGCCGGCAGCCGGCTGGGCGACGCGTTCGTGAGGGGGGCCGTGCAGGGCCGGCTCTGGCAGGACCAGGGCGACCTCACCGCCTTCGCCCTGGCCCAGGGCTGGAGCCTGGACGCCCTCGAGGGGCGGATCAACGCCCTGCGCATGCCTCCGGGAGGGACCGCGCCGATTTCTACGGCCCCGGTGCGCGTCTTCGCCCTAGGGACCGACGCCGCCATCTTCGGCCACAACGCCCCCAACCACGCCACCATCAACCTCCCCTCTCCCGCCCCGCCGGACTGGGAGGGCTACACGCTGGCCACCATCCCGGCGCCCGGCCTGCCCTGGGTGGACCTGGACACCACGTACCCCGTGGTGGTGGGCGACCGGGTGGTGCTGGTGGACGGGTCCGCCACCGCTGCCCTGACCGTGGCCGGGGTGTCGGTGCTGAGCCGGGCGGCATACCTGCTGTCCGGCAAGCTGACCAGCATCCGCCTCGCCGGCTCCTTCCCGGCGTCGAGCTTCCACCTGCGCACCACGCGCATCCTGGTGCAGACCGCCGAGTACCCGGTGGCCGAGGTGGTGCTCGACCCGGTGCAGGAGCCCGGCGGGCTCATGCTGGACGGCGCCTACCTCTCCCTGGCGGTGGGCCAGGCGGTGGCGGTGACCGGCGTCCGGGCAGACCGGACCGGCGAGACCACCTCCGAGGTCGCCACCATCACCGGTCTCAGCCTGGTGGACGGCTACACGGTGCTGGCGCTGAGCCCCAACCTGGCGGGCACCTACCTGCGGGCCAGCGTGACCATCAACGCCAACGTGGCGCCCGCCACCCACGGCGAGTCCGTCACCGAGCTGCTGGGCAGCGGCGACGGGTCGCGGGCGTTCCAGCGCTTCGCCCTCAAGTCCACGCCGCTCACCTACGTCAGCGACACCAGCCCGTCCGGGGCGGCGTCCACCCTGGTGGTACGGGTGGACGGGGTGGCGTGGAGCGAAGTCCCCTGGCTGTACGGGAGCGGCCCCACCGACCGGGTGTACACGGTCCTGACCGGGGCGGACGGGGCCACCTGGGTGCGCTTCGGCGACGGCGTCACCGGCGCCCGGCCAGGGACGGGCAAGGGCAACATCCAGGCGACGTACCGCCGGGGCATCGGCACCGCCGGCCTGGTCCGGGCGGGGCAGATCAGCGTGCCGCTCAGCCGGCCGCTCGGGCTGAAGGCGGTGGTCAACCCAGTCGCCTCATCGGGTGGCGCCGACCCGGAGACCATCGACCAGGCCCGGGGCAATGCCCCGATCACGGTGAAGGCGCTCGGGCGCATCGTGTCCCTCGAGGACGCCGCCGATTTCGCCGCGGCCAGCGCCGGGATCGCCAAGGCGCGGGCCGACCTCATCTGGGACGGGACACGGTCGGTCGTGTGCGTCACAGTGGCCGGGCCGGGGGCGGCGCCGGTGGTCCCGGGGACCCGGCAGTACGCCAGCCTGCTGCAGGCGATGCGGGACGCAGGCGACGGCACGCTGGCGGTGAGCCTGTGCGACTTCGTGCCCGCCACCTTCACGGTGGCCGCCACCGTCACCCCCGATCCCGCCCGGGTGGCGGCCGACGTCCGGGCGGCGGTGAAGGCCGCCCTGGCCGCCACGTTCTCCTTCGACCGGCGCGCCTTCGGCCAGCACGTGTTCCGCAGCGAGGTCCTCGCCTGCATCCAGGACGTGCCCGGGGTGGTCGCGGTCAGGCTCACCGCGTTCCACCGCACCGGCGCGTTCTCTGGCCTGTTCGGGATCCCGGTCCTGGACGCGGTGGCCGCCCGGCCCCCGGCGGTCGGCCTCTCCGGCCTGGTCGGCGCCGAGCTGCTGACGCTGGAGACCGGCCCGCTGCCCGGGGTGGTGGTGGCCCAGTGAGCGCGATGGACGCCGAGGCGATCTACGGCCTGCTGCCGGCGTTCATCCGGCTGCGGGACGCCACCGCGGGCGGGGGCGCGCTCCGGGCGCTCATCGAGGTCATCGCCCAGCAGGCCGGGGTGGTGGACGCCGGGCTTGACCAGCTCTACGACGACCAGTTCATCGAGACCTGCGCCCCCTGGGTGGTGCCCTACATCGGCGACCTCATCGGCTACACCCCGCTGCGCCCCCTGGCCCCGCCCGAGGCGGCCGGCACGGTGGCGGCAACGCGGGCCGAGGTGGCCGACACCATCGGGCTCCGCCGCCGCAAGGGCACCCTCGCCATGCTGGAGCAGCTGTGTTCCGATGTCACCGGCTGGCCGGGCATCGCCGTCGAGTTCTTCGCCCGCCTGGCCACCACCCAGTACGTCCGCAACCACCTCCGGCCCGGCGACGCCATCGTGGACGTGCGCTCGCCGATGACCGCGGTGGACACCGGCGGGGCGTTCGACCGCCCACCCCGCACCGCCGATGTGCGGCGTATCGGCGCAGCGGGCAGGGGTACCCCCCGGGGCCGCTACAACATCCCCAACATCGGCGTGTTCGTGTGGCGGCTCAAGGCCTACCCCAACCCGAAGCACCCGGTCCGGGTCGCCGGGGCCAACCGCTACACGCTGGATCCCTTCGGCGGCGACGTGCCCCTGGTCAACCCCCCGGAACCCGTCGCCCCGTTCACCCTGGTGGACCGCGCCCACCTGCCCTTCTTCCTGCAGCGCTACCCCCTCCATGCCGGCATCGCGCCCTACGGGGCGCCGGTCCCGGTGGTGGTCTACCGCAACGGTGCCGCCCTCCCGGCGGCCCAGCTGGGGTTCTGCGACCTCACCGCCTGGGCGCCGCCCACCGCACCCGGGATCGAGGCGGCGGTGGACCCGGTGCTGGGGCGCCTGGTGTTTGCCCAGCCCCCGGGGGCGGGCGACGTGATCACCGTGGACTACAGCTACGCCTTCAGCGGCGACTACGGCGGCGGGGACTATGAGCGCCCCGCCAGCGCCCACGAGGCCGAGCGGGAAGCCGGGTTGCCGGTTACCGCGGTGGCGGCCTTCGCCGTCGCCGGCGACGTCGCCGCTGCGGCCGACGAGGTGGTGGAGGTCCACGACAGCGGCATCCGTGCCGGCGACCTGGCGCTCGACCCCGGCCCCCACCTCCTGGTGGTGCGGGCGGTGGACCTGCAGCGCCCGGTGCTCACCGGCGGCCTCACCGTCACCGCCACCGACGGCGCCCGCGTGACCCTGCGGGGGCTCGGTGTGGGCGGCAAGCTCACCATCGCCGGGGCAGGGCAGCTGACCGTGCGCCTGGAGCACTGCAGCGTGCGCGGGGGCATCGACTGGTCGAGCGCAGCGGTGGCCGGGACCCTGGTGCTGGACCACACTCTGAGCGGCCCGCTCGCCGTCCACGACGCGGTGACGCTCGCCGTCGCCGACAGCGCGGTGGACGCCGGCGCCGACAGCGCGGCGGCGATCTCGGCAGGGGCGGGCGGGGCGGCAGGCAGCCTGACCGTCCAGCGCTCCACCGTGCTCGGGACCGTGTCTGCACGGACGATCCCGCTGCTGGAGAACAGCATCGTGACCGGCGCGGTGGTCTGCGCCGAGCGCCAGGCGGGTTGCGTGCGCTACAGCTTCATCCCCCCCGCCGGGAGCCAGACGCCGAGGCGCTTCCGCTGCCAGCCGGACCTGGAGATCGATACCCGGGTGGCGGGCGCTCTGGCGGCCAACCCGGCGCTCACCGTCGGGGAACGCACCGCCATCGCCACATCGGTGGAGGCCTGGCTGCTCCCGGCGTTCACCAGCCGGGTGCCCGGCCAGCCCGGCTACCTGCAGCTCATGGACGCCTGCCCCTCCCAGGTCCGTACCGGGGCGGAGAGCGAGGCCGAGATGGGGGTCTTCTACGCCCTCTTCAACCCCGCCCGGGACAGCAACCTGCTCCACCGGTTGAACGAGTACCTCCGCATCGGGCTCGAGGCCGGCGTCATCCACGCAACCTAAGGAGGACCGCTGTGAAGGGGGATTTCAGCCGGCTGACGTTCACTCCGTCCAAGCACTACCGGCGCGTGCTGATGCAGCAGGGCCGGGTGGAGATCGACGCCGACGGCAACGAGCAGGTCGCCATCGACCGCCACGTCGCGGCCACCACCGCCACCGATGTGATCGGGCAGGCGGGGTACCCGGCCGGCGACGGCGGGTTCGCCCTCACCCTGGCCTCCGGCGGCGCCGACCTGGCGATCTCCTCCGGGCGCTTCTACGTGGACGGCCTGCTGGTGGAGAACGACACGGCGCTGGCCAGCCTGCTCCACCAGCCCGACCTCCCCGGGGCGACCCTGGCCGGCCTGGGGGCGGCGGCGAGCGGGGCCTACGCCGTGTACCTCGACGTGTGGGAGCGGCTGGTGACCGCCCTGGACGACCCGGCGATTCGGGAGACCGCCCTCGGCGGGCCGGACACCTCGGTGCGGGCCAAGCTGGTGTGGCAGGTCCGCCTGGGGAAGGTGGCCTCGCGGGAGGGCACCGTGGCGACCTGCGCCAGCGCGGGGGACCCTTGGCCCGCCGCCTCGACCGGGGCGCTCGCCGCCGGTGCGGCCCCGCCCGGAGCCAGCCTGCCGTGCATCCTGCCGCCCGACACCGGCTACCAGCGCCTGGAGAACCAGCTCTACCGGGTGGAGATCCACACGCCCGGCACCGAGACCTCAGCCACGTTCACCTGGTCCCGGGAGAACGGGTCGGTGGTGTGCCTGATCGGCTCCCAGTCGGGCGGGGCCACCACCGCCACCGGGCCGGACTTCTGGGTGACCGGCCTGAACGACGATGTGACGCTCGGCCTCCAGGCGGGCGACTGGGTGGAGTTGACCGATGACGCCACCGAGCTGGCCGGGGAACCCGGCACGCTGTACCAGGTCAAGGCGACACCCACCGACGGGCACCGCGTCTCGCTGACGGTCGCCGGGGCGCCCCCGGTGGTGACGCTGGCCCTGCACCCCAAGCTCCGGCGCTGGGACCAGAGCGGGGTCACGGTCTCGGCCGCGGGCGACATCCCGGTGTCCACGGCGGCGCCGATCGAGCTGGAAGGTGGGGTGCAGGTGCAGTTCGGCGCCGGCACCTACCGCACCGGCGACTACTGGGTCATCCCCGCCCGGACCGCCACCAGCGTCCAGCAGGGCTCGGTGGAGTGGCCGGTGGACGCCGCCAGCAACCCGGTCTACCGCCCCGCCCTGGGCATCCAGCACCACTACGCCAAGCTCGCTCTGGTCCAAGTGACCGTGCCCCCGGGCTCGCCCGGGACGCTGCCCGCCGGCACCTTCGCCGGGCTGGGTTCCGCCCCCGAGCCGGTGGACTGCCGGACCCCCTTCCCGCCGCTCACCGGGCTGCCGGACCAGAACAACTGCCCGTGCACCATCGTGGTCAAGCCCGGGCCGGGCTGGGAGCAGCCCATCCTGGCCTACTTCCAGTCGGCCGCCAAGGGCGTCCGCCTCCACGCCGAGATCTGCTTCCCGGTCGGGCTGTTCCCGGTGTCGCAGCCGGTGCAGATCAGCGGCGCCGGGCACATCCGGGTCAACGGCGCGGGGTGGGGGACCAGGGTGGTGGCCGCCGACGCCGCGGTGGAGTCGGTCATGGCCTTTACCGGCTGCACCAGCGTGGCGGTGCGCGACCTCTACGCCGAGACCCGCACCGTCGGCAGCGGGCGGGGGCGGCTGGCCGGCATCAACGGGGTGCTGGGCTTCGCCGATTGCGCCGAGGTGGCTGTCGAGGCGTGCTGGCTGCGCTGCGGCAGCGCGGTGTGGACCCGGGGGGCGGCCTGCGTCAGCGTGCTCAGCACCGAGAACGCCGCCAACGCCGCCACCGGGGCCGGGACCGCCCGCATCACGGGCTGCCGGCTGCACGTCGGCGAGATGCAGGTGGGCATCCAGCTCTCCCACCAGGAGCGGGCGACGCTGCAGGACAACGAGATCGCCGTGGACCCGAACCTGGCCCGCACGACGCTGGCCAACCGGTTGGCCGATGCCGGGTACCTGGCGGTGGCCCGGAGCTACCTGGTGTCGTCGGTCACCCTGGCGGCGCCGGGCAGTGCCCCGCCCGCCCCGCCCGCTGCGCCTGCTCCGCCGCCCCCTGCTCCACCGGCCCAGCCGCCCCCTGCTCCACCGGCTCAGCCGGCGCCCGGGCGGGGCGTGACCCCCACGGCCCCCATCGTGAAGGCGGCAGCCGACATCAGCCCCGCGCTGAGTGCCACCGCACCGGTGGTCGGCAAGCCTGTGCCCGCACCAGCCCCGCCGGCCGCCCCGCCGGCCCCCGCCCAGCCGGCACTGGAGGCCGAGATCCTGGCCGCGCCGGTTGCCAGCCTCCAGAAGGCCGCCCTGACCCTCGCGGTCGGGAACCAGACCCTCAAGATCGCGGCCGACGCCGGCCTGCAGACCTCGTGGCAGCAGTTCCTCACCACCAGCGCGCCCAAGACCTTCGCCACCGCCAACGACGCCATCCGTTTCGTCAAGAAGTCGGCGACCGCCATCCTCACGACGCCAGCGGCCCGGGCCGGGCTGTCGGGGTTCTCGGCGATCCTGCATACGCTGAACCAGCATGTCGCGCTCGCTGGGCGTGGGATCGTGGTGGGGGGACGGGCGGTCACCGACCTGCACATCGCCAACAACGCCGTGTCGGGTGTCCTCATGGGCATCTCGGTCGGGGTCAGCCACAAGGGCTCGGCGGCGGAGACCGCGGCGAAGCAGCGCACGCCCGACCACATGGGCACCGTCCGGATCTCAGGCAATGTGATCGCCTGCCAGGCCAACGACGTTGCGGTCAAGTCCAGCCGCTACGGCATCTTCGTGGGCAGCGCCGCCAGCCTGCAGGTCGAGGGCAACCGGCTGACGCTCACCCCGGCGGGCATCCCGGCGCCCCCGCATGCCGACGGGATCCGGGTGGTCGGCTACCTCGGCGCCCGGGCGATCATCCGCCACAACCACGTCACCGGCTTCGCCATGGGCATCCGGGTGGTGCCCCTGACCGGCAGCGGACCCGGCAGGCGGGCGCAACCCCAGGGGGATGTCAGCTACCTGAACCCGGAGCACTTCGGGCCGGTGTGGCTGGTGGCGGACAACGCCATCGAGCGCGCCAGCCGGGCGGCCACCCTCGGCCCGTTCTGGCCCACCCAAGCGGTGCCCCCCGTCGTGCCCACGCCGTTCATCGACGCTCCGCAGTGCCTGCGGGTGGACAACGGCGTGATGGTGTGAGGGCGGCGGGATGGGCGACGGTCAGGGAGGAGGCACGATGAGCAAGAACTGGTTCACGTCGATGTTCTCGGGCGCTGCCGGGGCGCAGGACGCCGTCAAGTCCGGCCCGCTGAACGCCACGAAGATCACGGCCATCGTGGGCGTGGTCGCCACGGCGATCACCGCGGCGTCCAACCAGTTGTTCGGCAGGGACGGGCCGCTGTCCGGGCTGACCCACGGCCAGCAGGAGATCCTGTGGCTCGGGGTGCTGGGCTTCGTGGGCCTGGTGGTGGTGGTCGACCTGATGGTGCGGGGGAGCGTGACCTCCCGGGTGTCGGCCGCCGAGCAGGGCGCTCCCGCGGTCTGGTTCAACCCCACCCGGCGGGCGGTGGCCACCGCGGCCGGGGCTGACCCGGGCGGGGCGGTGGTGGCGCTCCGGCCGAGTCCCGACGACGGGAGCGGCATCCAGTACCTCGTGATCCGGGACCTGGCCCCCGGCGACGCCCCCGGCGCTCCCCGCCAGACCGCCTGGGTGGGCGCCAGCCTGATCACCTTGCAATAGGGCGGGTCGCGGGCGTGGAGAAGGCACATGCCGAGGCGGCCTCGCCGGGGCCTGGCGCCATCCCCGAGCGCACCAGCCCGGTGCCGGCATCGGCGGAGGCGGCGGTCAGCACGCCGGGCGAGCCGCTGGCGGTGCACGACCGCGCCCCGTTGGAGGGCCGGCTCGGCCACGACTTCGGCCGGGTCCGGGTGCACCGGTCGCCCGAGGCGGCGGCGGCGGCCGATGGCCTGGGAGCGGTGGCCTTCACGGTGGGGGAGCACGTGGTCTTCGGGCCCGGGCGCTTTGCTCCGGCGACATCGGCGGGCCGGGCGCTGCTCGCCCACGAGCTGGGCCACGTCGTGGAGCAGCGCACCGGGGCGCGCCCCCGCGAGGTGGCCCGCCAGCCCCAGACGGCGCCACCCCCGGAGCTGGCGCCCAACCCCTACCAAGAGACGCCGCAGGAGGCCCTGCACCGCCTGGAGGATCTCGCCGAGGCGCGGGAGTCCATCCTGGAGGCCCTGCGCCGCAGCGACGCCATCGACTTCCTCAACCGCCTGCGGCGCACCAGCGAGGCGACGAAGGCGGCACTCCTGGGCGACACCGCCTTCCTCGCCGAGGTGCACCGGGTCCTGCGCGGGCTGGCCTACTGGACGGTGTTGCTGATCCTGAAGTTCGGCAACCTGCGGCCCGCCGACGTGTCGCAGCTCTACATGGCCACCTCGTTCGGCGAGATGCAGCGGGTGCTGGACCTGGTGCGGGCGAACCGGGACCTGCGCGACGAGGCCCAGGTGCCCGGCACCCGCCAGATGCTCGACGAGCAGCTGCGGGGCAACCCGCTCCACGACCGGGTGCTCTCGGTGTTCGACGACCGCAGGGTCAGCGCCACCGGGATCACCACCACGACACACGAGGCACACTTCGACCGGCCCACCGGGGGAGGGGCGCCCCGGCTGCTGCCCTACGGGGGCACGGTGAGCTTCAGCCTGGAGCGCACCAGCCGGGAGCTGCGGGTCCTGGTGCGGATCCTGCTGGTCAAGAAGCCGCCGGCCACTGGCACCTACTACCCGTCCGATGCCAAGATGACCCAGTGGCGGGGCGGGATCCAGCAGGCCTGGAACGGAAGGTTCACCGCCACCAACGGCACGACGCACCTCGATGTGGTCTTCGTCCCGATGTTCGTCCATGACGTGGCCGAGGGGCCGGATTACACCGTTGAGGTGGACGACGGGACGGCCTACCAGCGGGCGGATGTCACGCACTGGTGGGTGGGCGACAGCGCTGACACCGTGGCGCACGAATTCGGCCACATGGTCGGCAACCCGGACGAGTACGGCCTGCCGGCTCACGCCTCGGATATCCCAGCATCCATGGTCGCCGACCCCGCCGAGCGGCGGCGCAGCAGCCAGGAGGGGCTCCCGGCCGGGACGAAGACCCAACCAACGCCAGAGGGCGGGCGGGAGGCGATCGGGCTGATGGGGAGGCACTCGGCCACCAGCAGGGCGGAGCTCCGCCACGGGTGGCTGGTCCTGCAGACCTTCAACGCCAACCTGCAGCCCGGCGAGGCCGGGTTCCACCTCGAGGTGCACTGAGGTGCTCGTCTCGGCCGAGCGCCCCGTCGTCTGGGGGGTCCAGGGCGGCACCGCCCCGGCCAGCTTCATGCTGCTCACCGTCGGGGCCGGTGGCGCCGCCCGCTTGACGGTGGCGAGCGGGTGGCCCCGCCATCCCCCCTTCGATGAGATCGGGACCTACGCCTGGCGCATCGCCCGGGACGATCTGGCCGAGCTCCTGACATGGCGACCCGGAGGCGGTGAGGCGCTGCCGGCGGCGACCCGGGATTCCGGAATCGAATACCTCCACGTCTGGGCACCGGCAGAGCCCGGGATGCCGGCGCAAGGGGTTGAGGCGCAATGGAATGCGCTGGCCCGGCCGCCGGCGGTCGAGGGCTGCCTGCGCCTGGTGGAGCGGCTGGTGGCCGAGGGCCGGCGCCATCCGGTGCGCGTGTTGCGGGGGTCGCTTAGCCTGCTGGCCGACGATGCCCGTGTGGCGGTGCGGCTCTCCTCGGTGGGGGCTGAGCCCTTCGCCTTCGGGGGGGACGAGGCCGGTTCCCGGAGGCGGGCGTACGGGGCCGCCGTGAGCCGGGCTGATGTCGCCCGGGCCGATGCCCTCCCGCCCCGGCTGGTGGGTCTGGAAGCCGCCGAGCTCGACGTCGGCCTGGCCTTGGCGCCGGGCGAGGAGGAATCGGTCGCCCTCGAATGGCTCGATCCCGGGGGTGGCGAGGCGGTGGCGGTGCTCATCGAGGCAGCCCTCCCGCTGGTGTCGCCCTCCGGCGAGACCTACCTCCAGCCGGCCTGGATCCTCCCGGACCCCGTCCTGCGGGCAGCCCGGTGATTGCCTCTTGGACTGGGGCTGCGGTAGGCGGTCGAATTTGGGCTCAGACAAGCGAAAGGGCGCCCTCTGTGGCGCCCCCGCTTCGCAGGAACAACGGTTTAGGGATTCGAACCCCACTGCGACCCTACCTTAGGTGCCCCGGATGCTAGCAGAAAGCCTCGGTGTTGGCAAGACCGAGTCCGGGGATTCACCGGCGAAATTCGCCCCGGGAAACTCCCGCGAGTTAGCTCGCCGATACCGCGCAGCCCGCGTGGTCGCGGACATACGGGAGGTCCTGGCCACCCCCGGCCAGCCCCTGGATCCCACCGTCCGGGCGCCCATGGAGCGCCGCTTCCAGTGGGACTTCGGGGCGGTGCGGATCCACGGGGGCGAGCGGGCGGCCCGGTCCGCCCAGGGGCTGGCGGCGGAGGCGTACACCGCCGGCACGCGTATTGTCTTCGGGGCCGGCTCGCCCGGCCTCTCGACCGCGGCCGGGCAGAGGCTCCTGACCCACGAGCTGGCCCACGTCGTCCAGCAGGGTGGGGGCCCGGCCAGCCCGCGGTGGGTGGGTCCCGTCGCTGGTGCCCTCGAAGCCCAGGCCGGGCGTGTCGTCGCCGGTGGCACGGTGGCGCCCGGCGTGGTGCCCGCAGGCACCATCCAGCGCAGTCCCCTGTCGGACCGGGTGCGGGCGGCAGCGGGCCAGCCTGCCACCCTGACCAGCGTGCTGGCGGCGCTGAGTGGGGCCGATGTCGCGGTCAGGGACCCCGATCTGGACCGGGCCATCAACGACCTGCTCGGCGGCCGCGCCGAGGACATCGCGCTGGCCCAGCAGGTCCGCTCCCGAGAGCTGGGGACCACCGCCGGCTGGGCCGGGCCGCGGGGCACCGGTTCCACGAAGCCGCGCAGCATCACCGTGCGCTACGTGGCGGGGCGGACCAACCGCCGGGCGCTGGTCATTGCCGGCGTGCACGGCACCGAGGTGCAGGGCGTCGAGGTCGCCGAGCAGCTGATCGCCGACCTCTCGGCGCCCGGCAACCAGCCCGAGATGTCGGCGGTCATCGTGCCCGACCTGTTCCCCGATGACGCCGCCTACCGGGACCGGGAAGGCCCCGGCGCCCACCCCAACCGCAATTTCCCCAGCCCCTCGATGGGGCTGGCCGACGCGGGCAGCCCACCGAAGGACTCCCTCGGCAAGGACATCCGCCGGGAGAACGTGATGCTCCTGCACCTCATGGAGCGGTTCATGCCCGAGCGGATCATCAGCATCCACGGCACCTGGGACCCGAAGGCCGCTGGCGTTTCCTACGACACCCGGGCACTCACCGCCCAAGAGGATGCGGCCGCCCAGGCCCGGGGGATCAATCCCGACTCCTCGGAGGCCAACGCGCCGCCCGGCCTCGTGCGCTCCCGGCGGGCGGGCCTGCAGCACGCCGCTGACCAGCGGGACGAGCGGCTGGCGCTCGGCGCCGCCGATCTCATCGAGGCCCGGGCGTCCAAGCCAGCCGCCGCGCTGCCCGGTCGCGCAGCCACGCACGCCTCCGTCGCCGGCAACTTCAAGGGCGCATCGACCAAGGCCAACTACGCCCGGTGGGGGGGTGCCAAGGACCCGGGCGTGTCGTTGGGCGACTACGCCTCCGCCCGCGGAATCAGCATCTTCACCGTCGAGCCGCCGGACAACAAGAAGATCGGCGAGTACGCCCGGGGCGCCGCCCGGTCGGCCCGCGAGGTGGAGATCAAGGCCTATGCCGAGGCGGTGCGCACGATCCTGCTCGGGTCATAGGGTGGGCCAGGCTGCCCACATCCACTCAGGGAGCCGACAGGTTCGATGCAAGTTGGGCACATCGACCGGTAGAGCGTTACAGTTTGCCAGTCGCTGCGCCGATGCTCCTTGGGAGGCGCACCCCTGCGCCCGCGGGGCGGTGGCAGGAGGCACAGGCAGGCTGAATGTGAACCGACGCGGCCGTGGCGGCCAGGTCCGGCACCCCGCCGGAGGGTTGCCGGAGAGGACGCCGGATGCCTAAAGGGCCCGTCCGTCGGGAGACGGCGCCCCTGCTGTCGCGCGAGGAGACCGAGCGCCGGCGGGCAATTGCCGCCAACCGCCGGCTGAACCGTGGGGAGCGGCCCTCCCGCAGCCTCCCGGGGGCCGACGGGGATGGGCGGCCAGCCATGCCGGACGCCAGCCCAGCCCCACCCGTGCCGTCTGCGACCCAGGCCCCGCCGGTGCCCTCCGGCAATGGCCACGTGGCAGCGCCGCCGAGGATGGGCGGGCCGATGGCAGGTGGGCCGATGGCTGCAGGTCCCATGGCGGGCAGGTCGGTCGGGGGAGGCCCGATGGCCGCCGGCCAGTCCCGGCCGCCACAGGCCGTCACTGCGCCGCCCCGTTCGCCGAGGTCGTCGCCGACCGCCCCGGGCGCACCCCCGCCGCGCAAGAAAGGAAAGAAAGGGGAGGCCCCACCCGAGCGCCCGCAGCTGGGGGCCAACTGGCCGACGCCCGCACCGGGATGGCCGACGCCGCCGCCGGGCGGGTCGTGGGTCCGCCCGGGCGAGACCCGGCCGCAGTCGAAGCGGCGCCGCTCCGACCCGCCGCCCCGGGTCGTCCCGCGGGGGGCAGGCCCCACCGAGGCCTTTCCCGAGCGGCCCAAGATCTCCGCCCAGCCTGCCGAGGCGACCGGTCCGGCGAAGCCGCCGGCGCAGAGCCTGCGGTCCTGGATGGCTCTCAGCGCCCCGAGCGCATCCCCGGCCAGCGGCGATGCTCCGCCGATCCCGGTGTGGTCGCCCGACGGGGGAGTTGCGGTCCCCCGGCCGGCCGCCCCGGCTCCCATGCCGAGGCCGCCCGCCCCTGACGTCTGGGGGTCCGCCCCGCCCGCGCCCATCGGGCCCGCGGTGCCCGAGGAGCCGGCTGCGTATGCGCCGCCCCCTTCGATGGCTCCCGCCCCGGACCTTTGGGGATCAGCGCCGGCAGCCCCTGCCCCGCCGCGTGCGCCCGTCTCTTCGCCGGTTCCCGCTCCGCCCGTTACGGACGTCTGGGGGTCCAGCCCGCCCGCCCGGGCCGAGCCCAAGTCTCCGGAGCAGCCGGCTGCCTATGCCCCTCCCCTGTCCACCGCGCCCGCCCCGGACCTCTGGGGGTCCGCACCGACTCCTGTTGCCCCCAGGGTGCCCGAGGCGCCCGCTGCCTATGCGCCCCCGCCGTCGGCGCCTCCAACTCCGGACCTCTGGGGGCCGCCGCTCCCACCGCCCGTCGAGGGAAGGCCACCGGAGCAGCCGGCTGCATATGCGGCGCCGCCGTCCACTGCTCCCGTCCCAGACTTGTGGACGTCTCCCCCCGCAACCCCTGCCCCGTCCAGGGCGCCGGAGGTGCCCGTGGCGTATGCGCCGCCGCCCTCCACGAGTTTCGCCCCGCCTCCGGCCGAACCCGCCGCCCTGACGCCCACCCCCTACGTTCCTGAGCCAACTGCACCATCAGCGCCCGAGCCCCCGCAGACGCCTGCTCAGGAGCCTGAGGCGCTCCACCTGCCGGGATGGGCGGTCCCCGAGAGCGAGCAGCCTGCGAAGCCTCCCCGCTGGGATCCGTTCCCCGACCGGGTTGCGCCGCCGTCCCCCGAGGCGCAGCCGGCGCCGCCGGCTCCGCCCGAGGCTGCGGCTGAGGCGCCCGCTCCCGGGGCGGACCCGGAGCCGGCACCCGATGCCTCCTGGGCCGCGCCCGTCCCGACACCTGCCTGGGTCTGGGACCCGGTACCGCCGTCGGTGGCGGCAAGCAGGGCCACGGCCGCCTCGGGTTCAAGCCCGCAGCCGCTGTGGCTCGACCCCCTGCCCCCGGCTCCCTCCAGCCCCCCTGCGCAGACCGCCGCCCCAGAGAACCCCTGGCTCACCGGGGATTCGGCGGCCAGGCCGGCCGCGGTGCCTTCGCCGCCCGCACCAGCCCCCATCGAGTACCGCCAGCCAGTGCCGCCCGCTCGGCCGCAGGTGCAGCCAGCGGGGGCGCCCGCCAAGGCCATCTTCCGCGAGCACACCACCTCGGTGGTCTGGCCGCCGCGGCAGCTCCCAGCCCCAGGCGCGGCACCCGAAGAGGAGATCGAGCAGAGGCCCCGACGGTCCCCCCGTGCCGTCACCCCCCGACCGGCTCCGAGCGAGGCCCCGGTCGTCAAAGGCCCTCCATCGCTGCGCCGGGTGCGCCCCTTATATGTGGTGGCTGCGCTCAGCGTGGTCGGGGCCCTGGTGGCCATCGGTGTCAACGTGCACTTCAACACTGCCGCCTCGGGTCAGACCGGTACCAATCCCAAAGCCACCCCGGCCCAGGCGGTGGTCCCGCAGGTTGTCCCCAGCGGCATCGTCGGCCCGACGGCGATCGAGTTCCTGACTCCGGTGGTCGCCCCGGGCGGCTCGGTCACGATCAAGGTGGGGGCGGAGAAGGGGGCCACCTGCACGCTGTCGCTGCTCGGGATCCACGGCGAGTCGCTGAACATCCCGGGCGCGGTCCCGATGTCGATCGACCAGACCGGTACCGCCCAGGAGACGGTCGCACTCGACTCCGGTCTGGCTGCTGGCGCCTACCGGATGGTCGTGGTGTGCCAGCCCGGGAGCCGTTCGGTGGGGTCGCTGACCATAAGTTGAGGCCGGCGGCCTGGCGAATGGCGAGGTCTGCAGAGAATGTCGGTCTCTTAAGGGAACGTCAATAGGGCTTGGGGTGCCAGCACCATTGACAAGCGCGACATTTGCTGCTTGATTTCCACCTTGAAGCACCGAGGGTGAGCGGAAGATCGGGGGGAAATCGCTACGCTCATGTCGGCCGCGGCATTGTCGGCCGTCGATGGCATTCGATCTAGACTCACAGCCCTCGCCTGGACCAGGCCCGCCGGTCGGGCGCGGTGTCCTGCGGGGGTACCCGGATTGCCTACGCATTATTGGTCTGCAGGAAGTATTAAAAGGGCTTCAAGATTCGGCCCCGTTCCGCCGATGCCAAGAGCACAGGCAAGCAGAGGGGCCCCGCGTGAAAGACGTACCGACCATGTTTAAGAAGGGTGATAAGGGAAACAAAGGATCTGGACCACCCCCGGCGTCGCCGCCGGGGACGTTGCCGCCACGCCCTGCGATGAACCCCGCCAATGCCGGGAATCGCACCGGGACCCTCCCGCCGCGACCTCCAGCGAGCCCGGGAGGCAACGGGAAGCCCCCGGCCTCCTCGCCTCGCCCCCAGGACGGTCCCCGAGCCGACGGGCACCACCACGGCAGGGCCGGCGCCGCGCCGCCCCCGCACCAGCCGCCCGCTCAGACCCCTTCGGCCCCCCAGGCCCCCTCACACCCACCTGCCGTCTCCGGCCGGCCCCGCCTCGGTGAGCTCCTGCTGCAGCGCCAGCTGCTGACCAACACCCAACTTCAGGAGACGTTGCTCCAGCAGTCGGCCTCGGGCAAGCGCCTGGGCGCCCTGCTGATGGAGATGGGCTTCATCGATGAGCGTGCCCTCACCGGCGTGCTGGCCGAGCAATTGCGCATCCCGATCGCCGATCTGCGCACCATGACCCCGGAGCCCGAGGCACTGCGCAAGCTCCCGGAGACCGTCGCCCGGGGCGTAGGGGCGATCCCGCTCCGCCTGTCCGAGAACGGACTCGAGGTGGCCGTCGCCGACGTAAGCGCCGAGGTCCATGCCGAGCTCACGAAGGCAGCCGGTGTTCGGGTCGGGCTCCTACTGGCCCCTGCATCCGAGGTGCGCCGGGCGATCGACAACTCCTACCGGGCACTGAGTGGAGTCCAGTCGCAGATCGAGGCCTTCCAGGCTACCGAGCTCTCCCGCAAGGTTGAGGCCCCGAACCTGCAGCAGGCGGTTACCGACGACGCCCCAGTGGTCAAGGTCGTGAACCTCATGATCACTCAAGGCCTGCGGGACCGGGCCTCCGACATCCACATCGAGCCTCAGGAGGATCGCCTGCGGATCCGGTACCGCATCGATGGTGCGCTGCACGACGTTCTGGCCCTCCCGCCCACGATGGGGCCGGCGGTGGTCAGCCGTCTCAAGATCATGGCGTCGATGAACATCGTCGAGCGCCAGAAGTCACAGGACGGCCAGATCGCGATGAACATCGACGGCCGCCAGGTGGACATCCGGGTGGCCACGACGGCCACCATCTGGGGCGAGAAGGCAGTTCTTCGGCTGCTGGACAAGTCCAAGCAGCTCTACCGCCTGGGCGACCTGGGCATGGACCCTGAGGTCACGGCCGACTACTCCAAACTGCTTCGTTCCCCGTTCGGGATGCTCATCTGCACCGGTCCCACAGGGAGTGGCAAGACCACCACGCTGTACGCCTCGCTGAACGAGGTAAACAACTCCGAGCGGAACATCATGACGATCGAGGACCCGGTCGAGTACATCTTCCCGTCGATCAACCAGATCGCGATCAGGGAGCAGGCGGGCATCACCTTCGCCAACGGCCTTAAATCCATCCTTCGGCAGGACCCGGATGTCATCTTGGTCGGCGAGATCCGGGATGCTGAGACCGCCCGGATCGCTGTGCAGTCTGCACTAACAGGGCACTTGGTGATGTCGTCGCTCCATGCCACCGACGCGGCCGCGGCGCTGCACCGGTTCCTCGATATGGGGATCGAGTCGTTCCTGATCTCCTCCTCTGTCATCGGGGTCGTTGGCCAGCGGCTTCTCCGGCGAATCTGCCCCGTCTGCAAGACCGCTTATGACCCGAGCCCGGACGAAATCGCCTTCTACAAGGATGCCGGCGGTCCGCCGAAAGCGCAGTTCTGGCATGGAGAGGGCTGCAACTTCTGCTCGCAGACCGGCTACCAGGAGCGTATCGGCGCCTACGAATTGCTCAAGATCAGCGATGAGATGAAGAATCTAATCGTCAAGGACGCCAGTCATGAGGAGTTGCGCTCGATGGCGATCCGCCAAGGCATGCGGCCCCTGCGCACCGAGGCGCTCCGCCTCGTGTACCAAGACATCACTACCATTGCTGAAGTGATGCGAAGCATCTATACGCTGTAGGCCAGTCGTGGCCGTCGAGCGAGGGACCCAACATGCCAAAGTTCAAGTACGTCGCCACCAATGACTCTGGAAAAGTGGTGCGGGGCACCACTTTTGCCGAGACCCCCGAGCAGGCGGAAGCCGACCTGCGAAGCCAGCGGCTCTACGACGTCTCGGTAGAGCTGGAAGGAAAGGGTGCTGGCCGGAAGGGTGGGGGGAAAGCGAATAACCAGGTGCCTGCGGCGTCCGGCACGGCACCGGTCGCGAGTTATGGGGACCCACCCCCCTACGCCCAACAGAGTGGCATCCCACCGATGGGCTACGGAGCCATACCTTCCTTCTATCCCGCGGAAGAGACTCCTTCTGCTTCTCCTCCTGCGGCGGCCCGAGAGAAGAAAAAAAGCTTCTGGCAGATCGAGATCACCCAGAAGAAGGTCCCTAAAACAGATATCATGAACTTCTCCCGCCAACTGGCCTCCTTCATCCGAGCGGGTATTCCCATTCTCGAGGCAATCGATACCTTCGCCTCAGAGGCTAGGAACACCACGTTCAAGGATGCTCTTAACGACATCCGAGTCCGCCTCATCGAGGGCGACACCTTTTCCACGGGTGTTGCGGCCCAAGGAAAAATCTTCCCGCGGTTCTACGTCGACATGCTGCGCGCGGCAGAACTCACGGGGCGCCTCGACTCCGTCTTGGATCAACTGTCCAAGTACATCGAGAGGGATCTCGAGGCCCGGCGCAAGATCCGGGGAGCCATGATCTACCCCGCCCTGATCGGCGTCATGTCGGTGGGCACCGTGATCTTGCTTGCTACCTTTGTGCTGCCCCGGTTCAAGACCTTCTTCGAGTCGCTCAACGCCAAGCTTCCTCTGACCACCCGCATGGTCCTGGCGTCCGGTGCGTTTGTCGGCCACTGGTGGTGGGCCCTCCTGACCGGCCTTGGGGTGCTCATCATTTCGCTCGCTCTCACGCTCAACAGCGAATGGGGCCGGCGCAAGAAGGACCAATTGCTCCTGAAGATCCCGGTATTGTCCGACGTGGTCCGCTTCGCCATCATCGAACGGTTCTGCCGGGTACTGGCGGCGATGGTCCGCGCCGGCGTGCCCCTCCCTGAGGCTCTGCTTGTCGTGTCGGAGAGCACGAAGAACCGGGTCTACGAGGAGGCCCTCGACGCCGTGCGGGCGGAGATGCTCGAGGGTGGCGGCATCGCCGGGCCGATCCAGCGCTCTGCCCTGTTTCCCGCCGCGGTCACGCAGATGGTCCGGGTGGGCGAGGACACCGGGACTCTGGATACGCAGCTTGAAACAGCGTCGTCGTTCTACGAGCAGGAGCTTGACTACAAGATCAAGAAGCTGACCACCCTGTTCGAGCCAGCCATGATCGTGTTTATGGGACTGATCGTCGGATTTGTTGCGATCGCTCTGATCTCTGCGATGTACGGCATCTTCCGTCAAGTGCAGATCTCGTGATCAGCAAATTACGGCCTCCCCGGAATGACGCCGGCACCACACTAATTGAGGTTATCATGACGATTGCTATTATGGGTATAGCTTTCGTGGCTATCTTGGGGGGAATGGCGACATCGATCATCACCTCAGACATCCACCGGCAGGAGGCTAATGCCCAGGCGATCCTCCGAGACTACGCGGAAGCCGTTGAAGGCAGCACGACATGGGCAGGTTGTTCGGCGTCGCCTGCGAGTTACGCGCCCGCGGCTGTGACCTTCACAATGCTGCCCGGGTATGCCGGCGTCTACACCCCTGCGGCTACCGGCGTGGCATTCTGGGTCTCGTCAACCGCCACGTGGGCACCGGCCTGTCCGGGCGGGAAAGACCCCGGGTTGCAGAAGATCTCCCTAAAGGTCTCCTCGGCGCGCGCTTCCGAGACGCTCGACGTCGTGAAGCGGTGCCCGGGTATCAGCGGTGCTGGGGCCAACCAATGCCCGACGTCATGAGCCGTCTCGGGTCGCTCGCCGCCAACCAGTCCGGCTTCACGCTCATGGAGCTGCTGGTCGCCATCGTGATTCTAGGCGTCATCATGGGTCCGGTTGCCGCCTCCGTGATCGCCGTGATCCACAACACGGCATCTACCCAGCAGCGCCTTACCGAGTCCCACGACGCCCAGATATCGACTGCCTACTTTGGAAACGATGTCCAAAGTGCCGGGGTGACGGGGACGGTGACGTCAGGATATGACTCAGGCTGTCTTGTTGCCGGGTATACACCGATCCTTCAGTTCCAATGGACCGAATACGATGTGACCGGGAGCGTCACGGCATACAACGTGGCAACCTACGAAACCCAGGCTGTCGCCGGCGCCCAGCCCGCCCTTCACCGGGTGAACTGCCGGGGCGCTGCCCCGGGATCCACCCCGCAGTCCAGCGACGTCATTGTGGCTCACTTGCTGAGTTCAAGTGTGGCGCCGGCCGTGTGCGTATATACCTGCGCCAACCAGCCCGCTCGGGCTGTGGGCATGACTGTTACTGAGCAGGATGGCTTCCAGTTCTTCGTATCGGGAGTCGGGAGGTCAACGGGTTGATCTGTCTTCGCCAGCGAATAAAAGGTGCGTTTGAGGACGATGAGGGCAGCGCGCTCCTCCTAGCGCTGATCTTCATCATTATCATTGCCGTGGGGCTGGGCGCCCTCCTGTATATGGGCGACGCCAGCATACGCACAACCCTCGCGGTTCGGGACCAGTCCTCGACTACGTATGGGGTGGATGGGGCAGTAAACGGAGCGATAAACAGCCTGCGTCATGCCCGCGATGCGAGCGGTGTGCTCCTGGGGACCGCCCCTGCTTACGCCACCCCCGTTGGAACCAACAATTGCCCCACCTCCGGAATGACGATCGATGGTGTGTCGGCGACGGTAACGTGCGTCGGCACAAATGATAGTGGGCTGGTTTCGCAGGATAATACGAGTAACGACCCGTCCTATGCTCTTTTGGCACTGGAGACGGTGACTGGAACTGTTCCGAATGGGGTACTCGAGAAGTCGAACTACACGCTGACCATCGGGGGCAAGGCTCGGTCGAACAACAATATCGACCTGAAGAACGCGGTCTTTTGGAATGTGACTGGAAGTGTCAGCACGCCCTCGTGTCTCGAGTCCGCATCGACGAATATCAGCGCAACCGGTGGGCTCAATTGTGCTGACAACGCCACCGTATTCGACCCCGGCTACGTCACGTCGACCTATGATCCGCTGCTCACGTCGACGGTGACGCCAGCCGCCAGCCAGTGTATTTCGGGCGCAACTTACTTCTTCCCGGGATGGTACACAAATGTGAACCAACTCAACGCGGCGGGCCCCTGTGCCAGTAATGGCAAAGCGATATTCACCACCGGTGTGTATTTCTTCAATTTCTCTACCGGAAATCCGGCGCACCTTTGGGCTCCAAGCTTTTCGCAGATGATCGGTGGGACCCCAAATGCAGCAGGATCGGCGGCCACGGATTGCCTGGCGGGTCAGCCGGGGGTCCAATGGGTCTTCGGGGGTGACAGCCACATGAGACTGGACAACGCGTTGAACGCGTGCCCTATAATCAGCCTCACCCGCCAGCAGATTGTCTTGTATGGCCTGCCCCCGCGCTACACCGTCACCTATACCGCCAGCAACGTGGAATCGGGATGTGTGGCGAACCAGTCGTGCTACCTCCTCGACGCCAGCGCCGCCAGCACGCAACTGGTGCTGCGGGGTACTGTCTACGCCCCCGTGGGATCGTTCAACGTCAAGCTTGTCACGAGCTCTACCCAGGCAATCTTTGGGCGAGGGATCATCTGTGACGATCTGACGATGGATCTGACCGGCGGTGCCGGACCGCTGGCTGGCGTGATCGGGACGCCCCCCATCCTGGGAACCTCGACCAAAGCGGGCCCACGCACCGTTCTGTTCACCGCCACTGTCGGGGGCAAGACAAAGCTCAAGGCTATTGCCCAGTACGACGATACAGATAGTAGCAATCCGGGCAAGCAGGTGACGGTCACTGCTTGGAGTTATTACCGGTGAGTTCGCCGAGGTTGGTTCGGATCAAGGAGCCACCTTCCCTGCGGAGCAAGGAGGTGATGGGCGGCGCGCGATCGTAGTCCGGAGCATGAGGTTGGTCAAGGAAAGCTAGCAGCGTTCCAGGAGAAATGCTGCGCGAGAGAGGAGGCTTCAAAAAGTGATGCCGAAATTGAGGAAGCTGCAGCAGAGTGAGAGTGGCTTCACTCTCATCGAGTTGCTGATCGTGATTGTAATTTTGGGGATTCTAGCGGCAATCGTCGTCTTCGCCGTCGCAGGCATCACCGACCGTGGCAACGCGGCGGCGTGCAAGGCGGATGCCAAGACGGTGGAGGTCGCTTCGGAGGCCTACTACGCCAAATACGGCGCCTACGCAAGCGGTATCGGCGCCACCAACAACTTCAACACGCATGACGGCACGCTGATCGGTGAGGGCCTCATCCGTGACACCCCCGGCAACAACGGCTACACCATCTCGTACGCCCCGTCGAACGGGAAGGTGACGGCGTCCGGGGCATGCACCATCACGTAGGTCCGAGTCGCTGAATCGCCTGGAGGGCCCGGGTGTTCCCCGGGCCCTCCTGGTTGCCGGGGTCGATCTTGGGTCACCGAAGGAGCGGGTGGGGGTCTACCCTTCGGGCAGTGCTCCGGACCAAGAACACCCCCGAGGACACCTTCTCGCCGAGGCGGGCTTCGGTCGTGGTGGTTGCTGTGGTGGCTCTGGTGCCGCTCGTGTTCGGTCTGGGCGTACTCCCCTTGATGACCGGTGGCAACGATCCGGGCTGGCTGGCCGGGGCCGAGGCCTTGACGTTCGGCGTCGTCGCGGTATTGGGGTTGGCCGGCAGGCTGGGGGTTTCTCGCGACCGCTGGCACCGGTACCTGGCGGTTGTTCTGGCTGGCTCGGTCCTGGCGGCGGGGCTGTCGGCGGTGTTCTCCCGGGATCTCGCCACGAGCTACCCCGGAGCCCTGCAGTGGCTGTGGCTCGGCGCCTCTGGCGTGCTGGCCCTTCGAGTGGCGGAACGCCGGCGGGGTCGGGAGTGGCTGACCGGGGTGCTCATCGTGGCGGTGTCCATCCAGACGCTCTGGGGTTTCTACCTCTGGTTGGGGTCGCGCGATCCGACCCATGCCCAGGTCGGGACGTTCTACGCGCCGAACCAATACGCCGGGTACCTGATCCTGCTGGCCCCGTTACTGGTCTGTGTCTGCCTGACTACCCCATCTCGGATCTTCGCGTTGGGCACCGGGTTTGCCTCAGCGTTTGTGTACCTCGGCATCGCGCTCAGCGGATCCCGTGGCGGTGCGGTGGCCGGCGGAGCGGGCCTCATAGCTGTGGTGGCCATGGCCGGGACTGGGGTGAAAAGGGTCCTCCTGCGGAGCGCTGCGCTCCTCGTGGCGGTGGCGGGCATGGGGTTGCTCATGACCGGGCCCGTGTTCTTTCACCGGGGCGCGCAGCACGGTGGGGGCGTGCAGTCGGTCTTGGCGGTCAAAGGTGAGGACCCGGCCAGCCTTGTGATGCGCATCCACTGGGATGTGGGGGCTGTGCAGATCGGTCGTCACAATGTGTTGGTAGGCACCGGGCTCGGTACGTTCGGTCCGGTGTTCGCCAAAATCCAAAAGCCGCAGTGGGAATGGTCGAAGTGGGCGCACGACCAGTACCTGGAGTCGTTTGCCGAGGGAGGGCTGGCCCTCCTCGCCGGTATGGTGGCACTTGCCCTTGTGCCTCTCCTCGGTGGTTTTCTGGGGCTGAGGAAGGGCTGGGGCAGGGAGTCACCCTGGCTTCTTGGCGTCTGGGGCGGGTTGGTCGGCGGCTCGATCCATCTCGCGATCGACCACGACTGGTCGTACGCCGGGTACGGCTTGGCGTTTGTCGTTATGGCCGCCTTGGCGGTCACGCCGTGGCTCGAGGATCCGCCCACCACCCAGCGGCCTCCGGGCTGGATGAGCCGGATCGTGGGTGTCCTGGCTCTGGTATCTCTGCTGGCGGTCAGCGGGGCGTTCGTTGCCGGCCACATCGCTGGAGAGCCGGGAGCCAGCGACCAGGCGCTCCGCATGGCCTCGATCCTCGCCCCGTATTCGGCCCAGCCATTCGAGGTCAGGGCGGAACGGCTGGCGAACCGCACCGGCAGCGCGGACTTGCGCGCCGCGGCACGCCTGCTGCGCCAAGCCCTCGCCCGCTCCCGCCTGACCAACCGCATCCGCAATGAGCTGGCCGCCGTCTATGCCCAGCTCGGAGATGCCCGGGACGCTCGGAGTACCTACGCCCAGGCGATCATGGTCGCACCCGGAGACACCCAGGGCTATCTGGCTGCGGCCTCGTTCGAGCTCGGGCCTGGGCGCGACCCGGCTCGGGCGGCTGCCATCCTGGATGACGGGATCCGGACGATCGCGCCTGGGGCCGACGCGGGCAGCATCGCGATCTTGCTGACCGCCCGGGCGGCCGCAGCCGAAGCGCTGGCGGGACCTTCGGCAGGACTGCCCTATGCCGAGAAGGCGACACAGCTGACGCCCGAGAATCCCACGGCCTGGCTGAACCTGCTCGGCGGGGCCTGCCGTGCCGGCGACCAGGAGACCGCGGACACGGCCCGCACCAGAGCGCTGGCGTTGGGGGCCGCCATCCCCCAGGGGTCGTGCTGACCGGCGAGGTTCAGCGTCCCCGCCGGCGATCCCCCTGGGCTCCCGCTGCAACGGGGGGCGGCGGAGACGCCGGGATCGGCATGGGCACGGGCGGGGCCATGCCCAGGGGGCCGGTGGTGCGGATCTCATTGGGGAACATGCTCCGCATGCGGCCGGCGACGGGGTCGATGACGCCCTGGACAATCAGGTCGGAGATGGCCGCCTCAAGGGTCTGCATGCCCTCCTTCTGGCTCGTGACCACGACGTTGCGGATCTGGCTGCTCTTGCCTTCTTTGATGAGGTTCCGGATGGCATGGTTGGCCAGCAGCACCTCGAAAGCCGCCACCCGCCCACCGCCGATCCGCGGGATCAGCTGCTGGTAGAGGACGCTCTGCAGCGAGTTGGCCAGCTGGATGCGGATCTGCTGCTGCTGCTCGGCCGGGAAGACGTCGACGATGCGGTCCAGGGCCTGCGAGGTGTCGTTGGTGTGCAGGGTGGCGAACACCAGGTGGCCGGTCTCCGCCACGGTCAATGCGATCCGGATGCTCTCGAGGTCCCGCATCTCTCCCACGAGCAGGACGTCGGGGTCCTCCCGGAGTGCGGAGCGGAGTGCGTTGGCGAAAGAGTGCGTGTCATCGCCGACCTCCCGCTGGTTCACGACGCAGCGTTTGTGGGCGTGCACGTACTCGATCGGGTCCTCAATTGTCAGAATATGGCAGGCCCGTGTCTGGTTTATGTAGTCGAGCATGGATGCCAGGGTGGTCGACTTGCCGCAGCCCGTCGGCCCAGTGACCAGAATGAGCCCATGGGGCAGCTGCGTGAGGCCAGCTGTGACCGGAGGGAGGCCTAGCTGGGAAAAGCTGGGAATTTGGAAGGGGATTGCTCGCACGGCCAGGCCGAAGGTGCCCCGTTGCACGAAGGCATTGCCCCGGAACCGGGCGAGGTCTCGCCAATTGAACGAGAAGTCGATTTCTCGGTTCCGCTGGAAGCGGACCCACATGTCTTCCGGGAGCACACTCTGCAGGAGAGCTTCGGCCTCGTCCGGCTGCAGCGCTTCGATCCCCGGGAGTGGCGTCAGCTGGCCGTCGATGCGGAGCATCGGTGGAGCGCCGACCGTCAGGATGAGGTCGCTCGCGTTGCGTTCCCACAGTTCGGTCAGCAGGGGGTCAAGGGCGTCTGCCTTGGCACGAGTCATTGGGATCCCTTTCTTCCTTCCGTCTCAACTCCAGCGCCCCAACGAAGCCTTCGGCGCCCAAGCTCTTTCTCTGTCCGCGCTGTGGGGAATCGTAGGCCACTCCGGTCGGCCACATCCAACACCAGAGCCCGCTCCCGCGGAGTCTCCCCTATGCATATCGGTTGATCGCGCATCGCACATAAGCCGGGATCCGCCGCGAGGCCGCCGCGAACTTTCCCAGTTGGTCATCCCGGTTCGCCTCCATGTGCACCAATTGCCGAGCCACCGCTACAGGCGCCGTGAGCTGAATAGGTTTTTCCGCGCGAATCGGTGGATTGTCCGGACGACGTGATGGTTTGAAGGCCGCCCAGGCGCGAGGCAGCGAACCGCCTCTGACCCAAGGTCCACCTGCCAGCGTCAGCAACGCCTCTCGAGACCTGAGATTCGCCTGGCGGCCAACCATGTTCCACGTCCTCAGAAGCAAGCGCTTTCGCACCGCAAGGCCCGAATCGGCTGACCGGTGATGTCCTTATAGGTCGCCGCAACGTCGGTTGAAGCGGGGCCCTGTACGTGGCCATGCCAAAGTCCCCACTGGTGGCCACTTAGAACGCCCCACGGGTGGCCGCAAGGAAGCCCCACCTCCGCCTGAAATCCGAGTCCTGGCCCCTCCGGCCGGTGACGGTGTCGGTGTCCGCCAGCACCACA